>NZ_BAAAHG010000017.1:0-113406 GCF_039525155.1 Streptomyces thermoalcalitolerans | reverse complement strand
GTCTGGAGGGTGCGGCGTCGAGGCGGCGGTGGCGACGGTGTCCGCCGGGGTCTCGGCCCTGGGCGGCACGCCCTCGGCCGCGCCGTCCGCGGTGCGGTCACCGTGCCGGGCGGACCGTGCGCGGCGCAGCGCGTCCCGTGCGGCGGCGCTCGGGCGGTTCGTCTCGTCCGGCCGGTCCGTCCCGCCCGGTGGTACGCGCTCGGGGCGGGTCGGCTTCCGGGAGCCTTCGGCCGCCGGGGGCTGCTGCCGGCGGGCGGCGCGCAGGGCTCGGCGGGCCGCGTCGGCGGGGCGTTCGTCCATCAGGTCTCCCTCCGCAGCGAGACCAGGTCGGACAGCTCGCGGTCGGTCAGTTCGGTGAGGGCCGGCTCGCCGGAGCCGAGGATCGCGTCGGCCAGGGCGCGCTTGGCGGCGAGCATCTCGGCGATGCGGTCCTCGACGGTGCCCTCGGTGATCAGGCGGTGGACCTGGACCGGCTGGGTCTGGCCGATGCGGTGGGCGCGGTCGGTGGCCTGTTCCTCCACCGCCGGGTTCCACCAGCGGTCGAAGTGGACGACATGGCCCGCGCGGGTGAGGTTCAGGCCGGTGCCGGCCGCCTTCAGGGAGAGGACGAGGACCGGGGTGGCGCCGCTCTGGAAGCGGTCCACCATGCGCTCGCGCTCCGGGACGGGCGTACCGCCGTGGAGGAGGTCGACGGGGATCGCGCGGGCGCCGAGGTGGGAGGTGATCAGGCGGGCCATGGCGACGTACTGGGTGAAGACCAGGGCCGAGCCGTCCTCGGCGAGCACGGTGTCCAGCAGCTCGTCCAGCAGGGCGAGTTTGCCGGAGCGGGCCGCCAGGCGGCCGTCGCCGCCCGGCGGGGGCTCCTCCTTGAGGTACAGGGCCGGGTGGTCGCAGATCTGCTTCAGCGAGGTCAGCAGTTTCAGGACCAGCCCGCGCCGGGCCATGCCCTCGGCCGCCCCGATGGCGTGCATCGACTCGCGCACCACCGCCTCGTACAGCGCGGCCTGTTCCCGGGTGAGCGGCACCGGGTGGTCGGTCTCGGTCCTGGGCGGGAGTTCGGGGACGATGCCGGGGTCGGACTTGCGGCGGCGCAGCAGGAAAGGGCGCACCAGCCGGGCCAGGCGCCGGGCGGCCTCGCCGTTCCCGGCGGCCGTGCCGTTCTCCACCGCGCGCGCGTGCCGGGCGCGGAAGGACTTCAGCGGGCCGAGGAGTCCGGGGGTGGTCCAGTCGAGGATGGCCCACAGCTCGGAGAGGTTGTTCTCCACGGGGGTGCCGGTGAGGGCCACGCGCGCGGGGGACGGGATCGTGCGCAGTGCCCTCGCGGTCGCCGAGCAGGGGTTCTTGATGTGCTGGGCCTCGTCGGCGACGACCATGCCCCAGGACTGCCCGGCCAGCAGGGGCGCCGTCGACCGCATGGTGCCGTACGTGGTGAGCACGAAGCCGCCGTCGAGACCGTCCAGGGTGCGGTCCGGTCCGTGGAAGCGGCGGACGGGGACACCGGGCGCGAACCGGTTGATCTCCCGCTGCCAGTTGCCCAGCAGGGAGGCGGGGCAGACCACCAGGGTCGGTTCGCCGCGCGCCCGCTTCAGGTGCAGGGCGATGACGGTGACCGTCTTGCCCAGGCCCATGTCGTCGGCGAGGCAGCCGCCGAGGCCGAGGGAGGTCATGAGGTCGAGCCAGGCCAGGCCGCGCAGCTGGTAGTCGCGCAGGGTGGCGGCGAGGCCCGGCGGCGGCTCGGCGGGCCGTACGCCGGCGGTGATCCGGTCCCGCAGGGCCGCCAGCGCGCCGACCGGCACCGCCTCCACCGTCTCGCCGTCGACCTCCGCGGTGCCGGTGAGAGCGACGGACAGCGCGTCGACCGGGTCGAGCAGCCCCAGGTCGCGTGCGCGGGCCTTGCGGACGAGGGCGGGGTCGACGAGCACCCAGCGGTCCCGTAGCCGCACCACCGGGCGGTGCGCCTCGGCGAGGGCGTCCATCTCGGCGTCGGTGAGCGGGTCGTCGCCGAGCGCCAGCTGCCACTGGAACCGCAGCAGGTTCTCGCTCGCGAGGAAGTCCGTGCCGTCGGCCGCGGAGCCGGGTGCGGGCCGCACCACCGCGGTCGCGGTGAGGTCCTGCGCCAGGTCGCGCGGCCAGTGCACGGCGACCCCGGCCGCGGCGAGCCGGGGCGCGGCCTCGCCGAGCAGTTCGCCCACCTCGTCCTCGGACAGGGCGAGTACGTCGGGCACGTCCTGTTCGCAGAGCCGGTTCAGCGGCGGCCAGACGCGGGCCGCGCGCCGCAGGGCCAGGGCGGCGTCCACGCGTGCGCGTGGGCCGAACGCCGCGTCGGCCTCCCCCGCCCACAGGGGTGCCGCGTCGGTCACGAGGGTGGGGTCGGCGAGGCTGTGCACCTGGAGGACCGCCGCTCCCGCCGCCCGCACCGCGCCGCCGTCGCCGTCACCGCCCTGGCCGCCCTGGCCGTCCCGGCTGTCGAAGAGGTCGTACGCCGACAGGTCCAGCCGCAGGGAGATCCGTACGCCCGCGTCCATGCCGGCGGCGACCTCGGCGGCCCAGTCGTGGGCGTGCGGCAGGTGCTGCGGCCGGCGGTCGGCAAAGGGTTTCCCGCAGGTGCGGGGTGCGGCCGGGGTGCGGGGCAGGGTGTCGGCGACCGCGTCGAGGAAGGCGCGCAGCAGTGCCTCCGGCTCGGGCAGCCGGAGAGGGCCCGGTCCGGGCAGCGGGACCGCGTGGCCCTCGTACGGCAGGGCGGCGGCGTTCGCGCGCAGGTGGGCGATGTCGTCCGGGTCGAGGGGGCCCGCCCGCCAGGCGTCGTGCGCGGTGGCGGTCAGGCCGAGCAGCAGCCGTCCGCCGGCGACGAGCCGCAGGGCGTGCAGGGCGGCGGCGCCCCAGCAGGCGGTGGCGGGATGGGCCGCCGGGTCGTGCCGGGCCCGCACGAGGTGGGGCAGCGCCTCCTCGACCGGCAGCGACAGCGCGGGGACGCTTCTGCGGCGCACGCCCGCCCCGTGGCGTCGTACGACGGTCAGCTCCGTGTGCGCGGGACGGCGGTGCCCGTGGTCCCCGGTGAGGCCGTCCGCCGGCCACACCTCGCCGTCCGGGTCCCAGAAGGCGAGGCGCCCCTCGCGCGGCAGGGGTGCGGGCAGGAAGACGGCGGCGAGCCGCACGGGCAGGCCGTCCGCCGTCCGGTCCGTCTCCGCCACGGCCGTGTCGCCCATCCGTCCTGTCACCTCCCGCCCATCGTCGCGTCCGTCGAGTCAGCCGTTCCCGACCATACGGGCGGGGTCCGACAACCGGTCCCGGCGACGGCCGGCCTTCCTCCTTCCTCCGTCCTCCGTCGGAGCACGGCCCGTCCGCCGGGGCGCGATCCGTCCGCCGGGACGCGGCCCGTCTGCCGGGACGCGGCCCGTCTGCCCAGGGCACGGCCCGTTGCTCCGAGCACGGTCCGTTGCCCCGAGCACGGTCCGTCCGTCAGGGCACGGTCTGGGAGACGACGTACACCATCGGCAGGTCCGGGTCGGACATGTTGACGACGACGTCCTGGGTGGGAGCGGGGTTCTCCTGTTTGTGCGTGAGCCCCCACCAGGGGCCCGGGCCGTTGAACGTCCAGCCGGTGATCCTCCGGTCACGGGCGTTGATGGTGATGTCGTCCTTCTCGAGGTCGCCCCGGTTGACCCCCATGGCCTCGAGGAAGGTGTCCAGGCCGGCCTGGGTGGTCCGGAACTGGACGTAGAGGCGGCTGGTCTTCCAGTTGTTCGTCTCGTACGAGGCGACCCGGTCGGCCGGGTGCGGTATCGGCACCTGGTAGAGGCGGCGCTGGACCTTGGCCGGATAGGTGGGGGTGAGGCCGGTCGCCGAGTACTTGGCCTCCTTGTCCTTGCCGCTGTCGCGGCTCTGGTTGGCCGAGATCACCAGGTAGCCGGCCGGGATGCCGATCAGCAGCACGATGATCAGCAGAGTGAGGGCCCTGCGGCGGATCCGGTGGAAGCGGTCCTCGACGCGCGGGGGCGGTGGTCCGGCCGGAGACGCCGTCTGACGTGGCAGCGACGTCGTCACAGGGCCTCCCGGGCCGCCCGTCGTGCCTCCGCGTACCGCTCGTAGCGCTCGTACCGCTCGACCCGGCGCCGCTTGGCGCGCCGGAAGCGGCGGGCGACCAGCCGGGCGAGATCGGCGGCGCCGACCATGCCGGCCTCGGGCCCCAGCTGGGCGCGGGTGATACGGGCCTCGGGCCGGTAGCCGCGGCCGGTGAGGTGGCGCTTGAAGGCGTCCCGGGCGGGAGCGATCAGCAGGTCGTCGGCCGCGGAGACACCGCCGCCGATGACGAAGCAGGACGGGTCGAGGGCGGCGGCGAGGTTGGCGATGCCGACACCGAGCCACTGGCCGATGTCCTCGAGCAGTTCGATGCACATGGCGTCGCCCTCGCGGGCCAGCTCGGTGATCACCGGACCGGTGATGGCGGAGATGTCCCCCTTGACGCGCTCGATGATCCCGTAGGCGACCGGGGAGTCGGCCGCGGCCAGCTCGCGTGCCTCGCGCACCAGGGCGTTGCCGGAGCTGTACTGCTCCCAGCAGCCCCGGTTGCCGCACGGGCAGCGGTGGCCGCCGGGCACGACCTGCATGTGCCCGAACTCACCGGCGACGCCGTACTTGCCCCGCTTGACCTGGCCGCCTTCCAGGATGGCTCCGCCGATGCCGGTACCCAGCGTGATCATGACGAGGTGGTCCTCGCCCCGGCCCGCGCCGAAGCGCCACTCGGCCCAGGCGGCGGCGTTGGCGTCGTTGTCGACCAGGACCGGCACGGACAGGCGCTCGGAGAGACGGTCGCGCAGCGGCTCGTTGCGCCAGGACAGGTGGGGGGCGAACAGGATGCGGTTGCGGTCGGCGTCGACCCAGCCGGCCGCACCGATGCCGACCGCGTGCACGTCGTGCCGGTCGGACAGGTCCAGGACCAGTTCGACGATGGTGTCCTCGACGACCTTCGGGCTCTTGGACTTGTCCGGGGTCTCCGTGCGGAGCCTCTCCAGGATGTTGCCGTCGGCGTCGACGACGCCCGCCATCACCTTGGTGCCGCCGATGTCGATGCCCACCGTGGGCACCCGGGGTGCGGTCAGGTGGGAGCGACGCTCTCGGGTGCCCACAGTCCGCAGTACGGGGGCACGACGGGAGCCGATGGGGGCGGTGAGGTCGCGATAGGTGCTCATCGGGGCAGATTCTGCCGCACGGCCGATAACGGTACTGTACGGGGGAGCGGAGGGGTGAGCACCGGTTCCCGGCACATGCGGGCCGCTCTCCCCTGTGGCCGGTGACGCGGGTCGCCGGGCACGTCACCGTCTGTCGTCTGCCGGATCGGCCCTTCCGGGGCACCCCGCCATGCACGGGTCCGCCGACCGCTGTGTCCCGCTTCCGGTGAGACGGAACCGGGACCGAACCGGGACTGAAGCAGGACGAAAACGAAACGAAAGCGCAACGAGAGCGCATGGGTGCGGGAGGGGACGGCCTCCCGTCCGGTCCGTGCGACGCGAGTGCAGGTCCGCGCACTGCGGGTCGTGGGTCCCCGCGATGCGGGCTGCGGGTGATCCGGACAACACCCGGACCGTGTCTCCGTGCCACCGCCGCACCCTCCGGGAACCGAGCACCTTCACAGCAGCATTTGAATGCACATTCGAGAGCGGTGAAGGTTCCGTCGGCCGGCGGTCACCCTGTCGCCGGACACCGGGACCCGCGGCTTCCACGACCGGGGACTCCCGGCGGGCCGAACCGTTCCGGACACGGCGAGCCCCTGGACGCGCCACGCCCGTCACGGACACGCGACACCCGTCATGGACATGCGACGGCCGGCCCCGGGCCCGACGCGATCAAGCGATCAGGACCGCACGAGCAACTGGAACTCGAAGGAGTAGCGCGACGGCCGGTAGGTGTGGGTGCCGTACTCCACCGCACGGCCGGTGTCGTCGAAGGTGACGCGCTGCATGGTGAGCAGCGGAGCGCCCTTCGCCTCGCCGAGCCGCTCGGCCTCGGCGGGGGTGGCGGCGCGGGCGCCGATGGACTGGCGGGCGCTGTGCAGGGTGATCCCGGCGGCGCGCATCAGCCGGTACAGACCGGTGGCCTCCAGTTGGCCGGTGTCCAGGTCGAGCAGGCCGAGCGGCAGATAGTTGGTGAGGTACGCCATCGGCTCGCCGTGCGCGAGACGCAGCCGCTCGATGTGGTGCACCTCCTCGTCCTCGGTCACCCCGAGGGCGGCGGCGACCTCGCCGGACGCGGGAACGACCGTGTTGACCAGGACCTTGGTCGTCGGACGCTGTCCCGCGGCCTCCAAGTCGTCGTAGAGACTGCTCAGTTCGAGCGGACGCCGGACCTTGCTGTGCACGACCTGTGTGCCGACGCCGCGGCGGCGCACCAGGAGTCCCTTGTCGACGAGCGACTGGATGGCCTGGCGGACGGTGGGCCGGGACAGGCCGAGCCGTGCGGCGAGCTCGATCTCGTTGCCCAGCAGGCTGCCGGGAGGAAGAGTGCCCTGCTCGATCGCGGACTCGAGCTGCTGGGACAGCTGGAAGTACAGCGGCACCGGGGAGCTCCGGTCCACACTGAGCTCGAGCGAGGCGGTGGGGTCCACGTCTGGTTTCGGCACGGCCCGAGCGTAATCCCACCACCGGTGGACGGGAAGCCATCTGGTTTGATTGTCCTGACATACTGATTGACAGCGTGCGGGCTCCACCTCCACTTTGTTTCCATGCGCATCGGGGTCATCGGTACGGGCCGCATCGGAACTGTTCATGCAATTACGCTCAGCCGCCATTACGAGGTCGGATCACTGATTCTCACGGACGCCGATACGGCGCGGGCGCAGGAGCTGGCCCACCGGCTGGGCGAGACGGTGGCGCCGAGCGTGGACGAGGTCTTCAAGTGGGGTGTGGACGCTGTGGTGATCACCACAGCGACCTCCGCCCACGCCGAACTGATCAGCCGGGCGGCACGGTCGGGGCTGCCGGTGTTCTGCGAGAAGCCGATCGCGCTGGACCTGCCGGGCACGGTGCACGCGATCGAAGAGGTGGAGGCGGCGGGGACGATCCTGCAGATGGGCTTCCAGCGCCGTTTCGACACCGGCTACACCGGCGCCCGCGAGGCGGTGCGCTCGGGGCGGCTCGGCCGTCTGCACACGGTCCGCGCCCTCACCTCCGACCAGGCGCCGCCGCCCGCGGAGTGGCTGCCGCTGTCCGGCGGGCTGTTCCGGGACACGATGATCCACGACTTCGACATCCTGCGCTGGGTGACGGGGCGTGAGGTCTCGCATGTGTACGCGGTCGGGTCCGACGCCGGTCCCGCGATGTTCCGCGAGGCCGGTGACATCGACACCGGTGCGGCACTGCTCACGCTGGACGACGGCACCCTCGCCACGGTCACCGCGACCCGGCTCAACGGCGCGGGGTACGACGTCCGCATGGAACTGGCCGGGGAGCTGGACCAGATCGTGGTCGGCCTCGACGACCGTACGCCGATCGCGTCCACCGAGCCGACCGGGCCGCCGGCCGCGGACAAGCCCTGGTCCGACTTCCTGGAGCGCTTCGGCCCCTCCTACGAGGCCGAACTGCGCGCCTTCGTCCAGGTCGTGCGCGGTGAGCGCCCCAACCCGTGCGACGGCCGCGAGGCCTTGCAGGCCCTGCGGATCGCCGAGGCCTGCGAGATGTCCCGCCGCGAGCGCCGCCCGGTGTACCTGGCGGAGATCCCGGGAATCCCGGGCGGGCCCCGGACGGCGTTCCGGTGACGGGCCCTCAGCCGCTCCGATGACGCCTGCACGCCCAGCTGCCTTGCGGGACAGTCGACTTGTGTCCAGGCGAAGTACGTCCGGACACAAGTCGACCAATCCGCACCCGGTTGCCAATCCGCACCCGGCGGCCGGTCCACACCCGGCGGCCGACCCGCATCCGCCACATCCGGCGGCCGGCCCTCACCGGACGTCCGGTGCGCACCAGGCAACCGGTGCGCACCGGACAATTGACCAGGCGACCGCTGCGCAGGGAGCGAACGCCCCTGCGTCGAGCCGGGGATGACCGGACCGGCGCTACCAGCGCACCGGCAGGCTTCGCCTGCCCCGGATCAGCATGCCCGGAAACCATTCGCCGGGCGGGCCGTCGAGTGCCAGGGCAGGAGCGCGCCGGAGAAGGGTACGCAGGGCCGTGCGGGTTTCCAGACGGGCCAGAGGGGCGCCCAGGCAGTAGTGGATGCCGTGGCCGAAGGCGAGGTGGCCGCGGGCGTCGCGATGGATGTCGAACCGGTCGGGGGCCGCGTAGCGTCCGGCGTCCCGGTTGGCGGCGGAGAGACCTATCAGCACCGGCTCGCCCCGCTCTATGACGATGCCCGCGATCTCCAGGGGCTGGGCGGCGTACCGGAACGTGGCGGTCTCCACGGGACCTTCGTACCGCAGCATCTCCTCGATGGCGTCGTCGATCAGATCCGGGTCCGCGCGCAGCTCCGCCAGCTGCTCCGGGTGGGTCAGCAGGGTGTGCACGCCGTTGACGATGAGGTTGACCGTCGTCTCATGGCCCGCGATGAGCAACAGGAAGGCCATGTCGCGCAGTTCCTCGGCGGAGAGCCGGTCGCCGTCCTCGGCCGTGGTGCGGATCAGGGCACTGAGCAGATCGTCGGCCGGTCCGGCGCGGCGCTTGTCCTCGATCAGCTCGGCGAGGTACACGAGGAGCCGGTCCACCGCCCGCTGCTGCGCCTCCTCGCTGGTGGGGGCGACCATCTCGTTGGACATCTCCCGGAACGCGGCCCGGTCGATCTCCGGCACGCCCAGCAGTTCGCAGATGACCGTGATCGGCAGCGGATACGCGAACGCCTCCACCAGGTCCGCGTGTCCGTGCGGCAGCATCGCGTCCAGCAGGTCGTCGGTGATCCGCTGGATCCGCGGCTCCAGTGCCTTCACACGGCGCGCGGTGAACGCCCGCGTGACCAGCGCGCGTAAGCGCGTGTGCTGCGGCGGGTCGACGGCCAGCAGATTCTTGTCGAACGCCGGTCGGCCGGCGAAGGGCGGCGTGTCGAGCGAGCTGACGTCCTTGGCCAGGCGGGGGTCGGCGAGCGCGGCGCGTGCCTCCTCGTATCCGACGACGAGCCAGCTGTCGTAGTTCTCGGGCGGTGGCAGCCGCACCCGGTGCACCGGGCCGAGTGCGCGCAGTTCGGCGTAGACGGAATGCGGGTCCTCCCGGAGCTTCGCCCCGTACTCGTTCAGGTCGATCGCGTCTGCCATCACCACTCCCCTCCGGAGTGCGGAAAGACTGCCGGTGCCCGGTCAACGCACGGCGCATCCGCGAAGTGCCGGACCGCCGAAAAGCGCCGCGCCGCCGGAACTCGCCTCAGGGCATGTCCTGCTCGAGGAGTCCCGCGTCATGGACGAGCAGGGCGATCTGTACGCGGTTGTTGAGGCCGAGCCGGGCGAGGATGCGGGAGACATGGGTCTTGACGGTGGCCACGCTCATGAACAGTTCGGCCGCTATCTGGGCATTGGCCAGTCCGCGGCCGACCCGGACGGCGACCTCGCGCTCGCGGTCGTTGAGCGGGGCGAGACGTTCCCGCGCGCGGGCACGCCGGTCGTCGGCGGCGCCACCGGCGGCGTGCCGTATCAGCTGGCGGGTCACGGCGGGCGAGAGCACCGGATCGCCGGCCGCGACCCGGCGTACCGCCTGCACGATCTCGGCCGGCGGAGTGTCCTTGAGGACGAACCCGGCGGCACCCGCGCGCAGGGCGCGCAGCACCTGCTCGTCGGCGTGGAAGGTGGTGAGAACGATGACCTGGGGTGCCTCGGGGTGTCCGCGCAGCTGTTCCGTCGCCGTCAGACCGTCCACGCCCGGCATCCGTACGTCCATCAGGACGACGTCCGGCCGGGTGCGGTCGACCAGGTCCCGCACCTCGCTGCCGTCGGCCGCCTCACCGACGATCTCGATGTCGTCGGCGCCGCCCAGCATGAGGGACAGACCCGCTCTCACCAGCGGGTCGTCGTCGACGAGAAGCAGTCGGATCGTGCTCATGGACCCCACCCAACCAAAGCCCGGGCCCCGTCGACCACCCCGGGTCGGTTGTGCAGGGGGAGGTGTACGGAAGGACCTGTCGATGCCCGTGGCCCCTCAGCCGCTGGTCGCGTTTTTCGGATTTTTCGGACGCAGAAAGGTATCTGCACGGTTACGCTGAATAGTTGTCCGTGGTGTGCTGACCGCCCGGTGCACGCAGCCGGATGCGGCACCGTCGGGTGAGGCGGGAGGGGGAGCAGCGTGACGTACCACAGGGTGAGACGGGACAAGGTCGAGTTCGACGTGCGGTGGCTCTGCCGGGATCGGTTCGTTCCGGCGGTCTCCGTCCAGTGCCCGGAGAGCATCGAGGTGTACCGGGTGGTGTCAAAGAACGAGTGGGGCGAAGTCCTCTCCTGTTCTCAGGCGGAGCTCGAGCAGTGGGACGCAGCCGTACGCACCTGCCTCGGCTCTCTCTCCCGCGCCTTGGAGGACCTGTACCGGGCCCATGGTGGCCAGGAGTGCAAGGTGAACCTGTACACCGGCAGGCGGAGCCGGACGGAGATCCCCC
Organism: Streptomyces thermoalcalitolerans; assembly: GCF_039525155.1. Classification (NCBI taxonomy): domain Bacteria; kingdom Bacillati; phylum Actinomycetota; class Actinomycetes; order Kitasatosporales; family Streptomycetaceae; genus Streptomyces; species Streptomyces thermoalcalitolerans. Next base: position 102,849 of record NZ_BAAAHG010000017.1, on the reverse strand, counting down.
AACCGTTCCCCTGGCCGGGACGGCGAAAGCGGATGAGGAAACGGTCGGAGCAGGCCCAACGCGCTTTCGCCGCCGCCGTGCAGCGGGCGGAGGAGGAGTACCGGCCGGTCCGGGAGGAGATCGCACGGCGGCTGGCCGAGCACAAGGCGGAAGAAGAGGCGCGCGAGCGCGCACGCCGCGAGGAGGAGGCACGCAGGCTCTCCGTGCTGAACGCGGTTGCCGCCAAGCGGGTGTGGCTGTTCACGGTGGCCGAGGCCGGCTCACCCGTGTTCGTCCACCGGACCGACGTACCGGCTGCCCTCGCGCTGCCGGACTCCCCGGCCGAGTCCTCCCCCGAGGACGGTCTGACGGCAGGTCAGCTCGAAGAACGCCTTCTGGCGTTGGTGCGCGGCAGTGACCGTACCGTCGAGATCCAGTGGGACACGGCGGCCCAGGCCGAGGTGGAGCGCGAGTGCCGTGCGCAGGACGTCCCCGTTTCCTTCTGGAAGTGGTGGGACACGGTGACGAAGGACCTCTGGAAGGACAGCCGGCAGGGCCCTCAGCCCTTCTCGTTCTCTTCGTCCAGGTCGTCTCGGTCCTCCTTCGTCAGCGGAGTGTCGGGAGCAGGCCGCTACATCGGCGGCTACGACGGCGGCGGCTACGACGGCGGTGGCTTCAGCGGATTCAGCGGAATCGGCAGTTTCTGACCGGCGTCCGGCGCGCCGATGACGGGGGTACGACGGACAGCGCACCGACCCGCTCACCGCTGCCCCGGTGACGGGGCTGCCTCCGGCGTCACCGTTGTGCGGCAGCGTCGCCCCTGTGCGGCAGCCGGACCGCGCCCGGATTTCCGTCGGCAGGACCACCGAGGAACCACCGAGCGCACGCGCGCGGAGAGCGGTCCGGTGGGACACTTGCTGTGCATGCGCGCCGCTTATGTCGAACAGCTGGGTCCGCCCGACCTCATCCGCTACGGCGAACTGCCCGCTCCCGTGCCGGGTCCGGGCGAGGTGCTGGTGGATGTGCTGGCCACCGCGGTCGACCCGGTGGACACGCTGGTCCGCTCCGGGGTGTTCCGTACGCCGCTGCCGTTCCCGTTCGTGGTCGGACGCGACCTGGTGGGCACGGTGGCCGCCCCGGGGTCCGGTTTCACCGTGGGCGAGACGGTGTGGTGCGACAGCCTCGGCCACGACGGACGGCAGGGCGCCGCCGCCGAACAGGCCGTGGTGCCGGCCGACCGCCTCTACCGGCTGCCGCCGGGCGTCGCCCCGGGGGAGGCGGTGGCCGTGTTCCACCCGGCCGCGACCGCCCACCTGGCTCTCTTCACCCACGGCGGGCTGCGGCCCGGCGAGACGGTCCTGGTCTGCGGCGCGGGCGGCAACGTGGGCAGCGCGCTGGTGGAGTGCGCGGTCCACGCACACGCGCGCGTGCTCGCCACCGCCGCACCACGCGACCACGCCCATGTCCGCTCCCTGGGCGCGGCCCACGTCGTGGACTACCACGCCGACGCTCTCGCGGCGCGGCTGGCGGCCCTCGCCCCGGACGGTGTCGACGTGCACATCGACACCTCCGGCCACAACGACCTCGAAACCGCGGTCGGCCTCCTCGCCCACCGCGGCCGGATCGTCGTCATGTCCGGCGCCCGGGACGCGCCGGCCCTCCCGGTCGGTGCCCTCTACATGAAGGACGGCTCCGTGCGCGGCTTCGCCCTCTCCAACGCCACGACCGCGGAACTGGCCGACGCGGCCCGTGCCGTCAACGATCTCCTGGCGGCCGGCGCACTGCGTCCCCGCCTCGTCGAGTACCAGCCCCTGAGCGCGACGGCTCAGGTCCACCGCCGCATGGAGCAGGGGGAACTCCACGGTCGGCGCGTGGTGCTGCGCCCCTGAACCCGCCCGCCGCCCCATGGGCGCGCATGACACACCGATGGCATGAACCGCACGGACGGCACGGACCGCTCCGCGGTCACCCCCACGGAAGCCGCCCCCGCACCTCGAACCCCCCGTCGGGCGTCGGGCCGTGCTCCAGGGTGCCGCCGATCAGGGTGGCGCGTTCGGTCAGACCGATCAGGCCCTGGCCGGAGCCGGGAACGTGGGGGGCTTCGCGCTCGGGGGCGGAGTTGCGTATGCGGATGTCGAGGCCGTCGCCCGGAGCGCCGGCGACCGTCACCGTCACCCGTGTGCCCGGGGCGTGCTTGCGGGCGTTGGTCAGGGCCTCCTGGGCGATGCGGTAGGCGGTGCGGCCGACGGAGGCGGGGACGGCGGCCGGGTCGGTGACAGTGTCGGTCAGGGTGACCTCCATGCCGGCCTCACGGCACTCGGCGACCAGGGCCTCCAGCGCGGCGAGGGTGGGCTGGGGGCGGCCCGCGTCGTCGGAACCGTCGGCCCGCAGTACGCCGATGATCTCCCGCAGGTCCTGCAGGGCCTCGTGCGCGCTCTCCCGGATCACCCCGGCCGCCCGCGCGATCTCCTCGCGGGGTGCCTCGGGCCGGAACTCCAGGGCGCCCGCGTGCACGCTCAGCAGGCTGAGCCGGTGGGCGAGGACGTCGTGCATCTCGCGGGCGATGGCCTCGCGGGCGAGCCGCTGCGCCTGCTCGGCGCGCAGCCGCGCCTCCGTCTCGGCGCGCCGGGCCCGGTCGCGCAGGCTCAGCATGAGCTGCCGCTTGGCCCGTACGAACATGCCCCAGCCGATGGTCAGGAGAGTCAGCAGCACGGAGAAGACGACGGCGCCCGTGTACGACATCTCGGGGTCGGGGCGCCACCAGTAGAAGACCGGGACCAGGGCGATCATGGCACCGCCGATCCAGGCCACGTACCGGAAGGGCCGGTGCACGGTGAGCGTGAAGAGCGCGACGAGCTGGGCCCCGGCCGCGGAGGAGGCGACGAAGGAGACGGGGAGCATGACGACGGCCAGGGCGAGGGGCCAGCGGCGGCGCACCCAGACCGTCGCACAGGAGAGAGCGCCGAGCAGCAGATCGACGGCGACCAGGAGGCGCGGGGTGTGAGGGTCGCTGTGCAGGGTGCCCGCGACGCCCAGCCACAGCCCCACGGCCAGGAAGAAGCAGCCGAAGTCGACGATCCAGTCACGTGCGGTGCGCCGCGGCCGGCTCCGCCGTCCGGTGTCGGGGTCGAGCACCTCGGTCAGCTCGTCCGCCACGGCGGACGGCAGCCACCACCGCCGCGCCGTGAACACCGGCGGTTCCCACGTCGTTCCGTCGCTCGTCACAGTGCGCCAATCTACGCAAGCCGCCCCGCACCCCACCGCCCGGTACGGCGGATCGGCGACCGAAGTCGCACCGGCATGGACTTTGGTCGCACCCGCGGGCAGCGAGAGCAGACTTCCGACGGCGACGGCTCGCCCTGCGGCCGATGGACGAGAATGCTTCGCGAGGTGAGGGTCGTACCGTGAAGAACTTGCTGGGATTCCTCGGATTCATCGCCCTGGTGCAGGGTGCGTTCGGCCTGGTGCACGTGTTCACCGGCTGGCACGGAGGCCTGGTGCAGCGGATCGGCTTCCTCGACGGCTACGAGATCTACGCGAGCATCGCCCTGATCGTGCTGGCGTGCGCGCTGTTCGTCCTGTCCGACAAGCAGAAGACCGAGTGAGAGGCAGCGGGGCGCCGACACGGTCGCCCCGCCCGTCGTCCTCCGGACACGGTCGCCCCGCCCGGCCGCACCCGACCGGACCGGGACCGGGGCCGACGGTGCTCAGCGGCGCGGCGGCTCCCCGAACAGGTCCACCGCGGCCCGCACCCGCGACAGCCCGTCCCTCAGGGCGCTGACCGAGCCGATCGATCCGGCGATCAGCAGCAGGGAGCGGCGCAGCCGCGGTATCTCGAGACGGCCGTGGGCGGCCATCGCGGCGAGAGCGGCGAGCTCGTCCTCGGCTATCGCCCGATCGGGGAGCTCCGCGGGGTGCGCGGCGAGCTCCCGCCGCAACCTGGACACGGCGGCACGCAGCTCCGCCACCCTGGGATCCTCGCCCCTGCCCTCGCCCCTGCCCTCGTCGCTGCCGGTCACCGGCCTCTGCCCCAAGCTCCGCAACACAGCCCGTCCTCCCCCTGGCACTTCCTTGTGCACAGCTTCGGACGGATCAGTAAACGCCACCCGGAACGGGACACGCCACCGTGAAGACCGAAATTCAGCCCTACGAGCACCGTGCGGCCGGCGGCCCTCCGGGTAGGCAGGAGCCATGACGACACGCACGGAGCACGAGGTGGCCGGGCTGGTGCTGGCCGCCGGCGGCGGACGGCGGCTCGGAGGGCGCCCCAAGGCGCTGCTCGAGCACCGGGGCCGGCCCCTGGTGGAGCACGCGGCCGGGGCGCTGCGGGCGGCCGGCTGCGCACGCGTCCACGTGGTGCTGGGCGCACAGGCCCGTGACGTACGGGAGCGGGCGCGGCTGGCGGACTGTGTGCTCGTGGACAACCCGGAGTGGGAGCGGGGCATGGGCTCCTCACTGCGGGCGGGACTGGACTCGCTGGCCGGTACGGGGGTCCGGGCGGCCCTGGTCCTGCTGGTCGACCAGCCCGGTGTGGGCGCCGAGGCGGTGGCCCGGGTGCGTGCGGCGTACCGGGACGAGACATCGCTGGTCTCGGCGACGTACGAGGGGGTCCGCGGCCATCCCGTCCTGCTCGGCGCGGCCCACTGGGCGGGCGTCACGGCGAGTGCGACCGGCGACCGGGGGGCACGCGCCTATCTGAGGGCGCACGAGGAGTCGCTCACCCTCGTCGAGTGCGGCGACGTGGCACGGCCGTACGACATCGACACCGAGGCCGACCTGGGACACCTCGCGTGAGCAGGACGGCACCGGACGCCGAGTGACGCCCGGCCCCGCCCCCGGGGAGTCTCGACATCAGCACAGCACGGGCCTTCCGCCCCTCCCCCGGGGGAAACCCTCAGGAGAACCCCTCCGAGGCAACCACGGGGAGACGTGGAAGCGGCTCCCTTTGAAGGAAGTGACAGCTCATGTCCGCACCAGCGCCGTCCCCGCCGCTCACCGTCGACGCCGAGCCCCTGCCCCGGCAGGAGGAGGTCCTCACCGACGCGGCACTCGCCTTCGTGGCCGAGCTGCACCGGCGGTTCACACCGCGCCGCGACGAACTCCTCGCCCGCCGCGCACAGCGCCGCGCCGAGATCGCCCGCACCGCCACCCTGGACTTCCTCCCCGAGACGGCCGCGATCCGCGCGGACGACTCCTGGAAGGTCGCCCCGGCCCCCGAGGCCCTGAACGACCGCCGGGTCGAGATCACCGGGCCCACCGACCGCAGGATGACCGTCAACGCGCTCAACTCCGGCGCCCGGGTCTGGCTCGCCGACTTCGAGGACGCCTGCGCCCCCACCTGGGAGAACGTCGTCCTCGGCCAGCTCAATCTGGTCGACGCCCACACCAGGAACATCGACTTCACCGACGCCGCCTCCGGCAAGACCTACGCCCTGCGCCCGGACGAGGAGCTCGCCACGGTCGTCACCCGCCCGCGCGGCTGGCACCTGGACGAGCGTCACCTCGTCGACGCCGACGGCACCCGGGTGCCCGGCGCCTTCGTCGACTTCGGCCTGTACTTCTTCCACAACGCCCGGCGTCTGCTCGACCGCGGCAAGGGACCGTACTTCTACCTGCCGAAGCTGGAGTCCCACCTGGAGGCGCGCCTGTGGAACGACGTGTTCGTCTTCGCGCAGGACCATCTGGGCATCCCGCGGGGCACGATCCGCGCCACCGTCCTGATCGAGACGATCACAGCCGCGTACGAGATGGAGGAGATCCTCTACGAACTGCGCGACCACGCCTCGGGGTTGAACGCCGGCCGCTGGGACTATCTGTTCTCCCTCATCAAGAACTTCCGTGACTGCGGCGCGAAGTTCGTCCTGCCCGACCGCAACTCGGTCACGATGACGGCTCCGTTCATGCGCGCCTACACCGAACTCCTGGTGCGCACCTGCCACAAGCGCGGCGCGCACGCGATCGGCGGCATGGCGGCCTTCATCCCCTCCCGCCGGAATCCCGAGGTCAACAAGGTGGCCCTGGAGAAGGTCCGCGCCGACAAGGACCGCGAGGCCCACGACGGCTTCGACGGCTCCTGGGTCGCCCACCCCGACCTGGTGCCCGTCTGCCGGGAGTCCTTCGACAAGGTCCTCGGCGACCGGCCCCACCAGAAGGACCGGCTGCGCGAGGACGTCCATGTGAAGGCGGCCGACCTGATCGCCGTCGACTCCCTCGACGCCCGGCCGACGTACGCGGGCCTGGTCAACGCCGTCCAGGTCGGCCTCCGTTACATCGAGGCCTGGCTGCGCGGCCTGGGCGCGGTCGCGATCTTCAACCTCATGGAGGACGCGGCCACCGCCGAGATCTCCCGCTCGCAGATCTGGCAGTGGATCGACGCGGGCGTGGAGTTCGACAACGGCGAGAAGGCCACGCCGGAGCTGGTCCGCAGGATCGCCGCCGAGGAACTGGAGTCCATCCGCCGGGAGAGCGGCGACGAGGCCTTCGCCGCCGGCCGCTGGCAGCAGGCCCACGACCTGCTGCTGAAGGTCTCCCTGGACGAGGACTACGTCGACTTCCTGACGCTGCCGGCGTACGAGCGGCTGGAGGGCTGACCGTCACCCCAGGTGGACCGACCAGTCCTGCCGGGCGGCCGGTCTGCCGTGCAGGTCCGGGACCCGCTTGAGCCAGTCGGGCCGGCCCGCCTGGATCCTGGCGGCCCGCTGTGCCTCCTCGGCCGCCAGTTCCCGGCGGCTGGGGAAGTCGGTGGGCAGCCAGGCCGGGGACGCCTGGACGCGGGCGGCGAGATGGTCGACGTAGGCGCCGCGGGCCGCCTCCGGGGTGGCGAAGCCGGGCTCCTCGGTGAGCCAGTCGTCCGGCACCCGGGCAAGGATCTCGTGCAGCAGCTCACGGGTCACCTTGGGGGCCAGTTCGGCGTCGGCGGCGCGGACGTCGGGGGCGCAGGGGCCGAGGGCATGGTGACGGAGGTCGTAGGCCTTGCCCGGGTCCGAGGCGTCCCAGCGGTGGTGGAAGACGAGGGCCGCACCGTGGTCGATCAGCCACAGGCGCGGCGGCACGGTGCCGAACGTCGGCCAGATCATCAGGTTGGAGCTGTGGACGGTGCGGTCGACGTTCGCCGTCAGCGCGTCCAGCCAGACGATCCGCCCGGCCTCCAGCGGATCCACCCGGAAGGTCCGCGCCACCTCCGGGGTGAAGTCCCTCGCCCCCGGCAGATAGTCCATGCCGAGGTTGATCCCCGCACTGGCGTCGAGCAGGTCGCGCACCTCCTGGTGCGGCTCGTGCGCGGCGATCCTGGGATCGAAGTGCACGAGGACCAGCTCGGGGAACCGCAGTCCGAGCGCCCGCGCCAGCTCGCCCACGATCACCTCGGCGACCAGCGCCTTGCGGCCCTGCGCGGAGCCGGTGAACTTGACGACATACGTCCCGAGGTCGTCGGCCTCGACGACTCCGGGCACGGAACCACCGGACCGCAGGGGCTCGACGTAGCGAGTCGCGGTGACTTCTCTCAACATTTACCCAAGCCCCACAACTCTCTCTCGCCTTGCCTTCCCCGGCCGGCCCCTGTCCTTCGGCTCCCGGTCTCCGGTCTTCGTCCTTCAGTCTTCAGCGCGAAGCGGGCATCGTAACCGAGCGTAACAGCCGACGAGAACGGCCCGGTCCCCCGTACCGGCCGCGCCGAGGCCACCACGGGTGGTCCCCGGTCGCGCCGTCCGGGCGCTGTCTCAGTGCTGGATGGTGAAGGTCATCTGCGGCAGCACTCTGCCGGCGATGGAGCCCGAGGGGACGTTTCCCGTGCGGACCGCGCCCATCGCGCGGTAGAAGGGCTCGGCGTGCGGGTCCGCGTCGATCGTGAGCCGGGTGAACCCCAGGTCCCGTCCGGTGGCGACGGTGTGCTCGAACAGCAGGCGTCCGATCCCCCGGCCGATGGCCTGCGGATCGACGAACATCATGCCCAGAACGCCTGCGGGCGGTTCCCCCTCAAGGGTCGTGAAGCCCAGAATGCGGCCGTCCCGCTCGGCCACCATGGCTCGCCGGCGCGTGACCTCGTCCGCGGCAAGGGTGAGCTCGTCACGGCACGCTTCCATGAACTGGGCGTCATAACCCCAGTACGCCTTGGACCGCAGTGCCAAGTCGGTGAGTGTCCCGGCTTCCGCCGCCCGCGCGGGCCTGATCCGCACGTCCATCTGCATCCCCCCGCTCAGGTGTGACTCCCCCGATCTTCGCACCCCACGGTCGCACGGGAGAACGGCAGTACAGGAGAAGGGAGCGACGGCCCACGGCTGAGGAGGGCGGGCGTTCGGCAAGCCGGTGCCGGAGACCGCGTCGCCGGTGCGGGTCACGAAGCCGGGACGGAGGGAGGACGGGTGGAGGACGGGCGGGAAGGTGATCCCTGGACCCCTGAAACCGCGCCCGCTCTCCAGACGGCTTCCCGGACGCCGGCCGACGAGGACTCACGACCGGCTGCCGGGACGGTCGTTGGACGGAAGCGCTCGGACTCGCCATGCCGATGAAGGACACGGACAGGGCGACGAACAAGGTGAACAAGGTGAATAAGGTGACGAAATCGAGGCAGACCGGCCATGGTCCGGAAGGAGTCCGTGACCCCTGCGCTCTTCCGGCACCACTCATCGACGAGGGAGGGACCGACGGTGCACCTGCCGACGGGGGCTACGACTGCATCGCGACGCCTCCCCGTACGATGAGCCCATGACCTCCGCCGCGCAGCCGACGAGCCGCCCCGCCAGGTGCGGCTTTCTGCTGCTGATGCTGGCTGTGCTGGCCGGTCTGCTGGGCATGCACGCGCTGGGGCCCACCGGCGGGCTTTCCCCCCGGGCTCATCCCGGGCACGGCGTGGTCATGGCCCACACGGCGGACGTTTTTGTGGTGAGCGAGAACTGCTCGCCCGCCTCCGACGGAGCGGTTCATCTGACGCATGCGGACGGGACGTGTGCGGCCCCTGGTGTCGGCTCGTCGTACAGCCCGCCGGCACTGACCGTCGCGCTCACCGACACCCCCGCCGCCTCCACGCTGTCCGGCAGCATGCCGGAGCCGTCCGCGAGCACCCGGGCGCCACCGGATCTGTCCGAGCTGCAACTCCTGCGGATCTAGAGCAGCCCGCACGGCACCTCGCCTGCCCCGGAACCGTCCGGGGGCCGGTGCCGTGCTCCGCGCTGCCCTTTTCCGCTTTTCCGCTCTCTTTTCCACCCTCGCGCATGCCTTGAGGGCTGCGCGTGAAGGAGTTGCACCACCATGAACAGCAAGCGTTCCCTGATCCGCCGTGTCGTCGCCGTGGCCGCTGCCGGAGCAGCCGCTGTCGTGCTGGCCGCCTGCGGTGGAGGCGGCGACAGCGCGACCGGACACGACGGCCGCGCCTCGAAGTCCCCGTCCGCTTCCGCCTCCGCCACGCAGGGGCAGCACAACGCCACCGACGTCGCGTTCGCCCAGGGGATGATCCCCCATCACCGGCAGGCGGTGGAGATGGCCGACCTCGCGTCGTCCCGTGCCCAGTCGGCCGAGGTGAAGAAGCTCGCCGAGGCCATCAAGAAGGCACAGGACCCGGAGATCAAGACCATGTCCGGGTGGCTGACCTCGTGGGGTGAGGAGGTGCCCGCCGAGGGCGCCATGGATCACTCCATGCACTCCATGCATGGCATGAAGGGGATGAAGGGGATGATGAGCGCCGAGGAGATGGAGAGGCTGGAGAAGTCCTCGGGCAAGGCGTTCGACACGGCCTTCATGAAGCTGATGATCAAGCACCATGAGGGCGCGGTGGCCATGGCCGAGGATGAGCAGAAGAACGGCGCCTACCAGCCCGCGAAGGACATGGCCGACGCCATCATCACCTCCCAGACGGCCGAGATCCGCCAGATGAACAAGCTGCTCGGCAAGAACTGACCCGGTCCCCCGAAGCACGGGCGGGCGCCCCGCGCGGCGCCCGCCCGGCATCCCGACCGCCTCCTGGCCGCCTCCCCTGGTCGCCTCCTGGCCGCCGACAGCACCGTCGGCGTCTCCGCATCCACCGACGCCGGCCGGACCTGGACGGCGCTGCTCAGGCCGTCCGCGGCATGAAAGCCCACCGGAGAGGAATACCCGTAGGGGGTATCCGGTTGTTCCGAGCGTGAGCCGCGGGAACGGGGGCACACGGAACAGAACTGGGGGACGACAGCCATGGACCACACCGCTCACCACGCCGACACCGCTCATGACCACGGCGCCCACCACGGCCCCGCCGCCCCCACACAGGGACACGGACATGCACACGGCGGGGCGTCCTGGGGAACGGCGTCGAAGGCGACTCTGCACTGCCTGACCGGCTGCGCCATCGGCGAGATCCTCGGCATGGCCATCGGCACCGCCCTGCTGTGGGGCAATGTGCCCACGATGGTCCTCGCGATCGCGCTGGCGTTCGTCTTCGGTTACTCCTTCACCCTCTTCGCCGTGCGCCACGCGGGACTGGGCCTCAAGGGCGCGATCAAGGTCGCGCTGGCCGCGGACACCGTCTCGATCGCCGTGATGGAGCTGGTCGACAACGCCATCATCGCCCTCACCCCCGGCGCGATGGACGCCCACTTGTCCGACGGTCTGTTCTGGTCCACGCTGCTGGGCGGGTTCGCCGTCGCATTCCTCATCACCACTCCGGTGAACAAGTGGCTGATCGGCCGCGGCAAGGGCCACGCCGTCGTCCACGCCCACCACTGAGACCGTGCCGCACCGGCCGGTCTTCCGCCACTGCGCCCCGGCGGCCCTCCCCCTTGTCGACCGCTTCACGGTCCGGCGGAACCGCACTCACTGCTCACGCTGTCGACGACGGCCGTAGCGGGTGATCCCGCGGGGCTTGAACACCGACAGTCCGGCGGCCGTCAGCAGCGCGACAGCGGCCGCGGCTGCGTCCGCGAGCAACTGGATGCGTATGCCCTCCAGTTCTCCCCCATCCAGCGCGGCCCGGGCGGCGGCGTCGGCGAGGTGTCCGACCGGCTGCATGTGGACCAGCAGCAGCCCGGTGGCGAGCACGGTGATCAGCAGCTTTGCGATCACCCAGTAGTGCCGGAACAGCCCCCACGCCGTGCCCAGCGACTGCATCACACCGGTCAGCAGCGAGGCACCGGCCAGAGGCACGATCACGGCCCAGCCCACCAGCTCCATGGACACGTACGCACCCCGGACCGTCTGCGGGCTGCTGCCGGCCAGGCCGGTGATGGCCAGGGCAAGGAAGGCGACGACCGCACCGAACCAGCCGAGGGAGGCGGTGATGTGCGCGGTCAGCATGGTCTTGCGCAGCCGCGGCGAGTACGGCTTCACGGGGTGTGCCCGAACGGGTTGTGCCCGGCCATGCCGCCCCCAGCCAGGTGCACCACCACGAACACCACGACCAGGACGACAGCCACGGCCGCCGAAATCCTCACCCAGCGCGGCGCCCGCTCCTCGTCGGACGCCGGTGGGCGCGCGGGCGACTCCCCCATGACTCCTCCAGGGAACTACGTGCGGGCGGACCACCGCCCACAGTTTTACGAGACACAGTGTCTCACCCAAGGACGGAGTGTATCCACCGTGGACGTCCGTATGCTTGAGGGGTGCCGAAGCTGTGGAACGAGACGATCGACGCGCACCGCCAGGCGGTACGCGAGGCCATCCTGGACGCCACCACCGAGCTGGTGGAGGCCGCGGGACTGCGCTCGGTGACCATGTCCCAGCTCGCCGAGAAGGCCGGCATCGGCCGCGCCACTCTCTACAAGTACTTCTCCGACGTCGAGGCCGTGCTCCTGGCCTGGCACGAACGGCAGGTCGCCGGCCATCTCCAGCAACTCACCGAGGTCGCCCACCAGGGCGGCACCGCCCTGGAGCGCCTCGAGGCCGTCCTCGGCGCCTACGCGGACATCGCCCGTCGGCGCCACGGCGGCGAACTCGCCGCACTTCTCCATCACGGTGAGCACGTCACGCACGCCGAACGGCACCTGGAGCACCTGCTGGAAGCGCTGCTCACCGAGGGCGCCGAGAGCGGCGACCTGCGCAGCGACGTCCCGCCCGCCGAGCTGGCCCGATACTGCCTGCACGCCCTGACAGCGGCAGCCGGACTCCCCTCCCCGACCGCCGTCCACCGCCTCGTCACCGTCACCCTCAATGGCCTCCGCCCCGCTTCCTGACCCGTTCACCGCGGACGAACGGCGGACGGGAGTGCGCGAGGGGCGCCTCGGCGCGGCTGCGGGAATGGACCGAAAGCGTCCCCAACGCCCCTACGACACTGCCCGCATTCCGGGACCAAGGACGTGCACCACGCACGTGTCCGGCGACCCCGAGCACCTGCGGAGTCCCGGCCAGGTGCCCATCACGCCGAGGTCAAGCTCAGGTTGCAATGATTGTGGTGAGATTGCGCCTACTGCCTCGCCACGCAGCCTTCCTGAGTCGGAGACGATCCGGACTCCGTCTTCTCTTGAACGTGCTCCCCAGTCGGTTCCCTCACATCCAGGCCGCTGGAACCCGCATGAGGATGGGCTCCCCTGGCCCAGCAGGACCCGCGCTGCGATCCGTCTCCACCAGCCATGCGTCACCACCCATGCGTCCAGCGCGGCCATTCCCGGGAAAGGGAGACCCGCGCCGGGCGCGTCGGATGCCACGAGGTGGCTTCGGCGTTCGTGTGAGTGATCCGCGCACCAGGAATGTCCAGGGCCTGGACAATCCGCTCGGCAGCCTCCGGGGAGAAGAGCCCCTTGGTCACGCTGAGGACAAATCCGGCCACGGGAGCATGGTCCACCTGCCGCAGCAGGATGAACGTCTCCCCCCTCCGCCGGAGAGAAGGCGAAGCAGAACCACTCCGCGAAGTCGTCGTGGACGATCTCCGGCGCGCCCCAACGCTCCTCGAGTGCAGCACGCTCGACATCGACGTGGACGAGCCATCTGATGTCACGCGGGCTGACATCCTGTTCGCGGATCCGTTTCAGACTTGCCGGCTCCAGCTCCCGCAGGTCCATGCCTACCCCGCCTTCGTGATGATGATCGGGACGGAGGCCCATTCGTCGAGGCATCGCCGCCCGCCACGAGAAGCCCGCCACCATCTGCCTGGCCGGACTCCACTTCGCGGGCATCTTCCTCTGGTCCGCCCGTTGATCCAAACGAAACTGCCCGGCTGTCAACCCTGACGATCGTCAAGGTCTGATGTTGCCGTTCGACTCGGGTTCCTTGCTGTTCTCGCTTCTACGTTCGGGCCTCATGGAACGAGAACCGCAAAGGAAAGCCCGAACCGGTCGGCTGCTCGGCGCGTTGGCCATCCTGGGCATGGGAGCAGGAGCCGTCACTTGGCTGTCTCCCGGTGGGCTGGGCGAGGCCGGTGCCGTCAAGGTCACGGAAGGAGCTTCGGCGTCCGCGTACCAGTCGGTGACCGAGGCGGTGGCGGATGCGCCGCCGTGGCTGGGCTCTCTCCTGGAAGTGGCTACCGAAGGCACCCTTGTCATCCTTGGAATGCTGCTGGTCTGGATGTGGTGGACGGCCATTCGCCGCCAAGATGCACGGGGAGTCGGTGGATCCGTTCTGACCGGTCTCGGCACCGCCGCGGCTTATGCGGTGAGCGAGGCGGTGAAGCTCGTCGTGGACGAGGAGCGTCCCTGTCGTGCGTTACGCGCTGGGGCCGGCCTTGTCGCGGAGTGCCCCGAGGCGGGCGACTGGTCGTTTCCGAGCAACCACGCAACCCTGGCCGCCGGATTGGCAGTCGGCCTGGCCGTGCTGTGGCCCCGTCTCGCCGCAATCACGCTGCCGTTGGCCGGGGCCGCTGCGCTGCTGCGCGTGCTGGTGGGGGTCCATTACCCGCACAATGTGCTCGCCGACGCGCTCCTCGGTGGCACCACAGTGGCGGCCCTGCTGCTCGCGTTCATGCCCTTTGCCCCATGGGCGGCATCACGGCTGGGAAGACTGCGGAGGAACGATCCTGGCCTCATGGGCCACGACCGCGGCAGCGGCCCGGTTGTCCACGCCCAGCCTCGCCAGGATGGAACTCACGTGGGCTTTGACCGTTCCCTCCACCACATGCAGTCGCCGGGCGATCTGCCCGTTGGACAGGCCGCTCCCGAGGAAGGCCAGTACCTCCCGTTCCCGGGCCGTGAGGGCGGCGACCCGGTCGCGAGCGGCGGAGCGCCGGCCGGCCAGGGTGCCCACACCCGTCGCGACGAGGTGCGCGACGACCCGGGCCGCGACCTTCGGTAACAGATAGGCGGCGCCTTCGGCCACCGCCCGGACCCCGGTGATCAGTTCCTCGGGCTCGCCCGACTTGATCAGGAAGCCCGCCGCACCCCCGCCGAGCGCCTGAAGGATGTAGTCGTCCTCACCGAAGGTCGTCAGCATGATGACGCCCGTGGTCGGCACCGTGCTGCGGATTTCCGCAGCGGCGTCGATGCCGTTGATTCCCGGCATGCGGATATCGAGTACGGCCACCGTGGGGCGGTGGCGCCGGACCAGTTCCACGGCGGCATGTCCGTCGGCGGCCTCGGCGACGACTTCGATGTCCAAAGCCGTGGCGAGGATGGCGCGTACGCCTGCGCGGATCATCGGCTCGTCGTCGGCGATCAGTACTCGGATCATCGAGCGCTCACGAGGTGATCATGTCCAGGGACACCAGGGTGTCCTTCCGGAAGCAGAGTCGGTAGGCGTCCCCGGACCGGTCGTCGAACCGGTCGGCTGTCATCGCGTAGTACTCGCACGTGATGCCGTCTCCTGTCGGCTCGGCAGTCAGCGGCCGGTGGTTCGTCTGCCGGTCCGGCAGGAAACGCTCCGCCTCGGAACGATCTTGTCCCACATGCAGACGGGCATAGTCGCGTGGGTCCAGGACCGACTGTGACGCCGACAGCATCTCCCAGCCCATGAGAGCTCCGCTCAGCAAAGCTCCTGTCACGAGGGGCACCATGACCGCGGCAACCAGGGCCCGGCCGACCCGGCGCCAAGCGCGGCGATGCTCCTGCGGCAACTGGCGACTGGCCCAAGAGGCTGCGGGCACAGGAGACGGAGGCGATGGTGTGTGCGGGATCCGCGCGACGACTGCGTAGCCTCCGTCACGCGGACCGTGGTCGAACGAACCACCGATCAACCGCATACGTTCCTCGAGGCCGATGAGGCCACGCCCTCCGCTCCGAGGCCGGGGCTGCAGACTAGCCGTGGGCGATGGCGGGCCGTTCTCCACCACGATCCTTGTTTCTGCTGCCGTATGCGTCACGTGAACGGTCACGGTCGCGCCAGGCGCGTGCTTGGCAACGTTGGTCAGAGCTTCCTGCACGACCCGGTGAGCCGCCGCCTTGACCACCGGCGGCAGGTCGTCCGGCTCGCCGTCGATGCGCAGCTCCACCGCGAGCCCAGCCGCGGAAGCCTCGGAGGTCAGACTCGTCAGGCTGGAGCCGCCTGGATCCATCGGCGTGTGATCGGTCCCCTCACGCAGGACACCGATCACCTCACCGAGATGCTCCACTGCGGCCGCAGCCCTGGCTCTGATGTCGTCCGCGGCTTTCCGATGGTGTTCTTCGAGGTCCGGCGCGAGTTTGAGTGCACCGGCCGACAGCGCGATCAGGCTG
Source organism: Streptomyces thermoalcalitolerans (assembly GCF_039525155.1). Lineage (NCBI taxonomy): Bacteria > Bacillati > Actinomycetota > Actinomycetes > Kitasatosporales > Streptomycetaceae > Streptomyces > Streptomyces thermoalcalitolerans. The sequence goes on along the minus strand of NZ_BAAAHG010000017.1, from coordinate 87,328 downwards.
AGATCATGGCCGAGTACGTCATGCATGTCCTGGGCGATACGCGCCCGCTCGCGCAGCCGAGCCTGATCAGCGATCAGCTGCTGCTCGCGTTGCAGCTGTTCGGCACGCTCCCACCCGGCCCGGACAAGCTGCTGATACTGACACCAGAACCGGCCCGCGAACCAAGGCAGCATCGTGGCTGCGACCAACACCGTCACAAAGCGGCCGGCCCGGGGGAAGCCAAGCAGGAACGAGGGACAGGGCCACCACACTGGCCGCGAGCACCGCTATCAGGGCGAGCGCTGTCGGTGCCGTCCGTCCAGGCCGTCGTCCTGCCAGGAACGCGGCGACGGCAGTCGGGACAGCCCACCAGAGGTTCATCACGCTCAGACCGGCGGTCACTGCGGTGGCCGCTGTGAGCATGACCCCAGGGTCAAGTGCCCGCTGTAAAAGAACGGTTCCGGTCGCAGACTTCCTGTTGATCACTGCGCGGTCCACGGAGGTGACGGTACGGACATCGAGCGCCGTCCGACCACTGCCGAAAGTCCAATCCACGCCAGTGACCGGCAAGCGCTGAGCTACTTCGAGCGAAGCCCCGATCCAGCGACGCCCACCAAGCACAACGAGCGAGACCCCGGGCTGTTGATCGAAACGTCTAACGTCTCAACTGTATTGATCGAGAGCCTCGTTGGTCATCCACTCCGCCTCACTCGATCTGCCGCATGCGCTCGCGGAGCAGGCCACCATGCTCATCCTCCCCTGTGAGGACGGCCGGCGCTGCAAGCTCCGCCCGTCTCAGCGCGCAATGGCGGCAACCCCACGCGATACACCAACAGCTGCTTTCAAAGGGGAAGTTGGCGCCAAAACGAGTGACTGGCTTGAAGCCTCCGCCGTGCTCGAGCTGTCCGTGCCAGTATCGATCGTTGCATCCGCATGTCCGCAGACGACTTACCTCCGCTCGCGCGGAGAAGACTCATACACAGCCTGAGTCGCCGGTACCATGCGCGACTCACTTCCGCTCGCGCGGAGAAGACTCGGACCGAGGGTGACGTTACGTCCGGGCCGGCGACTCACCTCCGCTCGCGCGGAGAAGACGTGGCGGCGTGGTCGCGCAGGACGTACCACGTCGACTCACCTCCGCTCGCGCGGAGAAGACGACCCGCTTGGCCGGGGAGAGGGGGATGTAGGCGACTCACCTCCGCTCGCGCGGAGAAGACTACGCCACGCCGGTACCGGTCTCGGCCGGGGCCGACTCACCTCCGCTCGCGCGGAGAAGACCGCGCGCCGGCCTCGTCGCCGTAGACCCACTTCGACTCACCTCCGCTCGCGCGGAGAAGACAGTTCGCTGAGCAGCCTGTCGGCCTCGCGGGCCGACTCACCTCCGCTCGCGCGGAGAAGACGTGCTCCAGCTCGTACCAGATCGCTTTGGAGACGACTCACCTCCGCTCGCGCGGAGAAGACTACGGCTGCGTGGGTGGCCGCGGGCATGGTTTCGACTCACCTCCGCTCGCGCGGAGAAGACGCCCGGGTGCGATCCATCTTCACTGTGCGGTCCGACTCACCTCCGCTCGCGCGGAGAAGACGAAGGGAGGTGAACCCAGTGAGCAACGACTTCCGACTCACCTCCGCTCGCGCGGAGAAGACGAACCCCGGTCCGCGTCGTCTCCGCGTGCGGCCGACTCACCTCCGCTCGCGCGGAGAAGACTAGGCGCGGGTGGCGAGCACGGGGCAGGTGTCCGACTCACCTCCGCTCGCGCGGAGAAGACTCCAGGTGATGCGGGCAGGAGTGCCCGTGGTGTCGACTCACCTCCGCTCGCGCGGAGAAGACGCCCGCTTGATCGCCATGCGCTTCCGGTACTCCGACTCACCTCCGCTCGCGCGGAGAAGACCCAAGAATCGCCTTGACCGAATCGCAGTAGCACGACTCACCTCCGCTCGCGCGGAGAAGACACGTCACGGATGGCCCGCCGGTAGATCTCCTGCGACTCACCTCCGCTCGCGCGGAGAAGACGCGCCACCGACGCCGAGCAGAACACCCTGCTGCGACTCACCTCCGCTCGCGCGGAGAAGACCGACAGGGAGATTGGCTCGTACATGACCTTTCCGACTCACCTCCGCTCGCGCGGAGAAGACTTACCACGGACCTGTCCGAGGTCAAGGAGCTGCGACTCACCTCCGCTCGCGCGGAGAAGACGGCTCAGGAACCGACGGACGGACCGCCGGAACCGACTCACCTCCGCTCGCGCGGAGAAGACTCGCGTCTCAACCCCTCCCCCAATCTTTCTTTCGACTCACCTCCGCTCGCGCGGAGAAGACCCTTTCTGACCTGCACCGTTAGAGCAGGTTTGCCATCTCTTTACTATTTCTCGTGAACGAGATGAGCGTGAGTCCGTCAAAGTCGACTGGGGTGCGGCGCTGGGTGCCAGCGGTGCGTAGCTCGAAGCCCTGCTCGTTGTTGCTGGGGTAGACCAGCACGGCGGTGCCGTTGCCGACGCAGGCGGTGACGGATTCCCAGAGTTCGTCGCGGACGCGAGCCGAGACCGTGCCGACGTACAGCTCGGGTGTGACCTCGAGGAGCCAGCGGGTGAGAGCGCCTCGCAGGTGGTCGGGGACCGCGGAGGCGGACAGGACGATCATCGAGGCCATGGGGGTTGTCCTTCCGGTCGGGGAGCGATCACGAGTCGACTCCGTGGTTGGTCCCGCCCGGCAGAGGTCCGGCCACTGGGTCCCAGAGGTCTACCAGTTGCTCCTCGGGATCGGGAGCCTCTCGGTTGCCGTCGGGGTCGAGGAGTTCCTGGATGTCGTGGACGATGCGTGGCAGGAGTCGGAACAGGCGCAGGCCGTCGCGAAAGGAACGGCGGGCTTCTGCTTCGGGGTTGGTGGAAGCGTAAAGGGAGAAGGCCAGGGGGATGGTGAGTTCTGCCTTGTAGAGGTCGGCGATGTCGTAGACGAAGGCCTGCTGGTTGCCACTGTGGACGAAGCCGAGACCGGGAGTGCAGCCGAGGGCGAGGACGGCGGCGTGAACGATGCCGTACAGGCAGGTGTTGGCTGAGGACAGGGCGAGGTTGACCGGGTCCTGGCTGTGCCATTGCGCGGGGTCGTAGGCGCGGCGGAATCGGCCGATCTTGTACTGCTGGGCCAGGATCCGGTAGTGGGCCTTGACGCGTTGGCCTTCCATGCCGCGCAGCTGTTCCAGTGTGGTGCCGGGCGGGACGGTGCCGGGGCCGAAGCGTTTTTCGTACATGGCGGTGGCCACCTTGAGGCGGTGGCTGTCGTCGGCCCAGGCGCGGGCTTGGCGTTCGAGCCAAGTGGTGCTCAGGGAGTCCGGCTGGGCTCCGGCGTAGCAGCGGACGCCGCCGGAGCCGGTGATGAGGACGGTGGTGCCGTGCCGGGCGAGGGTGGCCAGGGCGCGTGTCGTGATGGAGGCTCCCGGGCCGAGGAGGACACAGCTGAGTGCGGCGGTGGGCAGGTACACGGTTTGCCTGCCGTGCCGTTCGCTGGTCACCTCGGCGCAGACTCCGGTGTCGTCCTGGAGGACGCGGACGACGTCGAGGTAGAGGAAGGACAGGGAGTCGGCGATGCGGGGCAGCATGGCCACGGTGGGGGCTGCGAGTCTGCGGCGGGCGTCGGCGCCCGAGGGGGCGTTCATGCGGCACCGCCGCGGACGGGTGCGACGGTCAGCAGGCCGCACCCGTAGGCCTTGCCGCGTCCGATGCCGTCGGTGATCTTCGCGCGGAGCAGGTCGGGGTCGATGACGACGGCGGTGCCGTCGAAGCGTGTGCGGGCATGGCGGACACGTTGCTTTTCGCTGCTGCCGCGGTGGCCGCGGATGCCTGTGGCGCTGTCGAGGGGCTGAGCGTTGAGGGTGAGAACTTTCAGCCCGGCGGTGTCTGCTTGCCGTAGCCACCAGTCGTTGGCGTGGGCGCCGTGGAGGGGGACGACAGCGGGAAGGTTGTACAGGGCGCGGGTGGTGGCGCCTGGCTTGCGCACAGGGTTGGCGGTGCAGCGGAAGTGGATGTGTGCGCCGGAGCGCAGTGCTGCCAGGAGAGGGTCGAGTGGGCGGGTGCCGGCCTGGCCGTACTGCTGGGGCAGACGGGAAAGGTCGGGTCGGTGGCGGGACTGCAGAAGGACGTAGGGGCCGGTGGGGGCGTCGTCGACGCGGTGGAGGACCCCGAGGGCGGCGCGCGGGTTCTCTCCGGCGCCGTCGGGAAAGAGGGACATCAGCCGCCGGTGGAGTGCGACGGCGTCCGCCAGGTCGCGGCGCGCCTCCCGGGAGGCGGGGCTGGGAATGATGCGGGTCAGCCAGAGGGTGCTCATGGGCGGCTCCCTTCACTGCTGGACAGGGTCCGGCTCAGGTAGGTGGCCAGGCTGGTGAGGTAGTCGGCGCCGAGCCCGCCCCACTGATCGCGGGGCGGGGTGAAGGTGCGCCGGTACAGGGGCCTTGTCCGATAGGCGCGCAGGCGTGGGTGGAAGGTGACGGGCTGGTCGTTGATCCGTGCTGCCGGGTGGGCCGCGTCAGCCGGGTCGGAGACGCGGGTGCCCTCGGGCAAGGGGAGCTGATCGAGGGGCTGGTCGGCGAGGAACTCGACCACACCGGCGGGGCCGCCGGGACGGGGAGCGGGGGCGGCGATGGGCAGGCGCACCAGGTGGTGGAGGACGTCGTCGAAGGTGCCGAGCAGCAGCGGGCCTGCCGGGGGGCAGGCACGTCGGCCGAGGTGGAGCGGCCAGCGCGGAGCACGCAGTGCCTTGGCGCAGGCCTGGAGGAGTTCGGCGTGCGCGGGCATGTCCGGTGCGGGTGTGAGGGCGATGGTGAATGCGGCGTCGGCGAGGTAGTAGCGGTGGGACAGCAAGGTGGTGGTGTCCCCGGAGCGTTTCTTGCCCTCGGCCGTGGTCACGGTCTGGGCGGCCGGCAGGCCGCCGCCGACGGTGTGCAGGTCGCGCAGGAGTACGCCGGGGCGGTCCACGCGGACGGTGATCCGCAGGTGGGCGAGGTCGTCGATCGACTCGTCCCGGCCGCGGCCCAGGGCCGCGGCGAGGAGGCCGACGATGCCGGAGCGGGTCGGAAAGGCCGCGGTGTCGCGTTGGTTGAAGTGGCTGTGCGTGCCCCAGGACTGCAGCGGACCTGCGCAGTGGAGCAGCAGCCCCGTCCCCGGCACAGTGCCGGGGGACGCGGCGAAAGGCTCGGTGGTGGCAGTGGTGGCGGTGGTGGCGATGTTCACGCGGCGGCCCCGGAGCCGTCGGGAGTGAACGCCGTCTCGAGGGCGGCGGCGACCAGGCTGTCGAGGGAGGCGTGACGGTCGCCGAGGCCCTGGTGGTCCTTTGCGTCCAGGCCGGTCCAGCCGGCCTGGAGGATGCCCTCGTCGCCCATGAATGTGTTCACGGCGTCGGCGTACTGGGCGAGGGTGTCGCGGGAGGCGGCGGCGTACCCGCCGTCGGCAGCCGCCCGGACGGGCTTTTCGAAGGCCGCGGCCAGGGAGAGCGGCCGGTCGGCGCGGACGGTGAGATGGATGAGGTCCGGCACGGTGTGGGGGGCGGTGGAGTTCTTCTTCGCCTGTGGCAGGGACTTGATGAAGGAGTGCAGGAAGGCTTCGGCCAGCTCCCGGGCGGCTGCCCTGTCGCCGCCGAGGTTGGTGGTGAGTTCCTCGAGGTCGATGGTGGCGTAGCGGTAGAAGGTGCCGGCGCTGAACTCGGCGTGGCCCATGTGGCCGCTGCCGGTGGAGTCGTTCCAGTCGTCGGTGACGTCGTCGACGGCGGAGAAGTAGTCGATCTCGATGTCGGTGGGGTGGGTGGTCATGGCGTGGGCGACCTGGACGGCACCGTCGACGCCCGCGTCGTCGACCTCGGCGAGCATCCGGCCGAAGAGATTGATCACGCCGTTGCGGGTCCGCAGGACGGCGGTCACCCGGTCCTTGGGCAGGATGCTCTTGTCGCTGGGCTTTTTGATGTCCTTGGCCTTCTCCAGTTCCGCCCGGTGCTCCTCGGCCAGGTCGGCGAGCTCGGCGACAGCGGTCTGCGGTACGTACACCAGTGCGTTGCCGATGACCTTGTTGGGCTGGACCTGCTTGTTCTTCTCCTCGAGTTCGAACTTGATGCCGCTGGCGGCGGCCAGATGCGCGCCGGCCCGCGCGGCCAGTTCCTCGGGCCAGCCGCGCTCCTCGGCCAGCAGGCGGGAGACGCGTTCGCCGATCCGCCGGGTGCGCAGCGCGGTCTGTCCGATGCGCCGCTGGAACTCGATCCGCGTCGCCCGCTTCCAGCACTGACTGGAGACCCGGGTGCGCAGCACTCCCCCGTACTGGACGGTTTTGACCGAGTTGGTGTCGTCGCGGTTGAGGTTGGCGAACGGCACGGTCTGCAGGACGTGGACGCAGAGAAAACGGGCCGGTGTCGCGGTCATGAGTACTCCTTGCGCAGAGAATGCTGGGAATGCTGGTCGGTGTGGGGTGCGAGGTGGTATGGGCCGTGTGCCGTGCGGGCAGACGGGGTGGATCAGTCGCCGGCGACGTCCGCCGATTCGGGTGTGTCGTTCCTGTCGGCTTCGCGAAGGGCGTCCTCCTGGCAGCGGCGGTAGAAGTCCTGCAGCCAGCGGCGTGCGACGCGCCCGGAATGCCGGCGCCAGTCGACGAGGTCCTGCAGGAGCCGCGCCCAGTCCACGGGCACGTCCAGGGACCGCAGGTAGCGCACGGAAGCGGGCAGATGCCGGTGCAGGCCCGTGACGCCCTGCTTGCACAAGATGTTCAGGCGGCTTTCCGCCGTGCCGCGCCGCATCTGGCGCTCCCGGCCGGGGCTGTTGACGACGGCCAGAGCGAAAGCGGTTCCGAGGCTCGTGCCGTACTCCTGCCCGTCGCCGCTTTCCACCGCAGGTGCTGACGCCTCTGCCTGCGGCTCCTCGGCGCCGGGAGCGGCGGTTTCGCCGTCCGTGTTCTCGTCCGTGTCGTCGGTGCTTTCGCCCATGCCGTCCGCGGCGGTGCCCTGCCTTCGGGCCTGCTCGGCGATCATGGCGGCGACGGCGTAGTACGCCCTTTGCGTGTCCTCGGTGGCATCGGATGGGACGAGGTGGGCGATGATGCGGTGCATGCGCGGCACCGCGTCGAGGTCCTTGCGCACTCCGGAGCGCAAGGCGGCGCGGGCTCCCGGGTCCCTCTCGCACAAGTGCAGAACCGTGGTCGTGAATGTGCGGTAGCCGGCGAGCCGGGTCGTGCCGGCGGAGCGCTGGGCGGGAGCGGGTGCGGTCGGGTGTGAAACGGTGGTCACCGTTGCGTCTCCTTCAGGGGCGTGCGGCTCATGCGGCGTCGGGAGGAGCGGCTGGTTTGCCGCGGCGGTCGCCGAACAGTTCGATGCGGGCCTCTTCCACCGCTTTCGCACCGCGCTGGGTACGGGCCGCCGAAGCGGTGACCTCGTCGAAGGCACGCACGGCCAGCCGGAGGAACGCCTTTCGAGCAGCCACGGCGTCCAGACCGCCGTCCAGCGCGGTCCCCGTCCGGTCCAGCAGAGCGAACCGGTCCCAGAACTCCCGTTCCGCAGCGGGCCAGTACCGGACGGCACCCTCCTGGGCCCAGGCGTCCGCGCTGTCCTTCGGATCGTTCACATACGTGCGCCAGGCCCGGCGCAGAGCCCGGTCCAGCCGGTTGCCGAACCGCTCTCCCAGCACGCGCAGCCTGCCGACGGCGGGGTAGGTGCGTACCGAGCGCTTCTCCACGAAGCCGAGCACGGGCGGGGTGACGGCGTCCACGAACTGGATGTCCTTGGCCTGCCCGTCCTGCTCGAAGCCCAGCGCCCGTACACGCAGTTCGGACGAGACGTCGGCGGCCCATTCGAAGACGGCGGGCCGTCTCGGCCGGGCGACGCCGGGCGGGTCGATCAGCAGCAGCGCATCCAGGTCCCGCCACAGTGCCCGGTTCGAGGAGGCGGGCCGCGGGTAGGTGTTGCCCTGCTTGCTGACCTGCCAGATCAGATAGTCGTCATCGGGGCGGGTGCCGCGTCCTGTGCGGTAGGCCCAGGTGATGTAGGCGTCGCGCACCTTGTCGCCGTTCCCCTCGGGGATGAGCAGCAGGGCGTGCATGGAGCCGGCCGTCAGCCGCGAGCACGGGCCCGTCAGGGCGGGCGGCGGCCCGTCGGGGTCGGGCAGCTCGTCCCACTCCCACGGGCACAGGTCGCGCTCGGCGTCCACCTCTCGTGGCGGGGGGACGAGGCCGGCCAGGAGCGTCTCGAAGAGCGTGTCGCCCTCGGGGTGGTAGGAGAGGCTGGTGCGCAGCGGGCCGGCCTTGGCGCTGGCGGACTTGACGCCGCCCACCTCGCGGGCCGAGCAGCGGCCGGACGGGCCGTAGTAGTGCCAGGTCAGCAGGTTGAGAACCGCGTCCGATGCGGTCGGCAGGTCGGGGCGCGCGTCACTGGTGTGCCGGAACCAGGAGTGGTTGTTGCCCGCGGGCCGCGTCACCACCAGTTTGTTCACCCCGGCCGTGCTGGACGCGTCGCACTGCTCCTTCAGCCGTGGGTCCTGCATCCAGGGCCGCCCCTCCGGCCGAGGGTCGAACAGGAAGAAGCGCTCCCGGTAGCGGGCGAAGTAGTTCTCGATGCCTGTGCGGGGAAGGCGTCCTTCGGTCAGGATCTCTTCGCGCAGCAGCTGCCAGTCGTCCGGGCCGTTCTTCGCCTCGTCCAGACCGGTCACCCGTGCGGTCAGCGCATACAGGATGCGTAGCAGGGCGGAGTGCGCCGGCGCGTCCGGGACGGCGAGCGACTCGATCTCGTGACTGCGCACCAGCAGATCACGCAGTCCCACCCGGGCAGGCCGACTGCCACCGGAGTGTCCGGCGTCCGGTGACCAGCGCACGGGGAACAGGGGCTCGTCAAGGATGTTCACGGTCGCGGGCATGGGTCTCCCGAGGAGGTACAGAATAAGAACGGGGTCCCTGCGTGAGCGGGGGTGAGTCGGCCGTCGTTGTGCAACAGCTCCGGTCATCCACCCCCTTGCCTGCAAAAGCAGGCGTACTCCCCCAAGTCCCCCCGGGCCAGATGATGTTGAACACTACCAAAGGCCGTTGTTGTGCAGGTAGTGCTTTCGAGAAATTCGGTCAGAGTTGCTCAAGACCGACCTCGGACATGCTGATCGTCCGGTCACCGCAGTGGTAGCTCCACCTGCCGTCACCGCTCCTGGTCATCGGCAGCACAGTCAGATCCCTCAGTGCGGGCACCTTGCGCCAGGCGGCAGGAAGCTCGCCTGCCTGGCCGCTGTCCCTGACCCACGCGCCGGGAGCCGGGGTCACATGGGCGACGATCCGCGCCACCGCGTCCCGGTCCAAGGGGTGCCCTTCGGTACCGGGCAGAGGGAGGGAACCGGCCGCGTCGAGGGTCTGCCGTCCGTCGTGCTGGACGTAGACGCACACGACGCGTCCGGTGTCGGCGCCCAGCCGGGTGGTGAGCAGTTCCTCGGTCACTCCCTCGAACTGCCGGCTGATCAGGTGCAAGTTGCCCTGGATGTCACCGGGTCCCTTGATGCTGACCATGTCGGCCAGGCCTGTTTCCGCCATGGTCGACGCCAGACGCTCGCCGTCCAGCAGCCGCAGCTCCTGCTCGACGGCGGCATCGAGCCCGTCGACGAAGTCGGGAGCGTAGACGGCGTCCACGAGCTCCTGCACCCCGTCCGGCACGACGATCCCGTCCGTGGCGCGCTCGGCCAGCAGGAGCGAGGTACGGATCAGCAGGCCGGTGTCGTAGACCGACCCCCACGTGGGTGGCTTGTCCGTCTTCTGCGGGCGCCTGAACGGATCGAGGACGACCAGCCTCGGCCGGTCCTCCGCCCGGGCCCACGATGGACGTCCGCCGGGGCCCCTGCGGTGACGGCGGCCACGCCCCGCCCGCTGCAGCAGCTGCGCCAACGGTGCGAGATCACTGACGACCAGGTCGAAGTCCAGGTCGAGGGACTGTTCGACCACCTGAGTGGCGACCAGGACCGACGAGGGGCGTACCGCGACCGGCTCTCCGTCGCGGGGTTTTCCGTACGCGGCCTCGCACTCCGCTGTGATGCGTTGCCGGACATTGGCCGGGAAGCGTGAGTGCAGCAGCCGCACACCACCCTCCCGGGCCGCCAGTTCGGGAAACGCCGCGCGCAGATCACGGAACGTGCGCTGTGCCTCGGCGACCGTCGTGCAGCACACCAGCGCCGTCCCGCCTTCCTCGACGACCGGCCGCAACTCCTCCCTCAGCACGGCCCGTCGGCCCCCGGGGCGTACCGGCGCGCCAGGAGCGGCCGACAGCACGTCCCACTCCACGCGGCGCACCGCGATGTCCACGGTGCGGGGACGGCCGGTACTGGTCGCCCGCGGCCGCGCGACCTCACCACTCTTGGCGCTCGCGTACAGCCAGCCCGGGTAGCAGGGCGCGATGTCGACCGGTTCCACGAACCCGGCACCGCGTCGGTAGGCGTTGACCAGCGACGCCGCCGTACTGCCGGTCAGCGTGGCCGACAACAGCACCACCGGCGCCCCGAACGCGCCCAGCCACTCCAGCAGGGTCAGCAGAAGTTTGTGCATCCACGGCCCGTAGGCGTGGGCCTCGTCGACGACGAAGACCTTCTCGAACAAGCCGAACAGGCGCATCACGTTGTAGCGCAGCGGCAGAACGCCACTGAGCACCTGGTCGATCGTGCCCACCGACAGCGGGGCCAGGAAACCGCGCCTGTGCCCACGCAGCCAGACTCCCGCTTCCACGGCCGTCGCACCGTCCGCACTGACCATGTCACCGACGAACTGTTGCGGTCCGTCGTCCGAGGCACCGTCCGTGGGCGGGGCGTACAGGGGATTCAGCCACGCCATGGAGTGCAGCAAGGTCAGCGCACGTTCACCGCCCAGAGCCTCGGAGGCGAACGAACGGACCCGCCCGAACATCGCGTCCGCCGTCGCCATGGTCGGCAGCGCCACATACAGTCCCCGCGCACCGGCCGCACGGCCCAGCACCGACGCCGCGTACAGCGCGGCCTCCGTTTTCCCGTCCCCTGTCGGCGCAGTCACCAGCACCAGCCCCGGGCCGTGTCGCTCCACCAGCCCAGGAAGATGCGCCACCACATCCGCCTGCAACGGATTCGGAGCGAACGGAAACATCTCACCGAAGTCCCGGGCATCGAACCTGGCCCGTCCCAGCCGGGCCGCGGTCACCAGCCCCGGCGCCGCAGCCTGCGCACGCTTGAAGTGCGCCTCCACCTCGCCCGGGCTCGCCCGCCAGGAGGCAGCAGGGCGCACCGATTCGATGGCGTGCGTCTGGCTCGCCAGCCAGTCGGCCGTGATCACCAGACCCGTAAGAACCACCGCCAGCTCGGCAGACAGAGCAGACGCCGGCACCGCGTGCCCACCCGTCACCCGCCGCAGCTCCTCGAAGTGCAGCCGCCGCTGCCGTGCCCACCCTTCCTCTCCCAGCCCCGCCTGATACTGGCTGGGCAGACGCAGGCGAGATGCCTGCAACGCCGCCCCGAACAAGCCGTGATGACCGCCCAGAAGCTGCGCCACCCAGTGCGCCACAGGCGCACTCGAACCCCCCGTGACCGACTTGACCCGCCGGTCCGGATACCCGGCCTCGGCCAGCAGCCCGGCGAGAGCCCAGTGCGTCGCCATCTCATGCCGGAAGCCCCGGTCCCGCTCCGCCCCCGGTGCGAACACGTACTCCGGCTCGCCGCGCACCGCCTCGAACAGCTCGGGAACCTGCGCCTGGAACACCGGCGTGATCTTCCCCAGGTCGTGCAGTCCAGCCCACAAGGACAGGACCGACCGGCACTCCTCCGCTTCCAGGCCCAGCTGCTCGGCAAAACGCAGACGCGTCCGCTCGTCCAGCAGCTCGTCCCACAGCACGGCGAACACCGCCGCCACATCCAGCAGATGACACATCACCGGGTAGGGGCGGCTCAGCCCGTGCTCCTTCCCCCACAACCGGTAGTCCGGAAACGCACAGACGGACGGCTTGTCCTGAAGCTCTGTCATGACGCTATTTGCTACCAGCTGCCACTGACAACAGCGCTGAGCAGCAAAAACGCCAAACACAGCAAAACCGCCCGCCCTACACTGCCCCTTGAACGGACCACGCCGACAGAACACTGATCCCGGATGCGCTCTAAAGGTAAAGAAATGGCAATGCCACCATAACGCTGCAGGTCAGGAAGGGTCCTCTCCGCGCGAGCGGAGGTGAGCCGCGGCCCCCTTTTTTTGTGTGTCCGGGTTATTCGTCCTCTCCGCGCGAGCGGAGGTGAGCCGTATTTCACGACCGAGCAGCACTCATCCATGGGGTCCTCTCCGCGCGAGCGGAGGTGAGCCGCCGAGAAGGGGCTGCGCGACCGACACGAGCCCGTCCTCTCCGCGCGAGCGGAGGTGAGCCGAAGGGGCTCACATGGCACGACACCTTTTTGGCGTCCTCTCCGCGCGAGCGGAGGTGAGCCGCCGGGTAAGCGTCACCCCCAGGTGAAGGAGCTGTCCTCTCCGCGCGAGCGGAGGTGAGCCGAAGAAAGCCCCTTGGGCAAACCGATCCTTGGCGTCCTCTCCGCGCGAGCGGAGGTGAGCCGCTCACCCGCCACCTCCGCCGCCTTCGCCGCATGTCCTCTCCGCGCGAGCGGAGGTGAGCCGTGTTTGGGCGGCTGTGGCAGGTGGCTCACCTCGTCCTCTCCGCGCGAGCGGAGGTGAGCCGCTGACGGTGAACACCTCGGCGGCGATCTACTCGTCCTCTCCGCGCGAGCGGAGGTGAGCCGCGGTCACCGAGTTGACGGCTCTGACCCGCCCGGTCCTCTCCGCGCGAGCGGAGGTGAGCCGCCGAGGCCGAAGGGTGGCCACCTGCGGATAGTGTCCTCTCCGCGCGAGCGGAGGTGAGCCGCCGTCCTGCGCAAGGCCGCCCGCATGACCGACGTCCTCTCCGCGCGAGCGGAGGTGAGCCGGAGTTCACCCGCCTGACCCGGAAGGCCACCAGGTCCTCTCCGCGCGAGCGGAGGTGAGCCGGCGGGCAGGATGCCCAGCTCCCCGAGGGCCGCGTCCTCTCCGCGCGAGCGGAGGTGAGCCGGATCTGGGCAGCTTGTCGACCGCGACGATCAGGTCCTCTCCGCGCGAGCGGAGGTGAGCCGTCGTCCTCGGAGACGACGACGCACTTCCCGTTGTCCTCTCCGCGCGAGCGGAGGTGAGCCGACACGGCGGATGCGCTGCTGGGCTGCGGTGAGGTCCTCTCCGCGCGAGCGGAGGTGAGCCGCCTCCCTGGCGATCGTACTTAGCGGGTACTCCGTCCTCTCCGCGCGAGCGGAGGTGAGCCGATCACCTCCGACCCGTTCCCGCTGGTGGGGGAGTCCTCTCCGCGCGAGCGGAGGTGAGCCGACGTAGGCCCGTCCCTCCAGCGCGCTACCGCCGTCCTCTCCGCGCGAGCGGAGGTGAGCCGCCCGCCCAGACCTACCAGTACCGGACGGCTCCGTCCTCTCCGCGCGAGCGGAGGTGAGCCGCCCGCCGCTGGGCCGTCGTCGTCGGCCGCAACGTCCTCTCCGCGCGAGCGGAGGTGAGCCGCCACGCAGGTCTACGGGCCGAGCGCCACCATCGTCCTCTCCGCGCGAGCGGAGGTGAGCCGGTAGTGGAGCGGCTGGCGGACGGCAGCCCCGGGTCCTCTCCGCGCGAGCGGAGGTGAGCCGGCGATGAGCGCCCGGATGAGCTACCCGAAGGCGTCCTCTCCGCGCGAGCGGAGGTGAGCCGAGATGCGCACCCGCACCCCCAATGCACAGCAGGTCCTCTCCGCGCGAGCGGAGGTGAGCCGAACGCCGAGGAGGAGCGGCTGCTGGGTGTCTCGTCCTCTCCGCGCGAGCGGAGGTGAGCCGAAGAGCGCGTCCGCGTCGTGGGCGGGGGCGGGGTCCTCTCCGCGCGAGCGGAGGTGAGCCGAACCTGGGTTTCGGTGGCCTGGCCGCCGAGGAGTCCTCTCCGCGCGAGCGGAGGTGAGCCGGAGTGCTGCCTGATGTACCGCCACGACAACGAGTCCTCTCCGCGCGAGCGGAGGTGAGCCGGCGACACAAGGCCGTGCTGGCCGTCCTGGTCAGTCCTCTCCGCGCGAGCGGAGGTGAGCCGGCCAAGGCGTACGAGGACCCCGAGTACATCGCGTCCTCTCCGCGCGAGCGGAGGTGAGCCGCCATACGAAAGGCCAAGGAAGGCGACGACACCGTCCTCTCCGCGCGAGCGGAGGTGAGCCGGCCCCGCCTACCTGGCGTACCTGGCCGTCCTCGTCCTCTCCGCGCGAGCGGAGGTGAGCCGCAGCAGACGGAGAAGGCCACCGACGAACCGCGGTCCTCTCCGCGCGAGCGGAGGTGAGCCGTCCAAGACGCTCTTCGGCCTGCACACCTACGAGTCCTCTCCGCGCGAGCGGAGGTGAGCCGCGGCAGAGCCGTCTGCCCGGGGATCGGCTCCGGTCCTCTCCGCGCGAGCGGAGGTGAGCCGTACGTCTTCACCGACGTCCGCTTCGTCAACGAGTCCTCTCCGCGCGAGCGGAGGTGAGCCGGTGACGTGGCTGTACCAGCACGCGCCCGAGGAGTCCTCTCCGCGCGAGCGGAGGTGAGCCGCCTCGAGCAGGCGCGCCTGGCGCGGGAGCTCGGTCCTCTCCGCGCGAGCGGAGGTGAGCCGAGGACCAGGCCGACGATGCCTGCGATGCCGCCGTCCTCTCCGCGCGAGCGGAGGTGAGCCGCGTTAGAACTTTCCCCACCTAGGTCTCTGTGGGTCCTCTCCGCGCGAGCGGAGGTGAGCCGAGGGCTTCGGCGGCGTCGACGTAGACAGCGTTGCCCTCTCCACTACCTGTCCATCTGCCATGGTCCTGCGAGAACCAGGCTGTCCCCAGTGGCATTCGCCAACGCCACGCGGTCCCCGCTGCCGACCCGCAACCGCCGAAACCGTTGCTCGAGGTCAGCGAGGGGTGAGGAGGCAGAACTCGTTGCCCTCCGGGTCGACCAGAACCGTCCAGGGGAATGCGGACTGGTCGATGTCCGGGTCGGTGGCGCCCAGGGCGCGCAGTCGGGCTGCCTCTTCCTCCAGGTCATCGTCGGGGTAGGGGCTGATGTCGAGGTGGACGCGGTTCCACACGCTCTTGGTGTCGAGGGTTCGGATGAACTCCAGGTAGGGGCCGACTCCCTTGGAGGAGCGCAGGGCCGCGTAGGTGTCGGTGACCTCGTGCAGTGTCCAGTCCATCGCCTCGCCCCAGAACCGGGCCATTGCCCGCGGGTCGGTGCAGTCGACCACCACTGCGGCGACCGGCCCGGTGTCCTGGTAGATCGGACGGGGCTCCAGGACGCAGAACTCGTTGCCCTCCGGGTCGGCCATGACCGTCCAGGGGACATCCCCCTGCCCCACATCGGCGAGCGTCGCGCCGAGGTCCTTCAGTCGCTCGACCAGCTCCGTCTGATGGGCGGTCGAGGTGGTGGCCAGATCAAGGTGCACCCGGTTCTTCACCGTTTTCGGTTCCGGGTCGGCGACGATGTCGATGCAGACGGCCGCGGGATCGGGGTAGGTGAGGCCCACGGGCTCGAGGTTGGTCACACCGGGTGCCTCACTGTCGATGCCCCACCCGAGCGCCTCCGCCCAGAACCGACCGAGCGCGGAGTCGTCCCGGGCCTTCATGGTGATCTGCACGAGCCTCGTTGCCATGTCCGGATCCTAGAAGCTGCCACCGGTTCGGCCACCGCCATTAATCGTGTGCTCGAGCCGACGCCGACATGCCCGCTCTCGTCGAAACCCTGCGGGTCCTCGCGCACGCAGGGTGTACGCAGGAGGAGTGCGGCCAAGCCACCCCCGCTTCAGAGGCGGCCACCCGTCGCGCTTGCAGCCTGTTGCGGGCCATGCCGTTGGAGAAGGGACCGTCGGTGGCTGAGCATCGCCCTGCTAATGACCGTCCCGGGCGCGCATGGTCAGGACCTCGGACACCCTCGGACAGGGAGTCCCGGGGGATGAACAGGGGGTGAACGGGGGTGAACGGTCGTCACCCCGCCCAAGCGGAAAAGGGTTCGCGCACATCCCTGGTACCTTCATCGATCGATTTTGATCACCGACGGTCGGAGAGACCGTCACAGGGGGATAGGAGAAACACACGGCATGCGCGCAGGTGCAGTGGTGGGAACGGTGCTGCTGATGGCCGTCTCACTGACGGGCTGCAGCAGTGAAGACGCTCCCCCGGACTCCTCCCGCCAAGCCAAGCCTCTCATCGAGCTGGCCCTGCCGGCCGCCTACGACGCGAACAAGGGCTGGGACGAAACGTTGAGCTGGGTGCCCCAGTCGGCGGCAACCCTTCCGGTGGCAGTGGCACCCCGCGCGGGCGCGGTCGCCCTTCTGCACTCCGCCTCCAACGGCTACACGCTCAAGGTACGGGCCGCCGACACCGGCCGGGTCCGCTGGACGTCGGCGCCGTGGAAACCGCCGACGCCGCTGGAGGGCGCAGCCGGTGATCCGTCGGAGGGGGAGGCGGCGGAGATCCCGGGCGTGGCGGTCGTCGAGCAGGACGGGCGCGAGTACGTCGTCGCGTACGCCCACGGGTTGCAGGGCAAGGACTCCCTGCACAAGGGCACCGAGGTGATGCGCCTCCTGGTGTATTCCGTCGACGCGACGGGTACGTCGGTGAAGCCGCTGCGACAGATCGACGTACCCGTGACGGCACGCCCCGGGCAGGTGCGGCTGAACACGGAGGGCGGCCGGGTACTGGTCGGCTGGGGTGAACGGGGCAGGTACCCGACGCCGTCCGCCGCGGTGGACGTGGCCACGGGCGAGACCGTCGCCTATGACCAGACCGACGATCTCAAGCTCCCGTGCCCGGACGAGTACAGCTCATGCTCGGACATCCGGGTAATGGCGGCCACTGCCGACGGTCCGCTGGTGAGCATGGACGACGGAGGCTTCGGCATACCTGGCCGCTGGTTCAGCAACGACGTACGTCCGGACGGCACGAACGCGCAAACCGACTCCTTCGGCAACAACTGGAACGGCATGGTGTACGGCGTCGGCGGCGGGCATCTGATCGCCGGCTGGGACGCCCCCGGCTTCGACACCGATCCGGTGTGGTCCGTGCACGACGTCCGCACGGGACGCCTCCAGGCCTCCATGACCTGCGGGTACGACCTCAGCAACGGCGTCACCGGGAAAAACCGGGAGTCGGAGCGTGAGTACCCGGTGGTCGTCTCACCCGGAGGCCACTACCTCGCCGCCGGTCCCGTCGCCTTCGACCTGCAGCGGAAGAAGGGCATCTGCCTGGCGGGAGACGGCAACCGCAAGTCGATCGCAATCACCTCGATCCACGACGACGGCACGGCGTACGGCGAGGTTCAGGAGGACTCGGCCGCCAATGACACCGCTCTGGTCGTCACCCAGGTCGACCTCACCGCCGGCCCGGACTCGGCGAAGGCGCTGGAGGGGGTCGAGGCGCCCCATGTGACCAGTGTGAAAGGCGCGGGACTTTTCACGGGCCCTGACAACAACGGGCACTTCCGGGTGTCGCTGCGTCAGGAGCGCTGACGCCTGAGCCGGGCACCGTGCAGGCCGGCGCCAGTGGCGGACGGAACCACGAGGCGGGACGGCGCGCGGTGGGCAGCCGCCCCTGTGGCCGAGGCGGTCACGGTGCAGCAGCGCGGTGCATGTCCACGGGCCCGGTCGAGGAGTCCGGGCCCGGCGCGGGATTCACCGGGCCGGGCCCGGGTTTCCGGGTCCTCGGGATCCGCGACTCGTGCGGCAGCACTCCCCACCGGCCTGCCGCAGACGGCCTCGGCATGTGCGACGCCGGTACCGGCACTCGACCAGTACCGACTTCGATGCGCCGAATTCTGGCGGACTCCGGGCACGAGTTGGTTCAGCCGAGCCGGTGCGCCAAGCCTGTGCGGCTCATCGCCCACGGCACCGCGAACGGCTCCGTTCCTGACGGCACCGTGCCTTCAGGAGCCTTGAGACGCCGAACCCCGGGGCGGCTGGTTAGTGTCGTATGGCACCGACCTGGAAGGAGAACCGCATGGCCGGCAGCGAGATCGTGATCGCGCAGACGACCATTGACGACGAGGAGCAGGCGAAGGCCCTGGCGCGTGGCGCGATCGAGAACCGGTTGGCCGCCTGTGCGCACATCGACCAGCCGTTCACGGCGGTGTACCGCTGGAAGGGTGCCGTCGAGACGGCCACGGAATGGCGAATCTCCTACAAGACGACCGCGGAGCGCCTTCCGGAGCTGCAAGCATGGGTGACCAAGGAGCACAGCTACGAGGTTCCCGAGTGGATCGTCCTCCCGGTGACCGGGGGTTCGGACGCCTATCTGGCGTGGGTGGCCAAGGAGACGGCGCCGCAGTCCGCCGAGTAATGCCTCACGCTGGGCACCACTGGAGGCGTCACGCGTGCGCTTGCGCTCACAAAGCGGCAGCCGGGAGGCAGCGGTCTGAGCGCGGGCCCGGCCCACGGCGGCGGGCGGGCTTCGGCAGTTGCAACGAACCGGCGTGATGCGCAGACGCCTTGGTCGATGTCGCCGTCGCACAGCAGCGCAGCCCCCCATCGCCCAGGACGACGACGCCCGCTTCCGGTGGCTCCCCGCCCAGCCGCCCAGGCGTCACGGCCCCACTGGTGTGCGGTGGGCAGGTGACGCCGTTTCGGCGGCCAGGCGCAGCCGGTACGGGCAGGTGTGCGACACGGAACTCCCCCGTTGTGCCGCGCGCGTCCCGGCCCGGTCAGCCGGTCAGCCGTACATCGCCACGCGGTACAGAGCCGCAAGCGCGTCGTCGATGGGATGAGGCTGCGGCTTGCCGGAGGAGTCGAGCCTGTTCCACCTCTGCATGTTCACCGCGACCACCATCTGCCGCTTGCCGTCGGCACGGGTCATGGCCAGCGTCCCACCGCCCCAGACCGTGCCGCCGTGGCCCCAGAAGGTGCCCTGACCGGGTTCCTCCATCGGGTGCAGGCCGAGGCCGTAGTCGATGATCTCTCCTTGCTGGGAGACGATCGGGACAGTGCGCTGCATCTGCGCCAGTGACGACGGGCTGACGATCTTTCCGGCCAGCAGCATGCGGTAGAAGCGGTTGAGGTCCGCGAGGGTCGATATCAGCGAGGCCGACACCCCCACCCACGACATGTCGTAGACGCTGTAGTCGCGCGGCGGGTCGATCATGCCGAACCACGCCTCGTAGAGCCGCGAGTGCGGCCCCTTGATGTGCGGCCCGGTGGGGAATTCGGTGTCCCGGAGCCCGGCGCGCTCGATGACGTTCCGGGTGATGTACCGCTCGGCCGTGGTGCCGGTCACCTTTTCCAGGAGTTGGGCGAGGAGCAGGTAGTTGGTGTTGGAGTACATGCCCGGAGTGCCGCCCGGGGCGCCGACGGCAGGTGCATCGACCCCCATCCTGATCAGTTCGGTGTGGTCGAACCGCGTGAACCGGAGGTCGTCCAGGCTCTGGGGACTGGTGTCCGCGACGTTGGGGAGCGCCCTGAGGGAGGGGTAGGCGTAGGGGAGGTACTCGGCGAGGCCGCTGGTGTGGTTGATCAGCATCCGGACCGTGATCCTGTCACCGCGTTCTCCCGGAACCAGCTTCGGAAGGTAGTGGCCGACCGGCGTGTCGAGACCGATCTGGCCGCACTCGACCTGCTGTAAAACCGCCGCGGCGGTGAAGGTCTTGGTGATGCTGCCGACGCGGTGCCGCATGTCGGCGGTGACGGGGCGGCCGGTGGCGACATCGGCGACCCCGGCGGCGCCGCGCCAGACCTGGTCGCCGTCCCGTACCTCGGCGAACAGGCCCGGTATCCCGGCGCGGTGGACGTTTTCGAGGGCGGCGTCCAGCGCCGCGCGATCCAGTGGGTTCTCCATGTCATGCGTCCTTTCGTGTTCTCCGGGGTGAGCTCCGCCTCGGTCACCTGACCCGGACAACAGAGCACGAGTGGCATGCCGACCCTCCGGCACGCCCATGCACTCATTATGCACGCGGTGCGTGCATTGCCAAGTGCACAAGTAAGTGCACAGGTAGTCTGAGATCTGACGAAAGGAGCACAATGGCAGGCCGACGGCGTTGGACGACCGAAGAGATCCTGGATGCGGCGGCGAAGCTGCTGCGCACGAGCGACGCGGATTCGTTCAGCGTGCGCAAGCTGGCCGCGGTTCTCGGGACCGATTCCTCCAGCCTGTACCGGCACTTCCGCAGCAAGACCGAACTGCTGCGCGCGGTCGCCGACCGGGTCTTCGTGGCCGCGCTGGACGGCTACCGCCCCGAGGGCGACTGGAAGCAGCGCATCACGTCCCTGGCCCTGCGCGTGCGAGAGGCCTTCGGACAGCAGCCCGAACTCGCCGCGGTCTGGGGACGTTACGCATCAAGCGGCACCGGCTCCCGGCTGGTCATGGAGGAGGTGCTGCAAGCCCTGCGCGCGTCCGGGCTGCCCGACGAGGAGATCCCGGCGCACTACCACCGGCTCGCGGTCCTCCTCACCGCGTTGATCACCTCCGAGGCCGGCTTCAGCACCGTCACCTCCGAAGAGCACGAACAGAGCATGGAGCTGTTCCGCGTCGCGGTACTCGGCGCCGACCCCGAACGCTTCCCGGCCCTGGCCCACTTCGCCCGCGACATCCGCCCCCTCGAGGTGGACCGCCGTGCCGCGTTCGAGGAGATCCTCGCCGCCCACCTCGCCCACATCGAGGCATCCATCCGCTCGAGCCGGCCGACCGGCCCGGGAGTGTCGTCAAACGCCCGAACGACGACAGGCGCGGCGGACGGCCAATAGGCGACCAATAAATGAGGGGTGCCGGGCCTCGGGCCGTCCGCCCGCTGTGTTCCTGTCCGCCGGCGTGGTGCAGGGTGGACGTCATGCTTGCCGATCACCAGGAGTACGACGTGGTCGTCACGGCCGTGACCCGGGCGGGGATCGCCGTCCGCGCGGACGGACACGACGGTTTCATCGACCGGACCGAACACCCCTCATGGTGGTCGAACACGCCCCGCCCCGCGGTCGGCGACCGGATGCGTGCGGTGGTGCTGGACGCCACCAGGACCCCACCGCGGTTCAGCGCCTTGCCGAGCGACATACGAACGGCCCGGAGCCTGCGCCACACCGAACCGCTGACACGTCTCTGCCCGCCGCCCGGCCGTGGCCGGACCGTGGAGTGGGCCGCTGTGGAGGAGGCGTTGGGCACTGCCCTGCCGGCCGACTACAAGCGGCTCGTCGAGTGGTACGGCGGCGGGCTCTTCGCAGGGATTCTCTGGCTGCTGGAACCGGGCTGCCCGGACGCGCTGTACGACCTGGCCGCCCAGACCGCGGAACGCGAGGAGATCCTCACCGAGCTGTGGGAGGCCGGCGAGGACAAGCCGCCGGAGCTTCATGAGGACGACGTCAGGCTGGTGCCCTGGGGGTACGTGGAGGGTGCGGGACACTTCCTGTACTGGCTGGTGCGGCCCGATGCCGAGCCGGAGGAGTGGACCGTTCTCCTCAACGAGGGACGTGGCCCGCTCTGGGAGGCCCATCCGGTGTCGTGCAGCCAGTTCCTCCTCGAGGTGGTGGCCGGCACGACGACGTCGTTCTACTTCACCGGCATCGACGACATCGTCGACCCCGAGGACAGGAACCGGTTCATACCCAACTCGCAGATCCTCCATCGGTAAAAGGCATGTGGGGAGGCCAGGGCCATCCCTTACGGGCGTGTCCGCCCCACGGCCACCATGGCCGTCGAACCGGGCCCGCCCGTCTCACGCCATCCGGTCCGTGCAGGTCGGCGCGACCGCGGACAGCCGGCTTCGTGGCGACTGGACACCTGTGCCCGTGTGCGCGAGAACGGCAGCGCCTGTTCACTGGTTCAGAAAGCCGCGGGAAGCAGTCCCCGCTGAGAAGCGAGCCGACATGTTCACGGGCCTCGACAGCATCGATGCCGCCGCCTGCCCCCGTCGTGGGCACTCCCGCCGTCGGCCGAGGGTGACCTCGTCGGCTGATTCCGCTTCTGCGTGATGCCGTCGGCGGCCCGGGCTACTGAGGGGACTGTTGTTCCCGCGGTGCCGGTTCGCCGGTGTCCGCGTGCAGTCCGGCACACAGCAGGTCGAATGCCCGGAACGCCGCGGAGGCGACCGCGTCGCGTGCGCGTGCCGGCGGTTCGCCGGACATGATGCGCCGTCGGAGCTCGCGCAGGGCTGCCCGGTGCGTCCCGGCGATGGCGCCCGCGAGGAGTGCGGGCATCGAAAGGCCGGTGTCGTCCGGTGTCGTGGCGATGGTCGGCGGATGGTCGGCCAGAGCCGCCGCGAGTGCGGCCTCGGCGTGTTCGCCGATCTCGCGTTCGCGTGCACGCAGGGCCGGGCTGTCGTGGATGACCTGCCAGAACCTGAGTGCGCCGGGGTGGAGTCCGAGCATGGGTTCGTTCCGTCGCAGGGCGGTCAGCAGGTCGTCCCGGACGACCTCCACCGGGCAGGTTCCGGGTACCCGGTCGCGCACCAGCGTGGCGAGACGGCTTTCGGCCTCGGCCTGGCGGTCGAAGAAGAGGTCCTCCTTGGTGGGGAAGTAGTTGAAGACGGTGTTGGTGGACACGCCCGCGTGCCGCGCCACCTCGGCGACCGTGACCCGGTCGAAGCCGTGCTCCAGGAACAGTGCCAGTGCCGCGTCGGCGATCGCCGTGCGGGTCTGCTGCTTCTTGGTCTCTCGAAGGCCCATCCCCGAATGATAGTGTCACCACAATTTTGCAGTGACACCAAGTTTTGGGGAGCGCGACGGCCATGACCCTGACCTTTGGCATCTATCCGGGTGGGCTCCTGGGTGACGACAAGGGAATCGTCCACCCGGTCCGGCCGGACCTTCCGGACCGCATCACCGATGCACTCGACACGCTGCAGGGCGCCACGGCCGCGCTGTCGGTCCGCGCCTACCGCTCGTTCGCCGCCACCGTGACACCGCAGCCGCCCACGCCCGCCGACCCGCAGGTCTACCTCCGGCACGGGCGCAAACTCGACCTCGTGCTGCAGTTCCGCGAGCCGTCCGGACGACTGGACGGGTGGCTGGAGTTCGTCCGCGAAACCGTCCGGGCCCACGGACCGCACCTGGCGTCACTCCAGATCTGCGAGGAACCGAACGCCAACCTCCCCGTCGTCGACGGCAGCACCCCCAACGTCCTGGACGCGCTCGTCCAGGGAGTCATCGCGGCCAAGCAGGAGGCTCGCGCCCTGGGCCACACTCTGGCCGTCGGCTTCAACGCCGTGCCGACCTTCCATCCGGCCGACACCTTCTGGACCGAACTCGCCGCCCGGGCCGACGCACGCTTCCTGGCCAGCCTGGACTACGTCGGCCTGGACTTCTTCCCCGACGTCTTCCACCCCATTGCCGCCAGCCAGTTGGCCGGAGCGGTCACCGCGGTCCTCACCGCCTTCCGGCGCACCGACCTGCCGAAGGCCGGCATCCCGGACAGCGTCGCGATCCGCGTCTGCGAGAACGGCTGGCCCACCGGCCCCGGCCGCCCCGAGCAGCGACAGGCCACGACCCTCGAGACCGTCGTCCGGACCGTGGCCGCCCTCGCGACCGACCTCAACATCGACGGCTACTCGTTCTTCGCCCTGCGCGACGCCGACAGCAGCGCCGAAGGGCTCTTCCACCACTTCGGCCTCCTGCGCGACGACTACACCCCCAAGCCGGCCTTCGAGACCTACCGCCGCCTCATCGACGAGCTGGGCACCCCCTCGGCCGTCTTCGCCCGGTGATGCCTCCGCCCGCCCGTCGGAACCGAAGTGCCCTCGCTTCCCCGTGGAGATCGAACAGGATGCGGATGAAGCGTCTCCCGAACGCATGCACTACGCTCTCGGTTCTTCCGAGCCGGCGACGCCCCGCTGCCGGGCCCGGCGACAGCGGAGACGGACGCTTGACCCCTGGCCGAAAGCAACAGCAGGACCGAACGACCAGCAGGACTGAGGAGAGAGCGGACGGCAGATGAACGACGTGTACGCGCACCGGGCACCCGAGAAAGGCGAAGGCGGCGGCAAGAGCGGTCGTGACGGCCGCCGCCGGTGGCTTGCCGTGGGCGTGGCCGTCAGTGTGCTGGCTCTCGCGAGCGCCGTGATCGCGGCAGGGTGGCTTCTCGACCGAGCCGCCGACCGTGCGGTGGAGCAGGCGGCGGAGGCGAGGTGGGCCGAGGGGATCACGCCGGAGTGGATGAGCGAGCAGATGGGCCTCAACCTCCCGGACACGGCCCAGTCTCCTCAGGCGGCGTACCAGGTCACGTCCCGCTTCGACACGGGCCTGCTGACCTTCACGCTGACGAGGTCCGAGGCGGAGAGCTACCTGAAGAAGCATCCCCCGGAGGGCAACAAGTGGCTGGAGCCGCAGCCGCACTCCGGAAAGGCCAGCGTCGCTCCTCATGACTTCGCGCACCTCGGGCTTCCGGAACCGGAAACGCTCAAGGACGGCGTGCGCTATGGCGATGTCTGCCCCCGCGCTGCCAAGTCCACCGGGAATCCCGGCGTCTCCAAGACCCCTGACAGCCAGTACGGCGTGTCCGACCCCTATGGCATGTCCGACGAACGCTGCGTCGAAGTGTACGTACACGAGTTCTCGCCCCAGCGGACCCGTTTCTACATCCGCGCCCACTTCGAGCCGGGCATCAGCCCTCTTCCCGCAACACCGTCCTCATCGGCGGGCTGAGGACCTCGTCGCCGCCGGTCCTCCAGCGGCCCAGGCGCGCCGTCACCGGCAGACGGACTTCGGTGTCACCCGCAGCAGCACGGCGACCCCCCTGAGCACTGGCCCCGGCCACGAACAGCTCGGCGGTTTGCAGACCGGACGCAGCGCCTCGCGTCGCATGCGTTCCTGGGCGGTCATCCCGCCGTTGGAGACAAGCCGCATCCAGAGCATGAAGATCACGTCACGCTCTACAGCTGGAGCATCGGGCACAGGAGGTCACTGCCATGGAGGGTCTCACAAATCTCATGGATCTCACGGACGCCGAGCTGTTGATGCTGTGTTCCGCCGCGGCGGAACGAAGCACGGCATTCTGCAGGGTCTTCGGTTCCGCAGAACAGCAACAGTGGCTTGACTCCGCTCTGGAAGCGGTCTGGTCAGCAGCGGCCGGCCAGTGGCAGACAAGTGTGCAGACCTGCTCGACACCTTCGTGCTGGACGACGAGGACGGGGTCGTAGTCGCCGTCGGTGATGTGCACGCCGAGGCCGTGGTCGAAGGTGGCTTTGAACTGCTTGAGCCGGCGGTAGCGCAGCGGGATGAGAAGTCGTGCGGCAAGGAGCGGGTCGCCCTCGGGGCCTTTGACGAAGCTGCGGTAGGCGTCTTCGTCGGCCCGGCCGAACATCTGTTGCCTGAGCATCTTGCTTTTGTTGTTGTGGACATCGCCGCAGCCCCTCCCTCCTCGGCGATCACCCGGCAGCGTCGGGATCCTTCAGTCCGCCGATACCGATGAGGACGGAGTCGCAGGAAGAGGGCTGATGCCGGGTTCGAAGTAGGCGCGGAGGTAGATCCGAGTGCGCTTCGGTGAGTACTCGTGTGCGTACAGACGGACGCAGCTCTTGCGGGACGTGCCGTAGGGAGCGGACGTGCCATACGGGTTGTCAGGGGTGCCGGAGGCACCTGGGGCCTCGGTGGACTCGGCAGCGCGGGGGCAGACGTAGCCATAGCGCATGCCGTCCTTGAGCGTTTCCGGTTCCGGAAGCCCGAAGTGCGCGAAGTCATGCGGAGTGACGTCGGTCTGCGCGGAGGACGGCTTCAGCCACGTGTTGCCCTCCGGGTGCTGCTCCTTCAGGTAGGTCTCCGCCTCGGACCTCGTCAGTGTGAAGGTGAGCAGGCCCGTGTCGAAGCGGGACGTGACCTGGTACGCCGCCTGAGGAGACTGGGCCGTGTCCGGGAAGTCGAGGCCCATCTGCTCGCTCATCCACTCCGGCGTGATCCCCTCGGCCCACCTCGCCTCCGCCGCCTGCTCCACCGCACGGTCGGCGGCTCGGTCGAGAAGCCACCCTGCCGCGATCACGGCACTCGTGAGAGCCAGCACACCGACGGCCACACCTGCGATGAGCCGCCAACGGCGGCCACCACGACCGCTCTTGCCGCCACCTTCACCCTCCTCGGGTGCCCGGTACACGTACACGTTGTTCATTGGCTGTCCACCTTCCCCCTCACCCTGCCGGCCGTACGGTCCTGCTGCTGCTCTCGGCCAGGGTCCAAGCATCCGTCCCCGCTATCGCCAGGCCCCGGCAAGGGCGTCGCTGGGTTTCGAGGAGCCAAGATCGTAGTGCTTGACGCTGCTGCTGTCCGACATGCCGAACTCCTGGACGAGGCTCACCCGATGTTGCCCGGCTCAACTCATGGCCTGACCACCGCCCTCACCCACGGCATCGTCGACGCGCTGACCGTGCGCATGCCGTTCAAGCGGCGCCCTTACAGGGGGCGCTGTCACATCGGCAGAAGGCGGTCAACCGCACCCATGTGAAGATCCACGCCCGCGCTGAATGAACGATCGCCACGCTCAAGCCCTGGAAGATCCTGGTCAAGCCGCGCTGCTGCCCACGCCGTGCCGCCGCGATCGTGCAAGCCGTCCTCGTCCTGAACCACGTCGGGACCAACTACCGCAGAGGATGAAAATGACTCATCGTTCAGTAGGGGGTGTTGACGATCGGATCATGTGCGCCACACTCGTGATCCATATGTGGGGCGCGCCGACTCCCCGTGCCTGTCGAGAAGGGGGAGAGCGTGAAGAACGCGCCGAAGATCGAGCGACAGTACCGGGTGGGGCTCAGTTGCCTCATCGACGCCAAGGTCTACGGGGACCTCATCACCTCGAAGTGACAGCTCCACAGCAATGCGTCACCCGACTTCATACGCCCTGAGACAGGCCAGACCTCGATCAAGGTCGAGTGTCCGCGGTGCAGGCGCGTCTTGTCCGTGACAGTGGAGAGTGTGCGGAAGGCGCGAACGAAACAGCGCGCATACCGGTACGTAGGCGCGCTGCTGCTGTGGTCGCTGGTCGTGTGGCTGCCGATGCTGTTCCACTACGGCAGCAAGCCGGTCGACGAAGGGAAACCGGAGCAGTCACCGAGCATGCTGCTGATCGGCGGTCTTTTCGCCGCCGTCTTCGTGTCGTTCGTGGTCGGGCTGGCGTTCTTCCGGACCGGACGCAATTACGACGGCATCAGGAAACTGCGCTGGGTGAGGCCCGACGGCTCCTTGTCAGTCCTGGTGAAGGGCCACAAGCTCCAGATGTATTGACCTAGACCGTTTTGGTGTACGCGTTGTGGGCAGTGCAGCCCCAGCGGTCCGCGTACGCCTCGACGAGCAGGAGGCCGCGGCCCGATGTCGCGTCGGCGGACGGGGGCGGGGCGGTGGGGTGCGGGGCAGATGCTCGGGGCGGGTGTCCGTCACCTCGATCCGCGGGCCGTGCAGCAGAAGAAGCAGCATCAGCCGGACGTCGCGGCCGGGAAGGCTGCGGTGACGGATTGCGTTGGACGCCAGCTCGGCCGTGACGGGGGCGACGGTCCGGGCGGGTTCGGCGTCGTGCGGGAGGCCGGTCCGCTCGGTGGGCTGCTGGACGGCGAGGCGCCGGGCCGGCCGGGCGCTGTGTCCGGTGCTGCTGGATCGCAGGGTCAGTTGGCGGGCAGCGGGGTGCGGGGTGGCTTCGGCTTCGCCTCGTCGGTGAACTGATGTGGTGTCACGGGGTCGGCGTGAGCGGGTGAGTGTGCCGCTGACCAGGTACGTCGGCCGTACGCCGGGCTTGCCGTACGGCCGGGGCGGTTCGCCGGCGCCCTTGTTGTACGGGGGCTTGTACGGGCGTTGCACGGGCCGCACACCGCGCCCTGAAAAGGTGATCTTCTTCAGCAAAAGAGACATGCCTCCTGTACAACCCTTCCTCCTGATGCGGTGTCAAACACGGCACCAGACAGAGGAACGGGACCTGTACGGACACCTCGCGCCCCGAGCCAGCCGGTCGTATCCGAGCCAAGGAGCCTCTCATGCGCAAGCACCGCTCGGCCGCCGTCGCGGCGGCAACGTTTCTCCTCGTGACGGGCGCGGTCATCGCGACCGCCCCGAGCGTCCACGCCGGAACACCCGGCGGAACACACGCCAACGACCGCAACACCGATTTCAACGGCGACGGATACGACGACGTGCTCATCGGCAGCCCCGGGGCGACGGTCGGCGGGCACAAGGGCGCCGGCATGGTGACCGTGCAGTACGGCGGGCCCAAGGGCATCGGCACGACCAGGGTCAAGGCCTTCAGCCAGAACTCCACGGGCGTCCCCGGCGCCGCCGAGACCGGTGACGGCTTCGGCACGTCGCTGGCCACCGGCGACCTCGACGGCGACGGCTACGACGACGCGATCATCGGCATCCCCGGCGAGGACATCGGCGCCGTCGCCGACGCGGGCGGCGCGGTCGTCCTGTGGGGCACGCCGAAGGGCCTCACCGGATCGGCCGGCACCTGGCTGCAGTCCGATCGCGTCACCGCGGGCGGCCGGTTCGGCACCTCGCTCGCCGCGGCCCGCTTCGGAGACAGCACTCCGGGCGACTCCCTCGCCGTCATGGACTCGGTCGGGCTGACGATCCACACCTTCGAGCCCGCCCCCCAGCCCGCCAGGAGCGCGGACGCGCGGGCGCGGCGGCCGGTGCAGAAGTCGCGCACCACGCTCACCTCGCCTCCGCAAAAAACACTCGGCCAGGCCTCCGCCGACGACGCGCCGGGCATCCAGCCCAAGTCGATGACCACGGGCGACTACGACAACAACGGCTTCGCCGACCTGGTCGTCTCCGGCACCAGCGTGGGCGACGAGCCGGGCCACGGCTGGTCGTACATCCTGCCCGGCACCGCGTCGGACGAAAAGCCGCTGCCGATCACCGCGGTGCGCGGCGGCCCGGTCGTCGCGTCCGGCGACATCAACCGCGACGGCTATGACGACCTGGTCACCGGCGAGCCGCACAGCCCGGACGACGGCGGCGAGAACATGACCGGCGGCGTGGTCGGCGTCTACTACGGCAGTGCGGACGGCCCCGCCGGCCGGGAGGGGCCGGGCACCCCTCCCGTGTGGTGGACCCAGAACTCGGCGGGCGTGCCGGGCACGAACGAGCAGGGCGACGGCTTCGGCACCGACCTCTCCGTCGGCGACAGCAACGGCGACGGATACGCGGACGTGGCGATCGGCGTCGCGGGCGAGGACATCGGCACCGTCACCGACGCCGGCGCCGTCACGGTCCTGCGCGGCTCGGCCAAGGGCCTGACGTCCACCGGCGCACTGTCCGTGCACCAGGGCACCAAGAACGTCCCGGGCACCGTCGAGAAGGGCGACAAGTTCGGCGGCCAGGTCTCCTTCACCGACCCGAACCGCGACGGCCGCTTCGGCCTGCTCGTCTCGGCACCCGGTGAGAACACGAACGACGGCTGCGTCTGGGTGTTCTCCGCGGGCAGCGCGGGCCTGACCACCTCCGGCTCCTGGACCTACAGCCTGAGCGCGTCCGGCGGCCTGCCGACGGACGCACTGTACGGGGCGGCAATCGACGACTAGGTTCTGTCTCTTTGGCCGGCGTCGGGTCCGGATGAGGATGCCGGCGAGGTGGAGGGCGGCCTGGTGGGCGATGGCGAGTTTGTCGGTTCGTGTGGCCGGGCCGCGCCACTGCTTGAGGTGGTTGATGCACCGCTCGGGCGGTGTTGCGCTGCTCGGGCGGTGTTCCGCTGCTTGTGGGCCTCGCGGTCGAAGCCGGGCGGACGGCCGCCGAGCCGGCCGCGCCGCAGGCGGTGGCCGATCCGGTCGGACGGCTGTGGGATGACCGCGCGGATGCCCCGGCGCCGCAGATGGCCGCGGATGGCGCGGGAGGAGCAGGCGCGGTCGGCCAGAACGGCCAGGGGCCTCGTCCGGGGCCTGCCCGGGCCGGTGCGGGGCACACGGATGCGGGACATCACCGTCTCAAAGGCGGGTGCGTCACCGGCCTGGCCTGCGGTGACGGTGAAGGCGAGGGGGCGTGCGCGGCCATCTGCGGCCAGGTGGACCTTGGTACTCAGCCCGCCGCGGGACCGTCCGAGCGCGTGATCGGCGGGCTCGCCGACGCGGACCGCCCCCTTTTGCGTGCTCCGGCGGCATGCCGGTGGGCCCGCACGACGGTGGAGTCGACCGACACCGTCCAGTCGATGTCGTCGTCAGCATCCGCCGCCGCCAGGACCGCGGCCAGGATCCTCTCCCAGGTGCCGTCGACGGCCCATCCGATCAGCCGTTTGTGAGCGATCTGGAACGAGCCGAGCTCGTCGGGAAGGTCCCGCCAGGGCGAGTTGGTGCGGTACTTCCATGCGATGGCCTCGAGAGTGCGGCGATGATCGGCCCATCGCCGCCCGCGGACCGGATCGGCCGGCATCAGCGGCTCGATCCGGTCCCACATGGCATCGGTGATCACTCATCGGACAGACACACCCGACCAACCGACCAACCATCAAAGAGACACGCTCCAGTCGGCCTCGTTCACCGGGAAGGCTTCGCTCGTACTGAAACCCGCTGTTCCGGTGCCTTGGGGTTCGGGGCGCCAGAAGGCTCAACCGCCAGCTGCCCTGTTTTCCTCGGCGGCTGAACTCCTGCCACGGAGTTCCGATCCCTCCAGGGTTGATCAACGACGCCCCCGGCACCGGAAAAAGGTCAAGCGCGCGCCCATGTTCCGATCCCTCCAGGGTTGATCAACGACCGCGGGCGGCGCGCTGCCTGGTCTGCCGGGCGGTTTGTTCCGATCCCTCCAGGGTTGATCAACGACCCTACCAGGCATCGCGCGGCGGCTGGCTGAAGACCCGTTCCGATCCCTCCAGGGTTGATCAACGACCCGTCGGCACGGTCCGGGGGTGTGGTCAACGCTGGTTCCGATCCCTCCAGGGTTGATCAACGACTCGCTCATGTCCCACATCACCGCGTGCTGCCCGTGCCCGTTCCGATCCCTCCAGGGTTGATCAACGACCTCGAGTTCCCGCACGGCTACGTGGTGCGCGTGCCGCTCTCGTTCCGATCCCTCCAGGGTTGATCAACGACCCCGAGATCGTCGCCGACGTCCCGCCCGAGGAGCGCGCGTTTCGATCCCTCCAGGGTTGATCAACGACGAGAACGTCTACGGAGGGTTCGCCGATATCGCTCGTGTTTCGATCCCTCCAGGGTTGATCAACGACAGGACACAGAGAGGAGGTGAGCACGATGCAGACCCGGTTTCGATCCCTCCAGGGTTGATCAACGACCTACGCGGCCTGGCCGCCGGGCCGGGTGCGGGACGCGTTTCGATCCCTCCAGGGTTGATCAACGACCGGCGGGCCATGTCACGCCTCCTGGTTGGGGAGTTGTTTCGATCCCTCCAGGGTTGATCAACGACTGCAAGGAGAGAGATGCTTCAGCTCCGCGGATTCAAGTTTCGATCCCTCCAGGGTTGATCAACGACCCGAGGGTAAAGCCGCAGGTCGCAGAGATGGGGCGAGAAGCTCTTGCCGCCCGAGTTGCAGCGGTCCGGCGGTAGTGCATCTCCCCAGGTCAGAGGATGTCCCCAGGGCCTCCGAGCTCGACGCCGAGCGTGTGGGAGTCGATCAGCTCCGGGGATCTCGCGGTGTACGTGACGATGCTGTCGTGGTCGGCGTCGATGACGGTGGTGAGGGCGGCCATGAGGGAACGGTACTGGGCTGCGGAGAGCTGGCCCTGGAAGACGCTGCGCTGGGTCCAGTGAAGGTACTTGCGGCAGGTCTTGAGGACTTTCGGGTTCCGCTCGGCCGCGGTGTCGTAGACGAGGATGACGAACATGGGGGTTCACCACCATGGCCGGAAGGGTTTGTAGGGCTTGCCCTCGAGGCACAGCCGGACGAGTTTGAGCGCTTCCAGGTGGATGAGCTCCTCGTAGGAGACCTTCCGTTTGAGGGAGCGGTGGAAGACGGTGGTGGCGAGTTCCTCCTTGACCATGCCGGCGACCTTCTTGCGGCCGTTCCGGCTGAGGGAGGCACGGCCCACCTCGGTTTCGAAGTCGCTGGGCTTGAGGGTTTTCTGGGCTGCGGCGCGACGCAGCAGGCGTTCGGTGAAAAGGGGTTTGAAGGGTTCGGCGAGGTAGAGGGCGAGGGTGTTGCGTCGTCGGTCGGTGTCGGCGTGGAGGAAGCCGATGGCGGGGTGGAGAGGGGTGCTGCGCAGTGCGGTGAGGACCTGTGCGTAGACGATGCTGTCGAGGTAGCTGACGAAGGCGTTGCCCGCGTTGGTGGGAGGGCGTCGGGTGCGTCCGTCAAGGCGGAGCCAGGCGGGGAGCTGGGTGTCGAGGACTGCCCAGGCGGTCCGGCGGAAGTTGCCTTCCTGTCCCATGACGGCGTCGGGATCGCCGCAGTCGGGCAGTTTGGCGTTCAGGGTTTCCAGGGCGGGGTTCAGGAGGTCGGTGTCGAGGGCCCAGCGGAGGTTGTGCGCTGTGGCCTGGACGAGGGCTCGTGCGATGGTCATGCGCTGGGTGGTGTCGGCGGTGATCTCGACCTGGCGGCGGACGACTGCGGCGGAGGCCATGGATTCGGCCGGGGCGAAGTGTCCGGCGTGGTTGCCGTAGTGGTCGAGGACGTGAAGGGTGATGCCATTGCGGCTGAGGAGGGACATGGCGGAGGTGTTGACGTCCACGTGGTCGAAGGCGACGAGGTCCTGGATGTCGGTCACGGGGATGCGGACCGGTGTTCCGTCGGCTCGTTCGACGCGGATGCTGTTGTCCTCTCTGCGGATGCGGCAGGGTTCGGTGAGCCAGTAGGTGCGGGTGGCGGCGGGCACTCAGTCTCCCCAGCAGTAGTCGCGGTACGAGCAGCCCCGGCAGGCTGAACGTGTGAGGCGCTCCGGTGGTTCGGCGGCTGCGATGACGTCCCGGGCTCGGTTTTCCGAGGCGAGGGACTCGGAGCGGGCGTCGGCGTTCCAGGGCACGTCCGTGGTCCGCCGGATCAGGGGGTAGTGGACCGTGCCGCCGCGCACACCGATCCCGCGGCGTTCCAGGAGCAGGCAGTAGTGGCGGACCTGGGCGGCGTGGGCGGGAGAGGGGGTGCGGGAGGATTTCGTCTCATGGACGACGGCACCGGCGGTGACCCAGTCGATTCTGGCTTCGCCGAGGTCCACGTCGCGGCGGCGGGTAAAGGTCGTCTCGTCGACCGTCTCCCCGAAGGCGACCAGATCGCTGCGGTGTTCGGGCCGGTAGCCGCGGGTGTAGAGCCAGAGCTGCCGGGGGCAGTGGTGAAGGTACTTGATGTGGACTCCCCCGATGGGGGCGGTCTCTTCGGGTTTGTCGTCGCTGTGTCCCAAGGGAGTGTCTTCGCTGCTGGTGGAGGGGGCGGCCGGTTCTGTGGGGTGGGCGTGGGTCATAGGACGGTCTCCGGTTCGGCGGGGCGGCGGAGGCCGAGAACGGGGTCGTAGTCGCCGTCGGTGATGTGCACGCCGAGGCCGGGGTCGAAGGTGGCTTTGAACTGTTTGAGCTGGCGGTAGCGCAGCGGGATGAGAAGCCGTGCGGCAAGGAGCGGGTCGCCGTCGGGGCCTTTGACGAGGCTGCGGTAGGCGCCTTCGTCTGCCCGCCACAGAACCTCGGCTCCGTCGAACTGCTCGCTGAGCGCCTCTTCGAAGTCGCTGTGGTCGTGGAAGGGGTCCTGGAAGGCGAGGAAGGACCGGGTGAAGTCGTCGCGGCAGCGTCGCGCTTCGTCGGCCCAGGCAGTGCCCCACTCGGTGGCGTAGGCGAGTTGGAGGAGGCGGTCGATGTCCTGTTCGCCGAAGGTGGTGGTGCCTTCCGTGACGAGGGTGGTCAGGGCGTGCCATGCGGCGTTGACCGCGCCTTCGTCGTAGGGCAGATGTCCTTCGGCCTGGTGCACGCGGAACTCGACGGGTCCATCGGGGTGACGGCCTCGCCGGTTGACGCGTCCGGCGCGCTGGGCGACTGCTTCGATCGGTGCGTTCTCCACCGCGCCCCGGTCGAAGTCGAGTTGGAGGGACACTTCCACTGCCTGGGTGGCGACGACGAGTCCGCCGCGGCGGGCGGTGTCGTGCGCGGTGCGTTCGGGATGGCGTTGCAGCAGCCGGTGTTCCAGTGCGTCCCGGTCCTGGTGGCGGAAACGGGAGTGGAGCAGCAGGGCGGCGTCCGGGTCGCCGGGGCAGGCCTGCCGTGCGTCGTCGGCGAGTTCTTCGTAGAGGGTGCGGGCGCGGTCGACGGTGTTGGCGACGACGAGCACGCTGTGGCCTTCGTGCAGCCAGCCGCGGATCCTGTCGAGGGAGGCGGGGGCGGTGAGGGGTTCGGGGTCCAGGGCCAGGCGGTGGCGGTCGGGGGCGGTGCCGGGTGCGGCGCGTACGAGGGTCACGGGAGCGGTGAGGCTTTCCCGCACGAGGTGGAGCAGGGGTGGGGCGAGCGTGGCGGACAGGACGGCGATGCGGCTGCCCAGGTCTTTCCACAGGCGCATGGCGGCGCACAGGCGGCCGAAGGTCTGGGGGTCGTAGGCGTGCAGTTCGTCGAGGACGAACAGGGAGTTGGCCTGTTCCAGCAGCGCGGAGGAGTGGCTGGGGCCGGCGAGTGCGGCCGTGAGCAGTTGGTGGGGGGTGGCCACTCTCATGCGCTGGGCGAACAGGCGCATGGCGTTGACCCGCGCGCGGGCCTGGCGGGCCATGGTCTTGGTCGGTTCGGTCCTGCCCGGCCGCCGCGTTCCGCGGGGGCCGTCGTCGAGGGGGCCGGTGGGGCATTCGTCGTCGGCGGCTTCTCTCAGGAGCGTGTGGGCGGCGGTGCCGTGGAGAAGGCCGATGTCGGGGAGGTCTTCGCCGGGTGCGGGGGTCAGATCGCGGCGGAAGCGGTCGCGGGCGGCGTTCAGTGAGGCCCGGTAGGGCAGGGTCCACACGATGCGGGGCAGGCCGGGCATGGAGCGGATCTGGTGTGCGGCCCAGCCCAGGGCGGCTTCGGTCTTGCCGCTGCCGGTGGGCGAGGTCAGCACCAGGTGCCCGTTGACTCGGGCGGCGTGCTGCTGGTGCGGGTACGGGGGGTGCGGCGGGTGGATGTCGTAGTCGGCGGGCAGCGGCAGGTGGGTCTGCAGGGAGATGTGGGCGGAGCCGGCGTGGTCGGCCAGGGTCAGGGCTCCTTGGCCGAGGGCGGCCAGCAGCCCGGTCTCGCTCCGGACGCAGTCGTGGTCCGCGTCCGCCGGGTCCGGGGGTGGCGCTCCGTTCCAGTGGTCGAGGAGGTCGTCGAGGAGGTTTCTGGCCCGGTCGGCGAGAGTGAGCCCGTCGGAGGGGTGGGCCGGAGGGTCGAAGCCCAGCATGCCGGCGAGCCAGGCAACCAGCTCGTGGTGGACTCCGGAGGTGACCTGGGGGACGGTGGTGCCGTCCGGTGCCTGGACGCGGGTGAAGGCTTTCTGCCAGTCGGTGTGCTCGTTGTAGAGGGACGCCAGGCCGGGGCGCCGGTCGTCGGCACCGTGGAGCGGGCGGTGGTGGGTGGCCACCAGGGTGGCGATCATGAGCCGGTCGTCCGCGCTCCAGGAGGCAGCGCGTGCGAGGAGATCCACATAGGCCAGGGACAGCACCTCGTGGCGCTCGCCCCAGTACGGGCCGCCCGGAAGGAGCTGCCGCTGGAAGCCCTCCGCGATTTTCCCGGTGTCGTGGAGCAGGGCGGCTGCGGCCACCCGTGTCCAGAAGGCGGGCTCGTGGGCGATCACCCCCGCGTCGCCGATCCGGGCACGGATGCCGTCCACGGTCTCCCTGACGACACGGGAGTGCGTGGTCAGACGTTCCGGATCGTGCACCGGCATCGACTTCGCCCGTACGTCGGCCAGACGGCGCGGCCGAGGCCGGAGCGACCGGACGGTGCGACGCACGGCGGCGGACCGCCCGGCGCCCGGGGACACCGGCGGCCTGCTCACGACAGCAGGAGCACGGAGCGGGGAGATGTCCCCTCCCGGTTCCTCTCCCGGCTTCCCCCCGGACTCGGCGCCGCCGCTCAGACGGTCAGCAGCCATACGGCCTGCTCCTGATCGTCCGTCCACGCGTTGCGGACGGGCCCTTTCCCGGTGGGTGCGCCGCACCAGAGGTAGTCGTCCCACCGGGTGGTGAGACGGTCGAGGGAGATGTACGTGGCGAGCCGGTGCACGGTGGCGAAGGGAATGGTGTGTCCGCCGGCCGGTGCGAGAGCGTGGTCGACGGCCGCCTCCTCGGCCGGTTCCAACACGGTCCGCGTGCTCTCCTCGAGGTGGACGACGTCCTGGGAACGGCCGAGCCGCAGGGGCCAGCGGGGCCGGCGCAGGGCCGCGGCGACCCGCTCCCCCTCGGCGCCGGGAAGCCACAGGGTGAGGTGGAGGTGGGCGAGGAAGGGCCGGTCCTTGATCGTCATGCCTCCCTTGACGGCACGGACGCGCCCGGCGACGGCCGGGTTGCGGCCGTCCGCGGCAATGGGGTGGTAGGTCTCGGCATCCACGCCACCGCCCTCCGCCCACGCGGCCATGCCGAACGGCAGGGTCTCCTCACGCTCCCCCGTGGCAGCCGCCAGCAGCCCGCGCACCGTGGACGGCGGCGGCAGAGGAAGCCCATGTGCCATACCGGGGAACAAGGGATCCCGGAACGACGCCACCGGCGCCCAGAAACGCACCCGATGGGCCGTCACCGGCTCCCCATGTCCCCGGAGCGCGTGCCCGGTCGCCGTCACGCCGCTTCCCGTGCTTCCCGCACCGGATCGTCGAACCAGCCGTCGTGCCGGCCCTCCCGCAGCTCGGCGGCCAGGTTCCGCAGGAGCGTACGAGGGTGATCGATCACGATCCGGCCCGCGGCGAGTTCCTCCGCACACTCCTTCTCGAACACAAGCCGCTGCTCGTCATGGAAGCCGGGCCGCCAGCCGATCCGTACCGGAGGCTCCCACTCCCCCTCCCACGCCCGCAGCTCCTGACGCAGGACATCACCCCGCAGGCGTGCGCCGACGCCCGGCTCGCTGTCGATGCAGTGGGCAAGCGGGTTCACCCCTCCCTGGAAGGGCACCACGACGAGCAGCGCGGGGACCCGGTCCCCGTAGTGCAGGGCCTGCTTGGCGCCCCCGCTGAGGTGTGCGAGGGCCTCCAGCAGCAGCGCGGCCCGGTTCCGGCGCTCCTCCAGGGGAAGCCGGACGGCCGGCTGGTGGCGGAAGGTGACCGGTGTCGCTCCCGCGGCGGCGGCCTCGGCGACGGCGAGCGCGGCTTCCTGGCTGAGGTAGTTCGGCCGGCCGACACCCTCGCTGGTGGGCACGGTGAACGTGCCGATCCGGGGAACGTCGAGGAGGAACGGCGCGGCCAGGTCCGCCGTGTAGAACTCGTGGCCGTGCAGCACCGGTTCGATCACGCCGCGGGACATCACCCCGAAGTCCTCGGTGACCTGCACCGGTTCCACCGACAGCAGGGTGCCCAGCATGAAGGGGCTGTCGCGCAAAGTGGTGGCGGCGTCGTCCTTCTTCGCCCCGGCACGCATGTAGCCGAACAGGTCGTCGTCCGCGTAACGGACCGGATCCGCCTCGGTGTTGGCCTTCTGCGCCTTGCCCTGCGCCTTGCCCACCCGGGTCACGGGCGAGGGAACCGACCCCAGCTCCACCATGCCGTCACGGATCCAGCGCCGTACGGCCTGGGCGGACACGTACGGATAGGACTGCCCCCGGATACGCGCGTACTTGACGCGTGCCCTGGTCTCCTCGCCCTTGCCGTTGTTGGGCGCTCCCGCCTCCACGGCGATGACCATCCTGCCCGCGAGGTACGCCATTACATCTCCCCCATCTCGTCACCGAAGTCCCCGTCGGCGGGCTCCAGAATGGGCTGCTCCACCAGGCGCTCGGTCTCCTCGTCGGCACTGCCCGCCGCATCGCTCACCTTGACGTCCCGCTCCTGCAGGAGCTGGATGACCCGAGCGGCCAGCAGCATGCGGTGTTCCCAGGCACGCGGGCGTCGCTCGATGAACGGACGCCAGTCCTCCGGTCCGGCCGCCACCGGCCTTCCGTCCAGCATGAGGCGGAACTGCGCCCTGTTCAGGAGGTGGCCGAGGTGGTAGTCGTTCAACGCGACCCGCCGGTACTCCGCCAGCCGGCCCCGCGGCTCACCGCTGCCGTGCTCGATCCAGTCCGCGACCAGCGTCGCCACCGGCTCCAGGTGCGGATTCATCCCCAGAATCTCCTCGGCGTAGGTGAAGGCGAGCCGGGTCAGCGCGGCCCGGTCCCGCTCATTCCACGAGTCCTCGCGCGGGTGCAGCAGGTGGTGGAGGTGCCGGAGCAGGGAACGGCCGCGCCCGTCATCGGACTCGAAGAGCAACCGCGCCGCCTCGTCCGGACCGCTCGTCTCCACCCGGCCGTCACGTCCCCGTTTCGTCAGGGACAGTTCGAGCAGCCGCCAGCCGCGCCGTGGCTCGGCGTTGCCGTCCACAACGGCCAGAAAACGCGCCAGGGACTGCCGTGTCCTGACCACGCGCAGCCACGGATCCTGGTTGTCGTTCTTGAACGTCCACAAGGTCGCGGCAGCCGGCACAGCGGAACGCAGCGCTCGCACGGCCCGCACGGCACTCAGCTCGGGCCGAGCACCACTCCTGCGCGCCCCGAACCCCAACTGCATGATCCGCCGCGCCTCACGAACGTTCCGCGCGACGAACTCCCGCTCCACACCCGGTGCTTCACAGATCAGCACCGTGACGGACCCCGCCGTCACCCACGCCCCGTACGGCAGCGCCCACGCGGCGACACGGCATCCCCGGCACACCGGCCACCCCGGCACATTCGGCGGCAGCGTGTTCAGCGCCATGTTCGTGTCGAACATCGGCAACGTCGACTTCGTCCACACCGCGCCGGCCCGTGCCCCGCAGAAAGTGCACGGCCACCCGCCCGCCGATGAGCCCACCGCGTCAGGCGCGAAGAGAGCGGTCAGCGCCTCGCGCAGCACGGCGGCATCACGCGGTCGCTTGCTGTGCGTGGCTTTCGAGTTCGGGTAGAGGGCGAAGAGAACCTTCCACCAGTCGTACGCGGCCGTGCCCTTCTCCGCGATCGCCGCCCGTACGGCGTCCTCAACCACGACCGCGACAACACGGTCCAGATCGGCAGCGGTCACCTCCTCCGGACGCGAACGCCGGGCCAGCACCG
Source organism: Streptomyces thermoalcalitolerans (assembly GCF_039525155.1). Lineage (NCBI taxonomy): Bacteria > Bacillati > Actinomycetota > Actinomycetes > Kitasatosporales > Streptomycetaceae > Streptomyces > Streptomyces thermoalcalitolerans. The sequence continues at coordinate 48,371 of NZ_BAAAHG010000017.1, read as the reverse complement.
CCACCGCCCAGGCACCCGCGCACTGCAACGGATGCCCCGTCGCAGTCACCACACTCGGCACGACCGCGGTCGCGCTCACCGTATCCACCCAAAACCCTGGACCGTGTCCAGCCCCAGCCCCCACGACCGCAACGCGTCCACGAACCGCGGATCCGCCACCAGCCCGATCCGCACCCGCGCACCGATCCGCGGCGCGCCCCGCACACTGAACCGGCGCCGAGGCCCCGCCTCCAGCAGCCGCACCTCTCGCGGCGCCGGCAGACCGAGCACATCCGCCTTGTGCGCAAGGTTGTGCCTGAGACGGTCCAGGTACGGGCCGTCCCCCGGCAGCACATACCGGTCCTCGTGCTTGAGCACCACCGGCGTACGAGTCTCCAGCTCGACCAACGCGCTCTCGTCCGCCACCACCGGTTCGGGGACCTCCAGCTCGAAGCCCCGGATACGCAGCCTCGCGGCCCCCCACACGATCTCGGAGCGCTTGGCCAACGCCGCGATGAGAGTCGAGGCGATCTGCGGTACCGGCGACCCGAACCAGATCGACCCGTCCGGCGACGTCGGATACACGTCCTTCTTCCGCGGCGTTCCTCTGAACTGCGGACTCGTCATCCCCAGCGGGCGCAGCGACTGCCCCTGCCATCCCTCGTCATGCAACGAGCGAGCCAGCTGCGGATCCTGGTCTTCCAGCAACCCGTACAGCACGGCACGTGCTGGACCGTGTACATCCCTCCAGTCCAGAAAGGGCACGTCCGCCGCGACGTCAACCCTGACCCGCAAGAGCCCCTCGCATCCGTATGTCCATCCCGAGGTCGGCTGCATCCGGGAGCACTCGGCCTGCTGCAGTCGCAATGCATGGCACGGTACTGAGACTTGATGCCGGGTAGGGCAGAAAGTAGGAAACCTCGATAGAAAGCCAGGTGTTGTGGTAGGGGGGCCTGGCTGGGCCTGAACAAGCTTCACGAAGTCGCGTTCAAGCTCTCCGAGATCGATCACGGGCTTCAGGCCATGGACTTGACTGTGGCCTGGAGCCCGTATTCCGATCCCTCCAGGGTTGATCACCGACGCCGGGCCCGCAGCCGGCCGCGGGCGGCCTGTTCACGTTTCGATCCCTCTAGGGTTGATCACCGACGGCACGTCACCCCCGAATCCCGTGCAAGGGCCGTGTTTCGATCCCTCCAGGGTTGATCACCGACCTGCCCGGCGTGTGAGGCCAGAGTGCCACTGCAATCGTTTCGATCCCTCCAGGGTTGATCACCGACCACGGCAACCGTGACCTGCACACCGTCGTCCGCCAGTTTCGATCCCTCCAGGGTTGATCACCGACCCGAGGGTAAAGCCGCAGGTCACACAAGCCTCCGCAGCCCTTGCAGCGAAGCGAACTGCAGCAACCCGTCGGTCATGCAACTGCGCAGGTCAGAGCACTTCATCGCCATCGCTGCCGGTCTTCCTGCTGATCGCAGCGCGGAGCCGCCTCGCACAAGCCACCGATGCGCCAACGCAGTCGACCTGGGGGTGCTGTAGCCCTGTACGCGGGTCAGGTACCCAACTCGCCGCGCTTTATGGCGTTCACGAACGAGGTCCAGCCATCGGCCGCGAACGTGAGCACAGGGCCGTGTTCTATCTTGCTGTCGCGTACAGGAACGATGGTGAACAAGTCGCTGGAGATCTCTACGCATGCGCCACCATTGGAATTGCTGTAGCTGCTCTTGCGCCAGGTCACGGTCTTCAGGGCAAGGGGTCGCACGACACTTCCTCCAACATGCGCAGGATGAACTTGCGCGACTCGGCGGGGGACATAGCCATGTCGCGTACCGCATCGTAGGCGCGTTGCAGGCGCTCAACAGCACCATATTCCTCAATCAGTTCGCCACGGTACGCATTCTCGGTGTAGGCCACCGTACGTCCATCAGGCATCCTCAGGAACCAGACGTCCGTGCTGTCCAGTCCGTACGGCCCCGCGCTGAAAGGCAGCACATGAATGGTCAGGCCCGGCCGCTCACTGACTTCCGCCAGGTGCTCCAACTGCTCCCGCCAAGCGCCGGCGTCCCGCAGTCGCGTCCGGAGGACGGCTTCTGACAGGATCGTCCGGAACTGAGGGGCGTCATCGCCCTCAAGCAGATCACGGCTCCCCATTCGCGCGTCAACCTGCTGCTGCAACTCGTCGCCTCTGAGGCCGCCTGCTGCCAAGATCTCCCGCGCGTACTCAGGCGTCTGCAACAACCCCGGCAGCACGCTCACCGCGAAATGCCACAAGCTGACCGCTTCGGCTTCCAGCGCCATGTACTGCCGATATTGCTCCCGGAACTGTGTGCGGTCCGCTCGTGCCAGTTCCCACAGCGCCAGCAGCAGCCCCGGTGTCCCGTAGTACTGGTCGAGTGCCTGGACGACCTCGGGGCCGCCCAGGGTCTCCCCGTTCTCCATCTTTCCGAACAGCGACCAGTCCCACCCCAGCCGTTCCCCGAGCTGCCGCAGGCTGTCGCCCTTGGCGAGGCGCAGTTGTCGTAACTCCTCGGCGAACCGTCGGCGCGGTTCCTGGCTGCGTCCCGTGACGAGGCGTCGCTGCGGCAAGGTGACTCCCCTCCGGCGCTTCCTGGTCGTCGGCCGTTCAGGAAGCCCTTCGTGCCTGTACTGACACAGTGCCCACGCTCCCACGCGCTCTTTGTGGAAGTTGTGGCACGTGTGCCCGGGGGCGGGGAACGGCGCCGCGTCGACGGCGTGCCCCGGTCCACCCCGGCGTCATTCTCGTGATGCGCCGACTACACACGGTAATTCACCGGACGTCAGCGCGGTGCCCGAATCGCACATCCGACCCCTCGTCTCACTGGAGGGACGCCCGTGTCACACCAGAACCCGCTCCCCAAGCGCCCCAGGCCCCGCACTCCCGTCCCCAGGCTGCAAGAGGCCCTTGCCGCCCGTGACGCCCTCGCCGCCGCTCTCACCAGTGCCGGGATCCAGCTCCCCGCGATGGACGTCCGCACTCCTTGGAACGACTCCGTCCCCGCCGGCGAAGGGCGGTCCGCGCACGACGACATCGGGGTGCCCGACAGTGCGCGGTACGCCCTTGTCCATCTCGGCGTCTGTTCGGCCCCCGTCGCCTTCGCGCTGGCCGCCGTCATCGCGAAGGGTGCCGCTCGATGACCGCCTCCGGGGCCGGGCCCACCGGTCCCCACCCCGTTCCTCCGCCCGGTACGGCCGTTCGCGACACCGCCCGTGACCGCGTCGGTGTCGTCGTGGGTCACGAGGGCCCGGACCTCCGGCTCCGTCCCCTGTCCGGCGGCCGGGAGTGGAACGCCGGCCCCGAGCACGTCCGGCCGCTCAGCCCGGCGGAACTGCTCCGCGCCCGCGTGGCCGAGGCCAACGCGCGCAGTCGGCAGGAGCCGGCCGCTGCGGAGCGTTCCGGGACGGGGAGAGGAACGGGGAGGTCTCCGGGGGACGGCACGTTCTCCGGGCAGGGGTAGTGCCGTGGGCGGGGGCCGGGGTCCGGTCCGTGCTCCCGGCCCGGCGGGCCCGTGCCGGCGTGGGTCAGGCGGAGCCGGAGGGGCGGAGGTGAAGGGCGTCCTGCGGTTCCGTGGGGCGGTCCGGCTCCTCCTGGGAGGGGTGGGCGGATCCGTCCGTGCGGTGGGCCGTCCAGTCCAGGATCCGCACCGCCGCCCCCGCGGCCTCCAGTCCCCGGCAGTGGGCGTGGTGCCTGCGGGCGATGCCGTCCAGGTCGAGGTGCGGGCCGAAGGCGGGGTGGGCGGCCAGGCGCCGTGCGTAGGCCCACAGGTGCGGGTGGTCGGCGACGTGGTGGACCGCGGCGGCGTCCAGGTGCAGGCGGTGCACGGTGTCGAGCTGGACCAGGGTGACCCACACCTGCACGTCGGCGGCGGTCAGTGCGTCGCCGAGGAGGAAGTCCTGGTGGGCGAGCCGCCCCTCCAGGGAGTCCAGGGCGCTGAGCAGGCGGCCGAGGGCGGTGCGGCGCGCCGTGGCGTCGGCGTCGGCGCGCCCCGCCTGCTGTGCGGCGTGGTTGATGCTGTGCTCGCAGAGGTGTTCGACGGCTTCGATCTCCGCCCCCGCGCCGTGGGGATACAGCGTGATCCGGTCGGGGCCGTCGCCGCCGAAACGCCGGTCCAGGTCCCGGAGGATGTCCGGGGTGTGCGTGCTGACGATCCGTCCCGTCCAGGTGTCGCTCAGCACCGGTGCGAGTGCCGGTCCGGGATGCCGGTGCGAACTGGCCTCGTACAGCGGGCGCAGAGCGGAGTGTCCGCCGTCGGGCCTGTCGGGGACCGCCGGCAGCAGGACCACCGGGAGGGTCTCCTCCAGGCCGAGCAGGCTGTGGGCGACGGCGATCCGCAGACAGTAGGGGCAGGACAGCGAGAGGTGGAGGCGGTAGCGACGCGGTGCGGGGTAGTAGCCGCTGCTCGCGTCGCTGCCGACCCTGCCCCGGAACGACGGCGGGGCGGGGAAGGACGGCACGGTGGTCAGGGGTGCGGCGGACATGAGTCTCCCTGGGTCCGGGTCCGGCGTGTGGTTCTCACAAGGTGCGGCGTACGGCGCACGTGGAGGGGTGGGCACGCGGCGGCGTCGGCGCGTACCCGTGCACGGCGGGATGCGGATGCGGATGCGGTGCCGGTGGGTACCGCCGGTTCAGCGCGGAAGGCCGGTCGCGCTGCAGACGCGCTGGAGGTCGATGTGACGGCGGGAGGTCAGCAGAAGAGACGACCGGCCCACGCGCGGGGCGTGGCCGGCGGACGACTCCAGACGCTCCATCATTTCTGCCCCTCCACGAGGGATCTCTGCTCCGGCAGAGTCCGGCGGCCTTTGTGCCGCGTCAAGAGGGCCTTACCCCGTTCCGTCCGGCGTCTCACCTGACGGGCGGAAAGCTGTGCCGTCCGGCCTGTCATGGGGGGAGGCGGGCAGGCCCGGACGGCGGACCCGGACGCGGATGCGGATGCCGGGGCCCGTGCGGTCCGGGCGCTGTGCGGATCGCCGCCGTCTCTCCCTCCCTCGTGATCGTCCTCGTGATCGTCGTCAGACCACGGTCACCGGATGGCGTACCACCGCGTCGAACAGGTAGCCCTGGGTGTTGGGCACGGTGGTGTCCGGCTGGGTGCGGGCGGCGGTGTCGGTGGCGCGGGCCAGGAGGTGGGTGGTGCCGGGTGTCCTGGGTGTCCAGGTGAGGGACCAGCGGGTCCAGGTGTCCGGGCGGGGGCGGTCGTGGAGCCGGGCCGGCCGCCAGCTCGTTCCGCCGTCGGTGCTGACGTCGACCCGTGCGATGGCTCCCGCGCCCGACCAGGAGCGGCCGTGCAGCACGTGGCGTTCTCCCGCCCGGAAGGTGGCGCCGTTCGCCAGTTCGAAGGCGCTTTTGATCGTCTGCCGGGTCAGCGGTGCGCTGCCGTCCTTCGGGTGGGAGGGGCCGAACAGCCGGTAGAAGGTGGTGTTCCAGGGTGAGAACAGCGGCTGTGCGGACACCTCGATGTCGCCGACCCACTTGATCGACGCGATCCCCACCCATGAGGGCACCAGGACCCGCACCGGGTACCCGTGGTCGTGCGGCAGGGGCTCGCCGTTCATCTCGTAGGCGAGCAGGACGTCGTGCAGTGCCTTGGACAGCGGCAGCGGGCGGCGCACCCGGCCGAGGTTCTCCCCGCCGCTGATGTACTCGGCGTCCAGGCCGCGGGGCTGGACGTCCACGGCGCGGGAGGACAGTCCCGCCCGGCGCAGGACGTCGGCCAGGGGCACTCCGCGCCAGCGGGCGACGCCGATCGCGCCCAGGGTCCACGGGGTGCCGCTGACCGTTTCGCCCTGCTGGGTCGTGTAGTACGCGCGGCCGTTCCCGGCGCACTCGACGAACGCGGTCCGGGTGACGGAGGGCAGGGCGCGCAGGTCGTCGTACCCGAACTCCACCGGCTTGTCCTCGCCGGGTGAGCCTCGCAGCCCGCTGCCCCACAGCCGCAGCCGCCAGTCGTGCGCCGTCAGGACGGGGGTGGCGGTGTGGTTGCGTACGAAGAACAGCTCGTTGGGGGTGTGGTGGCCGGTTCCGCGCAGGGCCTCCCAGCGGGTCTCGGCGTTGGTGCCGTGCTGGATGAACCACTCGGGCGGCAGCGGTTTGACGATCGCCGGGGTGTCGGCGGCGCGGGCCGGGAGTGGCGCGGGGAGTGCGGTCGCGGCGGCCGTGGCGGCGAGCAGGGTGAGCAGGTGGCGGCGGCTGACCCCGTCCGCCTTGGCTTCTCCGGCGAGCCACTGACGCAGTCTGCGTCGGTCGTAGGCGGTTTCGAGGCGGGTCTCGGGGCGGGTCTCGGGGCGAGTCCCGGGGCGGGGCGGGGGTACGGCGGATGGGGGCATGGCGGGTCCTCGTCGTCGATGGGGAGACCGGGCACGGGGTGGGCGTGCCGACGCCGGGCGTCGGGGGAGGCGTCAGGAGCGGCACGGCGCGAGAGGGTGCGGCAGCGTACGGAGGAGCCTTGGGCCCGCGACGGGTGTGCCGAGGGAGGGAGAGGCCGGTCGGACGGCTCGCTGCCGCGTCAGATGCGACACGAGGCGGACCACACCCGGCCGAAGTCGATGTGGTCACGGGTGACCAGGTGCTGCTCGGCATGCATGCGACCAATTGAGCAGAACATCTGATGTTCCGTCAACCATGTTCATTTGCCGTGGCGTTGGTGAGTGGTTCCGTGTGTGGTGGGCGCAGGGGCGTAGTGCGCCCGCGTGGATCGGGTGCGGGTCGGCTTCCGTCCGTGCGCTGCCGTCGGCGCTCCGCGCTTTTGCGGCAGGGGCCCGGGATCCGTCCGGCCGTCCTCCGTGCCCGGTCCGGGAGGGCGGTCTCGTCCGGGTCCGTCCGGTGGCCGGCGGTGATCGGTGAGCCCGTCCGCGGCGCTGCATTCCCCATGTTTCCTATCGATTTACTGGGAAAGTGTTGACGGTCCTCTCGCCGGGTGCGCAGGATGATGCGCATGCCCCCCACGCAGCAGCGGCTCGTTCGTCGCCGGCATGTCGACTTCGGTCATGTCGCCAGTGCCGCCTGTTGTCGTGCGTAGGTACGCGGCTCGCACGGTGCGTGGGGCGTTCCGCTCCTTCTCCGCATCCCAGGTGATCAGGCGCTCCCTGCGCATCGCGTCTGACGGCCCGGCATCCCCTGAAGGACGGCCGTCATGGGCATTGGGCATGGCGCTTCCGGCCCGGGCCGCTCCACCGGACTCATGACTTCTCGCCCTGCGCCGCCTTCGCCTCGTGAGCGGCGCCGGTCCTGTGCACCGTGCGGCAGAGGTGGACGGACGGGAACCCGGTCCCGTCCGCCCTGTGCGTCCGTACCGCGGGCCGGGCGCGGCCCCACCGGCAGGAGAACCCCGACACCACGCCTTGTCACCGATCCCGAGGAGACCACCATGGGCGTTGCCGCCGTGTCGTCCGGCTCCGTCTCGGAGTCCGACCCGGTCGGGCCCGGCCGTGCGCACTGGCTGCGCGTGGCCCGCGAGACGGCGGACGATCTGGCCACGGACGCGGTGGCCCGGGAGCAGGCGGGCAAGACCCCGTTCGACGAGGTGTCCCGGTTGCGTGAGGCGGGACTGCTGACCCTCCTCATACCGGCCGAGTCCGGAGGAGGGGGCGCGGACTGGCCCACGGCCTACGCCGTCGTCCGGGAGATCGCCGCGGCCGACGGTGCGATCGGTCAACTGCTCGGCTGTCACTTCTTCCTGTCGTGGAGCGCCCGGTTCTTCGCCGAGCCCTCCCTCGCCGAGCGCATCGAGCGGCGGTCCGCGGCCGAGCAGTGGTGCTGGGGCGGTGGTCTGGCCCGTCAGGAACCGCCGCTGACGCTGACCGAGACAGCCGGCGGCCTGATGCTCGACGGCCGGCAGAGCTACGCCACCGGGGTCCTGGTCGCCGACCGCCTGGCGGTGCGGGCCGTACGGGCCGACACCGGCGAACCGCTCGCCGTCGTCGTCGATCCTTCCTGTCCCGGCGTGGGGATCGACGGCGACGCCGACACCTTCGGGCAACGGCTCGCGGCCGGCGGAAGCGTGGAGTTCGACGCCGTACCGGTCGCCGCCGACGCCGTGCTCGGCTCCCTGTCCGTGGACGAGGACGTCCTGTCGCCCCTGATCGCCCTGGCATCGCCGGTCGGGCGTCTCCTCTCCGTCCACCTCCGGCTCGGCATGGCCGAGGGGGTGCTCGCCGAGGTCCGCGAGTACAGCCGGGCGGGCCATCTGATCGGGCGCCCCGCCCGGCCGGCCGCCTCTCCCGAGGACCCGCAGGTGCTGTCCGCCTACGGGGAGCTCACCGTCCTCACCCGTGCCGCGTCCGCGCTCACCGATCAGGCGCGGGAGGCCGTGCACGGCGGGCTGACCCGTGGCGAGGAGCTCACCTACGACGAGTACGCGGAGATCTCCGTCCTCGTGTCCATGGCCGAAGCCGCCACCGCCAGGGCCGTGCGGGAGTCCGCCGACCGCGCCCTCGACGTCATCGGCGCCCGCTCGGCGTCCTCGCATCTGGGCCTTGACCGCTTCTGGCGCAATGCCCGGACCCACACCCTGTACGAGCCCGTCACCCACCGGCTCCGCGATGTCGGGGACTACTTCCTCAACGGTGTGCATCCTCCGTTCGTCCTGCCGGTCTGACCATGCGGTGCCGCCCGGTTCTCCCGCCCCGGCCGGGCATGAGCGGGGTGCGCCAGGCGGCCCCGCGTCCGGGTGGGTGGTCGACGGCGTTCCGGCCGGTCTCGCCGAGGGGGACGGCCGTCTCGTCGAGAGCAGTGACGACGTGTCCTCCGCCCCCGTCACGGCCCGAATCCGCCGTCGTCTGCGGCGGACACCGGCCGAAACCGTACGGGATAATGCGCACATGCGGATTTCGGCCAGGGCGGACTATGCCATACGTGCCGCACTGCAGCTCGCCGCGTCGCAGGATGGCGGCCCCCTGAAGGCCGAGGCCATCGCCGACGCGCAGGATATCCCGCACAAATTCCTCGAAAGCATTCTGAACGACATGCGCCGGGGCGGTCTCGTCCTCAGCCGGCGCGGCGGCAACGGCGGCTACCGGCTGGCCAAGCCCGCCGAGTCCATCAGCATCGCCGATGTCATCCGCGTCGTGGACGGACCGCTGGTCTCGGTGCGCGGTGTCCGCCCTCCGGAGCTGTCCTACACCGGCCCCGCCGAGTCGTTGCTGCCCCTGTGGATCGCCCTGCGCTCCAATGTGCGCGAGATCCTCGAGGGCGTGTCGCTCGCCGATGTCGCATCGGCCCGGCTGCCCGCCCGTGTGTCCGCGTTGACCAGCACCCCGGACGCCTGGACCAACCCCTGACGTGCCAGCGCCGGGCCGTTCACGGCCGGTCCCACGGAGGCGTCATGGCCGTGTCGCGTGTACGGGTGCCTTCTTGGGGTGGTCGTGGGATGAGCCCTGGGGTGGACGCCCGCCTTCTGTCGTCGTCCCTGGCAACCAGGCAGGAGAACCGCTGATCCCTCTGCCGTCCGGGCGCCCCCTGGTGGTGGATCCGTGGTGGTCGCCGCGTCCCGGGGCGTCCGCCGGTGCCGTGTGTCAGCGGAATGACAGCGGGATGCCAGCGGAAGACGTGCCGAACGGTGAGCGGGGGCCGGTGCAATGGTCCCGTACCCCACACGGCGGAGGCCGTCAAAGGCCCGTCGGCCACGACGGTCCGCCCCGATTCACCGGGAGGCATCATGAACAAGGACCTGAGCACCCTCGCGGACGAGATCCTCGAGCTCGAGGCCGAGACCTTCGAGATCTCCGACTACTCGGACGCCAGCGAGGTCGTGCTGGCCGGCTGCACCAGCACCAGCTCCACCTCGACCTCCAGCTCCACCTGCAGCACCACCTCCTGCTCCGCCTGACCCGACCGTCCGGCGCGGCAGTGCCCGGCCGGCTCCCCCTCCCTCAGGAGGCGGGCGCCGGCCGGGCCTTTGCCATGCCCTGAACCGGCCGACGCGGAAGAACGCCCCGTAGTACATCGCACTCCGCGAGGCCGGACGCGATCCGTACTGTGCAGGGGAGGGACGTACTGGTCGTCACCCGTCGACAGGCGTGGGCAATGCCGGTGGTGGCGCTCCATGCCGTCACTGCCCTCGCGGGAGACGGTCGGCGTCATCCGCGCGTGGCGGGTTTCAGGCATGAGCGGGCCGATTATTGGAAGCACGCCTGGTTCGGATCGCTCATCGTGAATGCGTGACTTCGATCCAGGAAACGGCAGATTTTCGCGGCGTCGCCGACCCGCCCGGGCACTGGCGCCGGATGCGCGTGTGGGCCACCGCGCACGCAGTCGACGACTTCTACCAGGGCCTCGTACCCGCCGCCGTCCCCTACTTCGTGCTGGAGCGGCACTTCACCTACGTCGAGGCATCGGGGCTCGCTCTGGCCGCGACGCTGGGCAGTGCGCTGCCCCAGGTGCCGATCGGCCTGCTGGCCGACCGGTACCGGCTGCGGTGGATGGCGCCGCTCGGCGTCGGCCTGGCGGGCGTCGGGGCGGGCCTGTCCGGGCTCGCGCCCACCTATCCGCTGGTGTTCGCGCTGCTGCTGCTCGCCGGTTTCGGCATCGCGATGTTCCATCCGCCCGCCGGACGGGACGCCCGCCGCGCGGCCGGGGGCAGCGCCACGGCGATGAGCTACTTCGCCGCCGGCGGCAGAGTCGGCTTCTTCATCGGCCCGGCGCTGGTGACGCCGGCCCTGGACAACCTCGGGATCGGCGCGACCGCACTGTTCATCCCGCCGGCCGTGCTCATGGGCTTCGTTCTGCTGCGCCACCATGAGCGGGCCTCGAGCGCCGCGGCGAAGCAGGTCCGGTCTCACGGCAAGGACCGAGTCGGGTTGTTCGCCACCCTGACCGGCGTCGAGGTCGTGCGGTCCACGATCTCGACCGGGCTGAACACGTTCGTCTCGCTGTACTGGATCCGGCACCTGGGAGCGAGCAGCGCGCTCGGCGGTCTGGCGCTGACCCTCGAACTGGGCGGCGGTGTGCTCGGCACCCTGCTGGGCGGGCGGATCGCCGACCGTGTCGGGATGGTCCGCACCGTGCGGATCGGGAACGCCGCGATGCTGCCCGCTCTGTGGCTCTTCCTGGCCTGCGGGGACAAGTACGCCGCGCTGCCCCTGGTCCTGCTCGTCGGCGTGATCTCGAGCCTGCCGTTCGCCGTGCTCGTCAAACTCGGCCAGGACTATCTGCCCAGCCGGCCCGGCACCGCGGCCGGTGTCACTCTCGGGCTCGCGCTCAGCGCCGGCGGGCTGTTCATGCCGCCGCTGGGTCTCGTCGCCGACCACTACGGTCCGCGGGGCGCACTCGTCGTCCTCGCGTCCGTCACGGTGATCGCGATCGTGGTGTCCATGGCCCTGCGCGAACCGGCCAGTGCCCCGGAACCGCCCAAGTCCCCGACAGCCACGGCAGCTTGACCGGTTCCTCGGCGATCGGGTACGGCAGACCGGCAGCCGGTGAGCACTGCCGGTCATGTCCGCCGCAGTCCGCGACTCCCGCGCACCGGCAAGCCCCTCTGTCCCGCATGACCGCCTGCCTGAACTGCCGCACGATGACGCACATCCGCCATGAGCCGGTCGCTCCGACGTGCACCCAGCGGCTGGCGTCCGGCGGCACGATCGACGCCCACCGGCACGACGACCACCAGATCGTCTACGCCGGCCGGGGCGTCCTGGTCGTCACCACCGGCGCGGGCTCCTGGGTCGCCCCGGGCAATCGCGCCATCTGGGTACCGGCCGGCACCGTCCACGCCCACCAGGCCCACGGGGAACTCGACCTGCACCTGGTGGGCCTGCCCGCGACCGACAACCCGCTCGGGCTGGACACCCCGACCGTGCTCGCCGTGAGCCCGCTGCTGCGTGAGCTGATCATCGCCTACACCCACGCTCCCGACGACGACAGCCCCGAGCGCGCCCGGTTGCGCGCGGTGCTGCTCGACCAGCTGCGCGCCTCCCCTCAGCAGCCGCTGCACCTGCCCACACCTGCCTCGCCCCCGCTGCGGGCGCTGTACGAGATCCTGCGAGCCGATCCGGCCGACAAACGCACCCTCGCCGAGCTGGGCCGCCAGGTCGGCGCGAGCGACCGCACGCTGTCCCGGCTCTTCCGCAGCGAGCTCGGCATGACCTTCCCCCAGTGGCGCACCCAACTGCGGCTCCAGCACGCACTGGTCCTCCTGGCGGAGAAGGAATCGGTGACCGCGGTGGCACACCGGTGCGGCTGGTCCTCGGCCAGTGCCTTCATCGACGTCTTCCGGCGCACCTTCGGCCATACACCGGGCTCCCACCCGGCCGATTGACCGGTTTGCGGTGCACTGACGGAACAGGTGCACTAACGGAACACAGGTGCCATCACGCTTTGCACTCGCAGAAATGAGTAGTTCCAAGAGACCGGAGTACCCCACCGGACTGCGTCCGGTTTGTCTCTGTTCTTCGTTCTCACCACCTCCCGCAGAACGGCTTTCGTACGCCGTGTGAAGAAAAACCGTGGAATCCCAGTCCGGCCAATCAGGCGGCCTTTGGGTCGATTTCGTTCCGGGTGAGGACGATGTCGAGACGGCGGGCCCGGTAGAAGATCAAAAGCCACGCGGAAGGAAGCTGGAGCGAGAGCAGGGCGAGGCTCGCCATGAAAAATGCCTCGTCGACCGGCGCGTCCGAGCCGGAGGCCCATGAGGCGACGCCGGCGCAGAGCAGCAGCACACCGAGATAGGCGCCCCCGTCGACCAGCGGGACCCGCCATAGCGGCATCGGGTCGGTGAGGCGGCGGATCAGAGTGAGGGTGAGAACGGCTGCCGCTGCGAAGACCAGCTGCCACGGGTTCTTGATCCAGAACGATGTCCAGGAGCCGAGGTTTCCCGCCCATGCGGACCAGAAGAGGTTGACCGCAGCTCCGGTCAGCCAGGACCCGATGGTGACGGTCAGCGCATAGGAGGCGGCACTTCGCCAGGTGACGGTCATGTCAAGCTCCCCGTGGTGAACGGCGGGCCCCGGGCAGGGGCTCGCCCTCTGCGGCCAGTCTCCTCTCCGTCCCGGAGGAGCGGGGAGGCGGGGTCGACAGAAAGGCGATCGTGACGTGCAGGCAACTCGCCGACTTTCAAGGTGAGTTGATCTATCGTTTCCTCCGACAGGCGAGCACGACCCGCGTCCCGAGCGGCTGCGGGACCGGCTCGAGGGCGTGATCCCGCAGTTCAGAACAGGCGCGCCAGGGCTTGAGCTGCCAGGTGAGTTCGGGCCCTGGCCGGTCCGGCCTCCACGACCGCTCATGCTCATCCTGACGCCGTCAAGATGCTTGTCGGTCAGGACATCATGGAGGTTCCGGCGAAAGTCGCGCCGAGCAGGAGCAGGCCCGGCGCGGTCGTTGCCGGCCTTCACCGTGACCGCGACGCTGTCGAGTAACTGATCAACACCGGCTGGAGGACTGGCGTGACATCGCCGCACGCCGAGCCCAGGGGCCTGCGCGCCACCTCGCCGACCTCGAACTCCGCGCTTCGATGATCTGGGCGGAGATCTCCTGCAAACAGCCGTTTGATCCTGCGTCACACAGCTCCTGGCGCCCTCTCGGACACGTCCGCTCGGCACGGATGACGACGGGTGGCTTTTACCTGTAACGATGCTTTCTGGCCAGCTATTTGATGAACTATCAGTGTCTGAAACCTGTCCCTCAGGGATTTCACAGCATTCCTCTTGACCCGCCATCTACGCCGGTAGAAACTCACCACTGCTGCAAGACCGAATGTTTTCGCGCAGAAAGCCTTCACACGTGCTCCGTCCTGCCCATACCAGGGGAGGGCAGGGTCCTGTGTGAGCCACCGCCCCCACCAGGGGCAGCCACGGCAACAGGACACTGCGTCCCAAAGGTGCCGGGTGGGCCGGTCCGGCAGGTGTTCGACCGTCAACGGGGGAACTTCGGTGCGTTTTCAGTTGCTCGGCCCGCTCAGCATCACCGACGGGCGTGACGTGGTCGTCCTGCCACCGTCCAAACCGACGTCGTTGCTGGCGGCCCTGCTGGTCCGCCCCGGCGAGGTGGTCTCGACCGACCGTCTCCTGCAGGCCGTCTGGGGGGAGAAGCAGCCGGCGACGGCGAAGGCGGCTCTGCAGAGCTGCGTCCTGCGGTTGCGCCGTCTCTTCGCGAAGTACGACATCGAGGAGCAGGCGGTGGTCGCGGTCGCCGGGGGCTACCGTCTCCCGGCCGACGCCGACACCCTGGACCTGCTGCACTTCCGCCGTCTGGTGTCCGAGGCGGCCGGGGCCGGAGAGTCCGAACTCCCCCTGCTGCGCGCGGCACTCGACCTGTGGCAGGGGCCGCTTCTCACCAACGTCCCCTCCGAGCTCCTGCACCGCGACGAGGTGCCCCGGCTGGTCGAGGAGCGTCTGCGCGTGCTGGAACGTATCTGCGAGATCCAGCTGGCCCAAGGACGATGTCGCGAGGTCCTGGTGGACCTCTGGGAGGCCACCCGGACCCATCCCCAGCACGAAGGATTCGCCGCCCAGTTGATGCGGGCGCTCTACCGGACGGGACGGCAGATCGAGGCGCTGGCCGAGTACCGGAGGATCAGAACCTACCTGCGGGAGGAGCTCGGCGTCGACCCGGGCGCGGAGCTGCAACGTCTGGAACTGGCCATCCTGCGCGGCGACGAACCCCGTGGCCCGGTCCTCGAGACCACGTCGCTCGCACCGGCACCGCAGGCACCGCACAGGGCACCCGCGGCGGACGGCACCCCGGCCGACGACGGCGCGGGGCGGCACGAGCGCACAGCGCCGGCCGGAGCCGCTCCGGCCGGCGGTACCCATCCGTCCCCGGATCCGGCCCGCCCTCCGGGACCCCGGCTGCCCCGCGTCCCCGGCTTCACCGGGCGCACCCGCGAGACCGCCGACCTGGTGAGCCGCCTGGAGAGCGGCAGCCGGGAGGACGGGCGGGCGGACACCGCCCCGGTGATCGCGGTGATCTCCGGAGGCCCCGGGATGGGCAAGACCGCGCTGGCCCTGCACGCCGCGCGGCTGGTGGCGGACCGGTATCCCGCGGGCGGTGTGCTGCTGCCGCTGACCAGGGCCGACGGTACGCCACGCCCCCTCGACGAGGCTGCCGCCGAGCTGCGCTCCGCGCTCCCCTCCGGCGCTTCCCGCGGAGCGTGCCTGGTGATCCTCGACGACGTCGTGCACCCGGACCAGGTGCGCGGACTGCTCGGCCTGACCGGCTGCGGCGCCGTCGTCGTCACCAGCCGTATGGGACTGGCCGCCCTGGTCGCCACGCACGGCCCCGCGGTGCTGCAACTGGGCGCCCTGTCGCCGCAGGAGTCCCACGCGCTGCTCACCTCCGTCCTGGGGCAGGAGCGGGTGGCGGCCGAGGACACGGCCGCACGTGCCCTCGCGGATCTGTGCGGGCACGTTCCGCTGGCCCTGCGGATCGTCGCGGCCCGGCTGCTGACCCGGCCGAAGCTGCGCCTGGCGGACTACGCCGCGTGGCTGCGACGGGACCTGCCCGCCCGGCTGGCCCTGCCCGACGACCCCCGGATGTCCGTGCCCCTGGCCCTCGACGGAGCCCTGGACCGGCTGCCCGCCCCGCTGGCCGACGCACATCTGCGCCTGGCGCGGCTGGACGGGCGGATCACCGTACCGGAGGCGGCCGCCGCCCTCCGGGTCCCCGAAGCACAGGCCGAGGAGGTGCTCGAGCGGCTTCTCGACTCCGGGCTCCTCGACGAGGAGCATCCCGGGACCCTCCGTATGAACCCCCTGTTCCGCGCCCACGCCCTTCACAGGGCAGCCCGGACCGACGACTTCCCGCAGGCCGTCGTCACCGGGGCCCGGCGCGCACTTCCCTCCGGAGCCACTTGAGACCCCACACCCGAACCACCTGAGACCACCCCCGAATCGCTGTCAGCCCGGCGCCGCCACGCGGAGCACGGCCCGGCCGACCCCAACCACGACCACCGCACACCACAAGCACCACACATCACGAACCCCCTGAATCCCCGAACCCCCACCAACGTCCCCAAGCACCCCAACCGCCAGCACTCCCCACCACCCGCACTCCCCCACCACCCGCACTCCCCCGTCACGACCACTCCCCCGCCACGACCACTCCCCCGCCACCCCCACCACGAACGCCCCCCTGGCCCAAACACTCCCCAGCCCGAACACCCCACCCCTTTCCCCCGTTCAGATCCCTCGTCCAGATCCCCCGTTCAGATTCCCCCGTTCAGACCCGAGCGGCCGACAGGCCCCGACCCGGAGGTGTGATCCCCGCATGCCCACGACGCCGTACGAGGAGACCGCGGACACCCGGCCCCGGGTGCGCCGTGACGTGCTGTACACCGAGACGCCGGGCGGCGTGATCTTCCACAACGCCGACGGGGGCTTCCAGCTCAAGTCCCCGTCCGCCTACCGGTTCGCCACCCTCCTCGTCCCGCACCTGGACGGGAGCCGGACCGTGGCGGAGATCTGCGCGGGCTTCAAGGAGCCGCAGAAGGCGATGGTGGGCAGCCTGGTCAAGGCGCTCTACGCCCGTGGGTTCGCCCGGCCGGTGCCGGACCCCACGGAGGGAGCGGGCGCGTCCGTGGAGCCGGCGGTCGCCGCCCGCTTCGGGCAGCAGATCGCGTACATCGACCACTACGTCGACGGCGCCGAGAGCAGGTTCGCCGCGTTCCGTGGCACCCGCGTCGCCGTGCTCGGCGACGGCCAGGTCGCCCGCTGGTGCGCGCTCTCCCTGATCCGCAACGGCTGCGCCTCCGTCGGCGTGGAGGCCGCTCTGGCCGAAGGCCCGGCCACCGCCGCGGACTTCGCCGCGCTCCGGGCCGAGGCGGCGGAGCTCACCGCACAAGGCAGCCCGGCCGAGGTGGCGGTGCTGCCCGGTGCCGGGTCCGGTTCGGCGGGCGACTGGAGCGCGTACGAGGGGTACGACGTGGTGGTCGCCGCCTGTGGCCGCGACGCGTTCCGGACCGCGGTCTCCCTGCTCGGCCAGGGTGTTCCGGAGGGCCGTTTCCTGCTGCCCGCCTGGACCTTCGGCAACCGGGCGGTGGTCGGACCGGTCAGCGCCCCGGACGGCGACGGCTGCCTGGCCTGTGCGGCGCTGCGGCTCGGTGCGACGGGGGACGACGCGGCGGTCGCGGCCGAGCTGTGGAGCGGTCTGGCCCTGGGCGGTGCGTCCGGGCCCGGGCCGCGCGGCCCGCTCGCCGCGATGCTCGGCAATCTGCTCGGCTACGAGGTGTTCCGGCTGATCACCAAGGCGCTGCCGGCCGAGACCCGGGGGCAGGTGCTGCTCCAGGACATGGCCTCCTTCGACGTGCTGGCGGAGCGGCTGCTGCCCCATCCGCGCTGCCCGTTCTGCCGGGCCGGGTCCGCCGCCTCCGGATCCACTGCCTCCGGGTCCACCGCCTCCGGGTTTGTCGCCCCCGAGCCCGTCGACCTTTCCGCGGCCCCCGAGCGGCCCGCCTACCACCCGGCCGTCTCCGCCGCCCCGGACGACGCCGCGACCGAGGGGCCGCTCGCCGCGCTCGACCGCCGCGCTGTCGCGCTCCGGCCGTCCGTCGGGGTCTTCACCCGGTACGCGGACGAACCGGTCACCCAGACCCCGCTGAAGGTCGGCGCCGTGGAGGTCGGGCTGGGCGCGGCCGGTACCCGGACCGTCGTCGCGTTCGACGTCCATCACACCGCGGGCGCCCGGCTGCGGGCCCTCAACGCCGCCGCCGAGATCTACGCCGAGTACGTGGTGCCCGCGTCCCCGGCCCCGGACGGCGTCCTTCGCGCGGACCGCTCGGGCACGCCGCCGAAGGTGGACCCGGACGCACTGACCACGGCCACCGGTGCCGGGGGCGATCCGGTCGCCTCCTGGGCCCTGGCCACGTCGCTGCTGACCAAGGAGCCGGTCCTGGTGCCGGCCGGTGCCGTACGGCCCTTCGGGCCGGACAACCAGGACCGCCGGTTCGAGCCGTCCCGCGCCGGGGCCGGCGCGGGCGACGGTCTGCCGGAGGCCACGGCGGCCGGTCTGCTGTCCGCGCTCGCCCATGACGCGTTGCAGCGGTCCGTACGTGGGGCCGGGCGGACCGCGGTGATCCCCCGGGCCGTGTTTGACGACGATCCCGAGGCCACCTTCCTGCTGCGTTCCGCCGGGCATCTGGAGCTGGACGTCGAGCTGCTCGACCTCGGGGAGGCGGAGCGCACCGGGGTGTCCGTGGTGCTGGCCAGGACCCGGCCGGCGGGGTCGGGCGGGCCGTGCCGCTGGGCCGTCGGCGCCGCCCTGGACCGGACGGCCGCGGCCACCGACGCCCTGCGCGACCTGCTCGGCACGGTCCAGCTCGCCGCGGAGGGCGTGCTGGGCGACCCCGACACCGGTGACCCGCTGCTGGCCGACCTGGACGCCGCCCTGATACCGGTCACGGCGCAGGAGGAGGACGAGGCCTCCTCCGGCCGGCCCGCGGTGACCTGGACGGACGTCCTGGAGCGTCTGGCCGCCGCGGGACGGGACGCCCTCGTCGTGCCCACGCACGCCGCCGACCTGCCCGCCGCCGGAATCCACACCGTCCGGGTCCTGCTCACCAAGGCGGCCGGCGATGACCGCTGATCTCGTCGAGGCCGCCGTCGGCGGGGCCGAGGAGCCGCGGCGCGAGGCGTGCCGTCTCTTCGCGGAGGAGCTCCGCCGTGCCCTGGCGGAGCTGCCGTCCGCGCCGGGCCGTGAGGTCCCCGGCGTCACGGTCTTCGCCCTCGGTGTGCGGGACGCCTTCACCGCCCCCGCTCCTGCCTCCGCCCCCGCCCCTGCCTCCATCCCCGCCCGTGGATCCGCCCCTGCCTCCGCCTCCGTCGAGGGTGCCTCGCAGGACACGCTCCCCGTGCACCTGTACGGCCGGCAGGTGATGGTCGGCCCCTGGCCCGCGCGGGGGCGGGCCGGCTGCGGCACGTGTCTGCGGCGCCGCTGGCAGGCGGTGCGCTCGGTCGCCCTGCGGGAGGGCCTCGAACTGCGCGGCGGCACCCGGGAGGCGGGGCCCTGGCCCTACCGGGTGCTGTTCGCCGCCCAGGCCGTCGCCGCGCTGATCGCCCGGCTCGCCGCGGCTCCCCCGGACGCCGGGCGGCCGTTCCCCGACGTGTGGCTGGTGGACCTGGAGCAGCTGACGGTCCGTCACCATCCGCTGGTGCCCGAGCCGGACTGCCCCGACTGCGGCACCCCGCGGCCGATGACCGCCGAGTCGGCCGCTCTCGTCCTGCGGCCCGCGCCCAAGTACCGGCCGGGTGCCGGCAGGGTCCGGCCGCTGGAGGCGTACGGCCTTCCGGTGGACGCGTTCGCCAACCCCCACTGGGGTGCCGTCGGGCCGTCGGTGGTGTGCGACGTCACCTCGCCGACCACCTCGGCCACCGTGGGCTGCTTCTCCAGCCGCTCCGGCGAGTATCTGCGGGAGACGTTCTGGGGCGGTCACGCCGATTCGTACCGTGCCAGCACCCTGATCGGTCTGCTGGAGGGGCTCGAGCGCTTCGCCGGGATGCGTGCCCGGGGCCGCTCCCTCACCCTGACCGCCTCCCTGAACGACCTCGGGCCGGACGCCGTCGACCCGCGTGAGACCGGCCTGTACACGGACGACTTCCACCGGGCCAACCCCTGGGTGCCGCCGTTCACCCCGGACCGTCCGATTCCCTGGGTGTGGGGCTGGTCGCTGCGGGACGCGCGTCCCCGGCCCGTCCCGGAGGTCCTCGCCTACTACCACAAGCCCGGGATCGAGCACCGGTTCGTCCAGGAGAGCTCCAACGGCTGCGCCTCCGGGGGCAGTCTGGAGGAGGCCGTGCTCGGCGGCCTGATGGAGGTCCTGGAACGGGACGCCTTCCTGCTCGCCTGGCACGGGATGCAGCCGCTGCCCGAGATCGACCCGATGACCAGCGCGGATCCGCACACCCGGGTCATGGTGGAGCGGCTGGCCATGTACGGGTACCGGGCCCGGTTCTTCGACACCCGGATCACCTTCCCCGTGCCCGTGGTCACCGCGGTCGCCGAGCGGTTCGACGGCGGTCTGGCCCGGATGTGCTTCGGGGCGGGGGCCGCCCTCGACCCCGAGGCCGCGCTCGCCGCGGCCCTGTGCGAGATCGCCACCGACTCGGTGCAGCTTCTGCAGCGGTTCCGGCGCAACGAGGCCGCATACCGCGCCATGGCCGAGGACTTCGAGAAGATCACCAGCCTGCACGACCACCCGCTGGTCTACGCGGTGCCGGAGATGGGCCGCCACGCCGACTTCCTGCTCCGCCGGCCCTCGCCCCCCGAGCCGGTGAGCGTGGCCGATCTGCGCTGGGACCGTGCGGACGGCTCCGGTCCGGACGTACGGGACGATCTGCTCGCCGCGGTGGACGCCGTGACCTCCGCCGGGTTCGACGTGGTCGTCGTCGACCAGACCGCGCCCGAGCAGCGCGCGCTCGGTCTGCACACCGTGAAGGTGCTGGTGCCCGGGCTGCTTCCGCTCGACTTCGGCTGGACGCGGCAGCGTGCCCGGCACATGCCCCGGATGCGCACCGCGCTGCGCGAGGCGGGCCTGCGGCAGAACGACCTGACCGAGGCCGACCTCAACCCCGGCCCGCATCCGTTCCCATGACCGACCACCCGTGACGACCACCCATGACGACCACCCATGACCAGTCACCCATGACCAGTCACCCATGACCGGCCGCCCATGACCGCCCGTCAGCCCGTGCGCGCGTTCCCGGCGCGGGCGCGCCGCAGGCCGAGCCGGCCGAAGACCGGGACAACCACAGACCGAGAACAACCGAAGACCGAGGAACCGAGGACCGAGGAAAGGGGGATCGTGTGGGGTACGCCCATGAGTACGCGCATGCCGTCCTGCACCGCGGCCGTGTCCCGATGGAGCCCACCGACCACGTCGTGAACTGGGCCGACGGCCCGCGCAAGGGCAAGTACTACCCGAACGCCGAGGCGTTCGCCCTGCCCGGCACCGAGGACCTCGCCGATGTCCCCATGGCGCCGGGCCTGCTGCCCGGCGCCGCCGGGGAGCGGGCCGCCGACGGCCCGGCCGGGTTCAGCCTTCCGCTGCTGGCGGCGATGCTCAAGGACTCCTACGGGCTGACCGGGCGCCGTCTCGGCATCCAGGCCAACACCGACCTGCCCGGGCTGCCGTTCTACACCCATGCGAACTGGTCGCGGGGCACGGCGGGCGGCGGCGGGCTCTACCCGGTGAGCATCCACTGGGCGTCCGGCCCCTCCGGCCCCCTCACCCCGGGGCTCCACTACTACGACGTCCACCGGCACGCCCTGCAGCGGCTGCTGGCCGGCGACGTCACGGACCGGGTCCGCGACGCGCTGGGCCCGGACGCGCCCTCCGAGGCCCTCGACACCGACCAGTACCTGCTCCTCGGCATCAAGTACTGGCAGAACTCCTTCAAGTACAACAGCTTCTCGTTCCACGTGGTCTGCACCGACCTCGGCACCCTGGTGCAGACCTGGCGGATCTGGGCCGCCGCCCGGGGCCTGCGGATCTCCCCCGTGCTGTGGTTCGACGAGCCCCGGCTGAACGAGCTGCTCGGTGTGACGGGCGAGGAGGAGACCGTGTTCGCCGTCGTGCCGCTGCACTGGGACACGCCGGCGCCCGGCCGGGACACCGGCCGCCAGGACCCCCCGCGCACGGACCCGCGTCACCGGCCCGCCGTCCGGCACCGGGACGTCGAACGCTCCCGCACCCTGCTGGAGTTCGCCGCACTGCGCGCCATGCACCAGGCGACCCTGGAGGGTGCCACGAACCGGCCCGCCCCCGGTGCACTGGCGGCCGCCGCGGCCCTCCCCTTCGACACCGACGACGACGCCGACAGCGCCGACAGCGACGCCCATGACGACACCGGCGGCGGCACCGGCAAGGGCACCGGTGTCCGGATGGCCCTGCCCGCGCCGGTCCTCCCGGACACCGGTGTCCGCCGGGCCCTGCGCGACCGCCGCTCCAGCTTCGGCAGGTTCGACGCCCGGCGCCGGCTCGACAGCGCACACCTGTCGGCGGTCCTGGCGGCCTGCGCCGAGACCCGGCTGGCCGGTGACACCGATCCCTCCGGCGAGCTCCGGCTCACCCGGCTGTACGCCTTCGTCAACCATGTGGAGGGCGTGGAGCAGGGGGCGTACGCCTACGACCCCGACCGCGGCGAGCTGCGGCTGGTCACCGCCGGCCCGCAGGGCTCGTTCCTTCAGCGGAACTACTTCCTGGCCAACTACAACCTGGAGCAGGCCGGCGCGGTCCTGGTGCCCACCGTGCGGACCACCGCCGTCCTGGACGCCCTCGGCGACCGCGGCTACCGGCTCGCGCTGGGCACCGTCGGGGCCGTCTCGCAGAGCTTCTATCTGGCGGCCTCCGCCCTGGGCCTGGGCGCCGGTGTGGCGCTGGGCTTCGACAACGTCTCGTTCGTCGAGCGGCTCGGGCTGGAGGACTGCGACGAGGCCCCGCTGCTGATCATGGCCCTCGGTCACGAGCGGCCCGATCCCGCCGACTTCCGCCACGAGATCGCCTGACCACGAGACCGCCCGACGCCGCGAAGGATCCCCCATGACACCCACAGAGTCCGGCGCCACGGCCACCGGCCCGGGCGCCCTCACGGACACCGGGGCGGACACCGGCGCCGCCACGGAGCCCGGCCCCGCCCCGGAGCCCGGCATCGCTTCGGAGTCCGGCACTCGCTGGGAGCCCGGCAGGCGCTTCGTGCTCCGTGTGGCCGGTCTGCCCGTCGAGACCGTGCACGGCCTGCGCTGCCCCGGCACCCGCCGCTGGGCCGACGCCGTACTGGAGGAGGAGGAACGCCTGACGGCCGCCGGAGCGGCCCTCAGCGATCCGCTGCACGCCCTGGTCAAGTCGACCACCGGCCCCGACGAGAAGTCCGGCGACACCGCCGTGCGCCGTGCCCTGCTCACTCTGCGGCGGCAGGTCTTCAACAACCGGCTGCCGGCCGACCCCGAGGCCGCCGTCCGCCTGGTGACGGAGCTGGACCCGGACACCGGCCGGCGCGTCGCCCAGTGGCTGCGGGACCGGGCCCGTCTGGAAGAGCTCCGGGCCGGGGGAGCGGACCTGCTCGCCGGTGAACTCGCGGAAAGCCGCCGTGCGTTGCGCGAGGCACTGGCCGACGACCGGCTGCGCCGCGGCCTGCTGCTCGCCTCGCCCGCCCTCGACGGCCGGCTGGACACCTATCTGCGCGACACCAGCCCGCGGCCGGGCAACCGGCTGCGCAAGATCGAGCGTTCCGCGCTGACCTATCTGTACCGCACGGCCTGCAAGACCAGCCCCTTCAGCACCTTCACCGGCATCGGCCTCGGCACCTTCGCGGGCGACCCGGAGGACGACGGGGCCGCGTTGCGCACCGGCGAGGACTGGGTGAGCCATGTACGGCTCAACGTGGTGGTGCTCGCCCGGCTGACCGAACTGATCATGGCCGATCCCGGGCGGCGCCAGGACCTGCCGGTGGTCCTCTCCCCGGGCTGGGGACGCGACGCCGACCGCATCCGCTACGTACGCCATGTGACGACCGCGGGCGACGACAGCGCCGCCGTCACCTTCGACGCGGTCCGCGACCGGCTGTTCTTCCTGCGCAGCAGCGGCACCCTGGAACGGCTCCTGGAATGGCTCGGCGGCCACGACACCCCTGTGCGCCACCGGGATTTGGTGGACTGGCTGCACGGCGAGCACGGCGCCGGGCGCGAGGAGTGCGAGCGGTACGCGTCGGCCCTGATGGACCTCGGCATGGTGCAGGTGCCGGTGCTCCGCACGGACGTGCACAGCCGCGACCCGCTGCGCTCCTACCAGGACGCCCTGCGCTCCCTGGGGGTGCCGTGGGCCGACCGGCTGGCCCGTCTGCTGGACGGCCCGGCCGACTGCCTCGCCCGCTACCCCGGGGCCGGTGTCGCCGAACGCCGCACCCTGCTGCGCACCCTGCGCGGTCAACTCCTCGACGTCCAGCGGGACCTGGGGGCGACCGAGCCGACCCTTCCGCAGACCCTGGTGTACGAGGACGTCAGCACGGGCGACGACCTGGTCTGCGGTCCCGCCGTGCTGGGCGGGGAGACCGGCCGGGCCCTGCGGGCCGTGGAGGGCATCCTGCCGCTGTTCGACCTGACGCTCCCCCAGCGCATCACCCTGCTCGGCTTCTTCATCGCCCGCTACGGCCGGGGCGGACGCTGCGACGACCTGCTCGGTCTGATCCACGACTTCCACGAGGACTTCTTCGACCAGTACATCTCCTTCACCTCCAAGCGGGCCTCCTTCGACGACGACGGCACCTATCGGCCGGAGGAGAACTGGCTCGGACAGAGCGAGATGAAGGCCCTCGACCGGGCCCGCATCCGCTTCCACGAGGGCATGAAGGCCCTGTGGCGGCAGTACGGCGAGACGGGTGGGGCCACCGGGGCCGACGGGGCCGAGGAGATCGAGCTGCCGGAGGAGCTGCTGGCCGAAACCGCCGGGGAACTCGCGCCGCTCGTCGGCCACTTCGTCCCGCAGAGCCACCATGTGCAGCTGTCCCGGCCCCCCGGCGGCCGGCCTCTGGTCGTCCTCAACAAGTCCTACGGCGGACTGGCCTTCCCGTTCAGCCGGTTCACCCACCTCTACGACGGCACCGGGCCGGCCGCGGACCCGGCGGCACCCGGTCTCAGCGACGCCCTGCGCGAGGAGATGGCGGCCCGCCGGCCGGACGGAGCCGTGTTCGCGGAGGTCACCGGAGGGCCGGTCAGCAGCAATCTGAACCTGCACGGCCGGCTGACCGACCACCAGATCGTCTGCCCGGGCGAGACCAGCTCCGTGCCCGAAGAGGCCCGGATCCACCTCGACGACCTCTATGTCGTGCACGACGAGCGGGCCGGCCGCCTGGTGCTCCGCTCCCGCCGCCTCGACCGTGAGGTCGTGCCGGTCTACTTCGGTTATCTCGTGCCGATCGCGCTCCCCGAGATCCCGCGCACCCTGCTCCTCCTCTCCCCCAGCACCATGGCCCCCTTCGACGTGTGGGCGGGGGTGCCCGAGGGCGAGGCCGTGAACGGGGTCACCCGCAGGCCCCGGGTCCGGTGCGGAAACGTGGTGGTCAGCCGCCGCAGCTGGACCATGGACGCAAAGGCCCTGCCGGTCCACCGCCCCGGGGCCGGGGAGGAGGAGCTCTACCTGGAGTGGCAGCGGCTGCGGCGCGCCCACGGCCTGCCCGACCGCTGCTTCGCCACGGTCTTCCACCCCGACCAGGGCCCGATCGGGGCCAAGCCCGTCCACGTCGACTTCGACAGCCCGCTCTGTCTGGCCGCGTTCGACGCCCTGGTGGAGCGCAGACCGGGCACCCGGGTGACCTTCCGGGAGATGCTCCCCGCCGAGGACGGGCTCCACCTCACCTCCCGGCGCGGCCGGCATGTGGCCGAGCTCGCCGTGGAGACCTTCACCACCCGCCCCCTGCCGCCGTCCGGACCGGAGGTTGCACCCTCATGCCCGAACTGACCGAACCCGCGTCCTTCCGGCCGGCCCCCGAGGGCGCCCCGCCCTCGCCCTGGCTGGCGCTGCACATCTTCTACGCCGCCAACCCCCAGCCGCTGCTGGTCCACTGCGTCCGCCCGCTGGTCGACGGGCTCACCGAGGACGGACTGCTGTCCGGCTACTTCTTCATCAACTACTGGCTGGAGGGGCCGCATGTGAGGCTGCGTCTGCGCCCGAGCGGTCCCGACGCCGAGCCCGAGGTGCGCCGCCGCGCCGAGGAGGCGATCAGCGCCTTCCTCAAGGCCCGTCCCGCCCTCTACGAGGTGGACTCGGGCTTCCTCAAGGACTTCTACAACGCCCTGTTCGACATCGAGTTCCCCGGCGAGGACCGCACCAGGTACATGGGCCCGGACGGCCGGATGAACCTCCGGCCGAACAACTCCTTCTCCTACGAGGTCTACGCCCCCGAGTACGCCAAGTACGGCGGACCGGCCGGAGTGGAGCTCGCCGAGTGGCACTTCCGGCACTCCAGCGACCTGGTCCTGGAGGCGTACCGGAGCATGAACCTGCATCTGCGGACGGTGCTGCTGGGCACCTCCGCCCAGCTGATGATGGTGATGGCGAGCTGCTTCCTTCCCGAGGAGGAGCGGCTCGCGGACTACCTGGACGCCTACTACGCCTTCTGGCACCGGCTGTTCCCCGGGACCGGCTTCATCGGCTCCACCGAGTACGAACAGGCCTACACGCGCATGGCGCCCTCCCTCGGCGCCCGGTTCGCCCAGCTCAGACATGCCGTGTCGAGCGGCGACCTGAGCCGGCTGCCGGCGTTCCTGCGCCGCTGGGCCGAGCACTGCCTGGAGCTGCGCGCGAAGGTGGTGGACCTCACCGAGCGCGGTGAACTCGCCTTCCCCGCCTGGGACGGCCCGGCCCGCGAGGACAGCGGCCAGGAGCGCCCCGAGGATCCCGACGCGGCTCCCCTGGTGACCGTCACCCATGTGCCGGCGGTGCTGCCCCGTCTGCTGTCACCCTATATGCACATGACCAACAACCGGCTGCATGTGACGATCCGGGACGAGGCGTATCTGGCCTTCCTCCTGGGCCGGGTCCTGCGCGAGCCGGCCGGCGGACGGCAGGGCGCCTCATGAGCACGACCGACCACTCCGCCACCGGCCGGTCCGCCTCCGACCGGCCCGCTTCCGGCCGCCCCGTCGCGGACCGGTCCGCGGCAGACCACTCCGCCATCGGCCGTCCCTCCACGGACCGGTCCGCGGCAGACCACTCCGCCATCGGCCGTCCCTCCCCGGACCGTTCCGCCACCGACCGGTCCACCACCGGCCGGTCCACCGCGGACCACTCCGCGGCCGACCGGTCCGCCGCGGACCGTTCCGCCGCCGTCCGCGCCTACCGGCCCGCCCTGCGCCCGGGGGTGATGATCAGCCCGCCCCTGCTGCGCGGCCCGCGCACGGTCCACCTCATCAAGCACCCGGTCAGTGGCGCCGCGTTCGAGGTCGGCCCCAAGGAGCACTTCGTCATCAGCCGGCTCGACGGCACCCGGACCTTCGACGACCTCGTGTCCGAGTACGCGGCCCGGTTCCGCCGCAGGCTCCCCGAGGAGCAGTGGACCCGGCTGCTCGGCCTGCTCGGCACCCGCGGACTGCTCGCCGGTTCCCCGGACCCCGCGCCGCCCGAGCCGCCCCCGGCCCGCACCGGCACCTTCTGGAAGGGCAGCCGGCGGACCGTCGCCGACGCGCACGCGACCACCGGGCGCCTCCACCGCCTGCTGCGCCCGCTGCTGCGCCCCTGGGTGCAGCTTCCGCTGGTGGCCGCCGTCCTGGTGATGACCGTCGCGGTGCTCGCGGACCCGGCGGCGTTCCTCGACGGGACATGGGCCCTGCTGACCCGCCCGGCGGTGCTGGTCCCGTTCGCGGTCTTCCTCTGGTTCAGCATCTGTCTGCACGAACTCGCCCACGGCATCGCCGCCCGGCACTACGGCGGTGTGGTCTCCGACATCGGGCTGCGCTGGCGGTTCCCGGCCGTGATGATGTACTGCACGGTCGACAACTACCTGTTCCTGCCCGGTCTGCGGGCGAAGCTGGTGGTCGCCGCCGCGGGCGCGTACGTCAACCTGGTGCTCCTGCTGCCCTTCGCGCTCTGGTGGGCGCTGCTGGACCCGGCCGACCCGAGCCGTCCGCCGCTCACCGGGATGCTCTTCGTCGGCATCGTGCAGGCCCTGAGCAACCTGGTCCCGCTGCCGCCGCTGGACGGGTACCGGATGCTCGGTCACGCCCTGGGCACCGCCAACCTCGCCCCGGAGACCCGGACCTATCTGGTCCTGCGCCGGCGCGGACGGGACGCCGTGGCCGCCTACCCGCGGCGCGCCCGCCGTCTCTACGCCTCCTACGCCGTCACCGCGGTCGCCCTGGTGCTGCTCGCGGCGACCGGAACCTGCACCGCCGTCGTCCTGCTGCTGCTTCGATGACGGCCCGACCCGAAAGATCACGCAACTGATGAACCCACTCGTGAATGAGGTACCCGCATGAGCTCCACCTCCCCCACCCCGGACCGCACCGGCCAACCGGCCGTCGTGGTCAGCGACGTGACCAAGAGTTACGGCGACCGGCGGGCCGTCGACGGCGTCTCCCTGGAGGTCCGGCGCGGCGAGTTCTTCGGGCTTCTCGGTCCCAACGGGGCCGGGAAGTCCACCCTGGTGGAGATCATGGAGGGGCTGCGCAAGGCCGACTCCGGCTCGGTCACGGTGCTCGGCGAGTCGCCCTGGCCGCGCAACACCAAGCTGCTGCCGCGCATGGGCGTGCAGACCCAGTCCTCGGCCTTCTTCGTGCGGCAGACCGTCCACGAGCATCTGCGCACCGTCGCGGCGCTGTTCGGCGCGGACAGCAAGGCCGTCGACACCACCCTCGAGGCCGTGGGGCTCGGCGGGCTGCGCGACGTCCGGGTCGACAGCCTCTCCGGCGGTCAGCGGCAGCGGCTCGCCATCGCCTCCGCGCTGGTCCACGGCCCCGAGCTGATCTTCCTCGACGAGCCGACCGCCGCGCTGGACACCGAGGGCCGCCGCGATCTGTGGGGGGTGCTGCGGGGCCTGAAGGCGGAGGGCCGGACCATCGTGTACACCACGCACCACCTGGACGAGGCGGAGGCGCTCTGCGACCGCGTGGGCATCCTGGTGTCCGGCCGGCTCGTCGTCACCGACGAGCCGCAGAACCTCATCGGCGCCTTCGGCGCCGCCAGCCGGCTGCTGGTCCCGCTCGGCCGGATCGACGAGCAGCAGGCCGCGGCCCTTCCCGGCGTGGACGGCGTCACCGTGCAGGGCGGACACCTCGTCCTGGAGACCCGTGCCACCGGC
This sequence comes from Streptomyces thermoalcalitolerans, assembly GCF_039525155.1. Taxonomy (NCBI): domain Bacteria; kingdom Bacillati; phylum Actinomycetota; class Actinomycetes; order Kitasatosporales; family Streptomycetaceae; genus Streptomyces; species Streptomyces thermoalcalitolerans. The sequence continues at coordinate 19,664 of NZ_BAAAHG010000017.1, read as the reverse complement.
CGGGTGCTCGCCGCCCTCGACCCCCTCACCGGCCTGGACGGTGTGCAGACCCGCAGCCCCAGCCTCGAGGACGTCTACCTCGAGATCACCTCCCGGCAGACCCGGCCCTCCCTCGCCGCGAACACCGCGCGCGACACGAACAGCACGCACGACACAGACAGCACGAACAGGCAGGAGCAGCAGGCATGAGCGCCTACACCGCGCTGACCGCGGCGGGCTACCGCGCCCAGGTCCGGGACAAGACGACCGTCTTCTTCACCTTCGCCTTCCCGCTGATCTTCCTCGTCGTCTTCGGGCTGATCTTCCGCGGCCGGAACGTCGAGCAGAGCGGCTTCTCCTACCTCTCCTACACCGCCTCCGGAGTGCTCTCCTGGGGCGTGGCCAACGCCGCCGTCTTCGGCATCGGGTTCACGCTGATGCAGTGGCGCGCGGACGACATCCTCCGGATGATCCGCATGTCGCCCGCCCCGCTGTCCGCCGTCATCTGGTCCCGTTATGTCCTCGCCCTGGGTGTGGGGTTCGTCCAGTCGGTCCTGTTCGTCGGAGTGGCGATGCTTCCCGGCTTCGGCCTGGTGCCCTCGTCCCGGTGGCCCCTGCTGATTCCCGTCATGGTGCTGGGCATCACCACCTTCCTGCTGCTCGGGGTGATCATCGGCAGCATCGCCGACACCCCGGAGTCGGTCGCCGGCATCGCCAACTTCCTGATGCTGCCCATGGCCTTCCTGTCCGGGTCGTTCTTCCCGCTGGACGCCATGCCCGACTGGCTGCAGAAGATCTCGCTGGTCATGCCGCTGCGCTATCTCAACGACGCGGTGTCGGCCGCCCTGACCGGCCGCGGCGACCTGTCCGACATCGGCGTGGGATGCGCCGGACTCGTCGTGTTCGCCGTGATCTTCGGGGCCGTCGCGGCGCGCACCTTCCGCTGGACGAAGAGCTCATGAGCACCGCGACCCGGCTGCTTCCGCAGCCGCTTCCGCAGCCGATGGAGGAGGCCCGCGACACGCTCCAGGCGTTCCTGGACGACCGCTTCGGCGCCGACGCCCCGCGGGTCGTGCCGGTCGGCGCCGTCGACGCGGGGGGCCGGGGCTCCGGGGCCCCGGACCCCTGGGCCGCGGACCGGCCGGCGGCGCTGGTCCACCTCAGTGCCTCGGCGGTCCTGCTCGGCCCCTGGGGAGGCGACGGCAGCGCCCCCGCCTGCGGCCGCTGTCTCGCCGTGCGGTGGCAGCGGCTGCGCAGCCGCAGCGAGCGCAACGCCCTGGAGACCGGCGGCCCCGACGGTCCTCGCCCGGTCGGTGCCTGGCCGCTGCTCACCGACCACGTCCGCGACACCGTGGCCGCGCTGTGCGAGGCCCTGCTGCACGGGCCCCGCCCGGTGCCTCCCGCCGCGCATCCGGCGGACCGCGCCCTGCCCCAGGTGACCCGGCTGGACCTGACGAACCTCCTGGTCAGGACGTTCCCGCTGCTCGCCGATCCGCTCTGCCCCGACTGCGGTCCGCGCGCCCGGGCGGCGGACGGCGCCCGGCCGCTCACCCTCTCCTCGCGTCCCAAACCGGACCCCGGCACCTACCGGCTGCGCTCGGCCTTCGCCTACCCGCTGCCCACCGACGCCCTGGCCAACCCGGTCTGCGGCGCCCTGGGGGCCGGCACCTGGACCGACGTCACCTCGTCCACCACCGCCCCGGTGGCCGGCAGTGTGTTCGTCCGGGGGTACGCGGGGCTCCACGACGTCACCTGGAGCGGGCAGGAGAACTCCTTCGCCACCAGCCGCCGCCTCGCGTTCCTGGAGGGCCTGGAACGGTACGCGGGCACCCACCGGCGCGGCGGCTCCGCACCGGTCGTCGGCTCCTACGGCGAGTTGAGGGCCGACGCGATCGACCCCGCGGTGTGCGGCCTGTACAGCGACGAGACCTACCGTGACGACCCCTTCGTCGAGCCGTTCGACCCGAGCCGGCCCATCCCCTGGGAGTGGGGCTGGTCGCTGCGGGACGAGCGTCCCGTCCTGGTGCCGTCGCGGCTGGTCTACTACAGCATCCCGGTGGCCGGCGACAACTTCGTCTTCGAGTGCTCCAACGGCTGCGCCATCGGCGGCTGCCTGGAGGAGGCGGTCCTGGGCGGCCTGCTCGAACTCGTCGAGCGCGACTCCTTCCTCAACGGCTGGTACGGCGCGGCCCGGCTGCCCCGCATCGATCTGGAGACGGTCGGCAGTCCCATGGCCGTCGCCATGGCCGAGCGGGCCGCCCTCCAGGGCTACGACGTGCATGTCTTCGACAACCGAATCGACCTGGCGATCCCGGCCGTCACCGCGGTCGGCGTCCGCCGGGACGGGGGCCCGGGCACCCTGTCCTTCGCGGCCGCGGCCTCGCTGGACCCGAGGGCCGCGGTCGAGGGGGCCCTGTCCGAGGTGCTGAGCTACATCCCGCACCTGGCCCGGGAGACCACCGAACGCCGGGCCGAACTGGAGGCCATGGCCGACGACTTCTCCCTGGTGCGCCATCTGAAGGACCACCCCCAGCTCTACGGGCTGCCCCGCATGGCCGTGTACGCGCGCGAGTACCTGGAGCCGTCCGAGGCCCGCCCCTTCGACGAGGTGTACCGGGACTGGGAGAGCCACGGCCGGCCCCGTACCGGCGACCTGCTCGACGACGTGGCCGTGGTCCGGGACGAACTGGTCCGGGCGGGCCATGACGTCATCGTCGTCGACCAGACCTCGCCCGAGCAGGAGCGGATGGGGCTGCGGACGATCAGTGCGGTGGTGCCGGGACTGCTGCCGATCGACTTCGGCTGGAACCGGCAGCGGGCCCTGCTGATGCCCCGGCTGCGCACCGCGCTGCGCCGCGGCGGGCACCGGGACCGCGACCTCACCGACGCGGAGATCCGCCGGGCTCCGCATCCCTTCCCGTGACCCCCTTTCCCGTGGTCCCCGCCCCGGGCCTCCTCCGCGCCGCGGCGGGGGCCCGGCCGTCCCCCGGAGTCCACCGATGAACCCGCCGTCCCACCCCACCCCGCCCCCGGCACCAGCCGACCACGACACCCCGCCCACGGCACCGGCCGAGCCTCATGCCCCGTCCGCGACCGCGCACGGCTCGCCGCCGCCGGGCGCGGAGAACAACCTCCTCGTCCGCGCCGGGGACGTCCTGCGGCCCGCCCTCGCCCTCTATCTGGACCTGCACGCGCATCCGGAACCGTCCGGGCAGGAGGCCCGCACCGCGGACCGCTTCGGCCGGTGCCTGGCGGCAGCGGGCTGCGAGGTCACCCACGGGGTGGGCGGCCACGGCGTGGTCGGCGTGCTCCGCAACGGGGACGGCCCCCGCGTCTGGCTGCGGGCGGAGCTCGACGCGCTCCCGATGCGCGAGCAGACCGGGCTGCCGTACGCCAGCCGCACCGACGCCATGCACGCGTGCGGCCACGACCTGCACTTGGCCGCGGCGGCCGGTGCGGCGGAGCTGCTCGCCCGTCTGTCCGACCGGTGGCGGGGCACCCTGCTGGTGGTGGGGCAGCCGGCCGAGGAGACGCTCGACGGGGCCGAGGCCATGCTGCGCGACGGGCTGTACGAACGCTTCGGCAGACCCGATGTCGTCCTCGCCCAGCACGCCGCGCCCCTGCCCTCCGGCACAGTCGCGCACGCACCGGACGGAGCACCGATGGCGGCGGCCGGCGCGGTGCTCGACGTGGTGCTGCACGGACGGGGCGGTCACGCCGCCACCCCGCACCTGGCGGTGGACCCGGTCGTCACCGCGGCCACCGTCGTCACCCGCCTCCAGACCGTCGTTGCCCGCGAGACCGCGCCCGCCGATCAGGTGACGCTGACCGTGGGCACCCTGCGGGCCGGAACGGCCGCCAACGTCATACCGGACCGCGCCGAACTCGGCATCGGGGTCCGCGCCTCGAGCGAGGCGTCCCTCGACCGGGCGCTAGCCGCCGTGCGCCGTATCGTCCTCGCCGAGAGCGCCGCCGCGGGCGCCCCGCGGGAACCCGAGGTGACCGTCACCTCCCGCTCGGCGGTCCTGCGCTGCGATCCGGACGCCACCGACTCGGTGCGGCGCGCCCACATCGGGCTTCTGGGGTCCGGGCGGGTCCTGTCCTGGCCGGGTTCGATGGCCACGGAGGACTTCCCGCTCTTCGGCGACGCCGGAGCCGGTGTCCACGGGCAGCACGGAATCCCGCTGGTGTACTGGATGCTGGGCGTGGTGGGCGCGGACGCCTGGCGCCGGGCGACGGCCGACGGTCCGGACGCCTCCCCGCCGCCCCCGAACCACTCCCCGCACTTCGCCCCCCACATCGGCAGCGCCCTGCGCCCCGCGATCGCCGCGCTGACGAGCGCGGCACTCGACAGGTTCGCCGCAGGGTGAAAAACCGCTGGTCAGGACGGCGGGCAGTGGGCTCGTGGCGTCCGACGTGCGGCGGCGGCCGAAGTCCCGGACAGTGGTCAAGAGGGAAGAAACCGCGCAGGCTCCCACCGGTGCAGAGCCCGGCAGGTGCCCCGCCGCGGCAGACCGGGACGTGCAGGAGGACGCACATGTCAAGCGCACCCGTCATGCAGCTGCCCGTCATCAACAACTGCGCGGCCGAGAGCTGTGCCTACAACACCAATCACACCTGTCACGCCGCCGCCATCACCATCGGAGGCGAGCTCGGCGCCGCCTGCGAGACGTACACGAGCGTGGACATGCAGGGCGGGGAGCCGTCGGCCACCGGCCGGGTCGGCGCCTGCAAGATGGCCGACTGCCGGCACAACGTCGGTCTCGAGTGCCACGCGCCGGCGATCACCGTCGGATACCAGCAGAACGAGATCGACTGCCTCACCTACACCTCGTCCTGACCGGATCCCCGCGCGGCGCGCGCGGCAGGGATCATCCGGGTCCGGGGGCGTGCGGGCCGGTCGTGGGCGTCCCGGCCGTCCGGTCCCGCCTGTCGTGCCCGGACACGACCACGCCGACGAGCTCGGCGACAGGTCCGGTGAGAGCCGCGGCAGCCACCACCCGGCCCGTGCCCCGCGGCACCCGGTCCGGCAGGGACCCGCCTGAGCGCCGGCCGGGCCGAATCGTTCTCCCCTCTCCACAGCCACAGCGCGCGGACGACGTGTGTCTCCACGGCGTGCGGACGGCGTACAGCACACCACCGCAGCCGCTCCCCGTCCGGAGGAGTCCCTCCGGGACATCTCCGGGCACGGTCGTGCAACGGCCGGGTCGTGCAACGGCCGGGTCGTGCAACGGTCGCGCACCGGACGACGGCGTCCGTGGGACTCAGCCGCCCGCCAGCGGGTTCGGCAGGGGCTGGTAGCGGGCGGCGGCGCCGTCGGCGCCCGTCCAGCGCAGCAGGAGGTTGGTCTTGCCGGGCAGGGTGGGCGAGGTGAGCAGGGCGGGGATCTCGGGCAGGTCGTGGCGGGCCAGTTCGCGGCGGACGGCGGGCCAGGGGTCCAGCTCCGGCCAGCGTTCGGCGAGGGCGGCGGCGATCTCGCCGAGGTGGTTGACGACCAGGCAGTACACCAGTCGCTCCCATCCGGCGGCCCGGGAGACGTCCGACAGCAGCTTGACGCCCTCGGCGTCCCGGAACAGCGCCTGGACGGGGAGGCCGGCGGCGTCCACGGCGACCAGGGAGTTCTGCAGGTGGGCCTCCAGGACGACGCCGTGCTGGGCGAAGACCTGGAGGGCCGGGGGCACGACCTGGCGCAGATACGCCTCCCACCACACCGTCAAGTCCGCCGGGCCGTCGAGCGGGTTGCCGTCGAAGTCCTCAACGAGGGCCGCCGCGAGCAGCGGGGTCGCGCCGGGCAGGACATGCCGGCCCAGCCCGTCGCGGACGACGACGGCCAGCTCCTCGAAGGCGAAGGCGGCGGTGCGGTAGCCGTGGTCGCTCAGCCAGGCCGCCGGGCCGCCCAGCGCGGCGAAGGCGGTGGCCACCGCCGTGTCCGTGCGGCGCAGCCTCAGCAGGTCGTGCCGCCACAGCCGGCGTACGTCGTTGGTGATGCGCACGTCCAGGCTGAACTTCAGGAACAGGTCGGCCCCGTCCGCGCCGTCCGGTCCGGGCACGTGGACGGTGCGGACCGCCGCCGTGGGCCGCACCTCGACGGCGGTCGTGCCGAGCCGCAGCAGCCGGCCGTCGGCGAAGGCGTCGGCGAGGTCGCGGCCGACCAGGTCGAGCTGCCAGGGGTGGGCGGGCAGCAGCCGGTAGCCGGGCGGGGCCTGGCCGAGAGTGTCCAGCGCCGAGGTGTCGCCCTCCTCGGCGACCAGGTCCTCGCGCACGGCGAGCAGCACCAGCGGAAAGCGGGCGTGCGCCTCGGGTGCGTACGGCAGCCAGGAGGCGACCGGGCCGCCGCCGCGCGCCTTGGGCGCCGGGTGGTACGGGTGGCCGGTGACGAGGGCCTGCTCGGAGCGGATGTACGGGTCGGCGGGCACCGCCGCCCGGTAGCGGGCGGCGAGCACGGCGGCAGCCGCCGCCCGGCTGTCGAGCATCTCGGCGGGCAGTTCGTCGTTGGACAGGCCCGTGTGCCGGCGCAGTTCCTCGGCCACGAGTTTGACCAGCTCCGTGTGGCCGATGCGGCGCCAGCCGCCCGCCGTGTACACCTCCGGTCCGGTGGGCCGCCGCCCGCCGGCGACCCGCAGCAGCCGGCCTCCGCCCGGCAGCCGGTACACCCGCCGCCCGTCCGGGTCCGGACACGGCTGCGCCACCTCGCGGATCAGGCAGTTCAGCAGGGGGGCGGTCGCGTGGGCGTCGGCGCGCTCGGCGACGTCGTTCGTGGAGGGTGTGGGCTCCATGCGCTTCATCCGGTCCCTATGTCCGCGTGGTGCAGAAGGGATCAGTATGTCTGCCCGGTACGCGTTACCGTGACGCCTGCCCCGCAGCGGAGGAGCCCGATCGTGGACCGTTTCCCGACCGCCGAGACCGAGGTCGCCGAGGAGCTGGCCGCCCTGCGTCCCGGTCTCGTCCCCCTGTACGAGGCACATCTGGGCGGTGCGCGGGCCGCCGTGCTGACCCGGCTGTGGCGGGCCCTCGCCTTCGAGCCGCTGCCGTGGATCACCGGCCGGGAGCACAACCGGGACGGGCTGGTCCTGCGGCTGGCCGACGGCCGCCGGTTGCAGGGCCCGCCGGCGGACCCGTACGCCACGGCCGCCTATGTCACGGTCGTGTCCCTGGACGGGACGGCCTACGACGATCCGGCGCGTCTGATGACGGATCTCGCGGTGCCGCACGGCAGCTCTCTTGCCGCCGAGCTGGGGCACAGCGTGGCCTCGCTGGCGCTGTCGCGGGCCGGTCAGCCGGCCCCCGCCGGGACCTTGCCGTCCATGAAGGAGTGGCCGGCGGAGGACTGGGAGTGGGAGCAGAGGGTGGTCGACGGTCACCCCTTCCACCCCACCTGCCGTTCCCGGCCGGGCTTCTCGGTGGCCGAGCAGCTGGCGTACGGGCCCGAGCACCGGCCGTCGGTCGGGCTGGGACTGCTGCCGGTGCGGGCGTCCGAGTGCCTGGTGCGCGGGGTGTGGCCCGAGGAACTGCGGGACGGCGGGCGGCTGCTGATGCCCGTGCACCCCTGGCAGGCGGCGCATGTGCTCAAGCGGCGGTGCGAGGGCGGGGTGCTCGAGGCGCGCCCGCTGATGTCCCTGCGCACCCTGGCCGTTCCCGGCGGGCCGCACGTCAAGACGTCGCTCAGCGCCCGGCTGACGTCGTCGGTGCGGGACATCTCGATGGGGTCGATCGCCGCGTCGGCGGACCTGTCGGCGTTCGCGGCGGGTCTGGCGGCCCGCTCGGACGGCCTGCTGCACATCACCCGCACGCTGGGCGCGGCCGGTGCGGGGTCCGCCGATCTGGCGGCGCTGTGGCGCGAGTCGCCGCGGACGTACGCCCATGCGGGGGAACACGTCCTGCCCGTGGCCGCGCTCCCCGTCACGGGTCTGCCCGACTCGCCTTCCTGGCTGGGCGACTTCACCCGTCTGGCCCTCACCGTGGGCCTGCGTCTGCTGGAGTGGGGCGTGGCCCTGGAGGCGCACGGCCAGAACCTGCTCGTCGTGCTGTCCCGGTCGGGGGCTCCCCTGCGGCTCGTCTACCGGGACCTGGCCGACATCCGGGTGAGCCCCGTCCGGCTGGCCCGGCACGGCATCCCCGTACCGGAGCTGCCGGCCCGGAACGTCACCGACGACCCGGTCGCGCTGCGCCGCAAGCTGTTCGGTTCGCTGGTGGCGGGCGCGCTGGCCGGGACGGCCGGGTCGTGGACCGCGCTGCGGGCGGCGCTGGAGACGGCCGTACGGGATCTGCCGCGCACTCCGGACCGGGCGGCGCTGTGCGCACAGCCGTTGCCCGCCAAGGCGTTGACGCTGATGCGTCTGTCCCCTGAAGCGCCCGGCGACCAGTGGACCGGGCTGCCCAACCCGCTCGTTTTGGCCCCCGGCGCATCCGGTCAATAGGATCCGCCGATGATCACAAGACAACGGCTGGCGGCGGGAGTCTGTGCTCTGCTCGCCGCCCTGACAGCAGGATTGGCCTTCCCCGCGGGCGCGGTGGCCGACGAGACCGACGACCGGGACGCCCCGAAGGTCGAACTCGTCCTGGACGTCAGCGGTTCGATGCGGACCCGGGACATGGACGGCGGGTCGCGGATGGCCGCGGCCAAGCAGGCGTTCAACGAGGTGCTCGACGCGACACCGAAGGAGGTCCGGCTCGGTATCCGCACCCTGGGGGCCAACTACTCGGGCGACGACCGGAAGGAGGGCTGCAAGGACACCGCGCAGCTCTATCCGGTCGGCCCGCTGGACCGCACCGAGGCCAAGGCGGCGGTGGCGACGCTGGTGCCGACCGGCTGGACCCCGATCGGGCCGGCGCTGCTGAAGGCGGCCGACGACCTGGAGGGCGGCAACGGCCTGCGCCGGATCGTCCTGATCACCGACGGCGAGGACACCTGTCAGCCGCTGGACCCGTGCGAGGTGGCCCGTGAGATCGCGGCCAAGGGCATCGGCCTGACCATCGACACCCTCGGTCTGGTGCCGGACGCCAAGACCCGCGACCAGCTCATCTGCATCGCGGAGGCGACCGGCGGCACCTACACCTCCGTACGGCACAAGAAGGAACTCAGCCATCGCGTCGGCCAGTTGGTGGACCGCGCCGCCGACCCGGTGGTGACGCCGGTGGCCGTGGAGGGCGCGACCGAGTGCGCGAAGGCGCCGACGCTCAAGTCCGGTCTCTACACCGACCGTCAGGGGTTCGGACAGCAGCGCTGGTACCGAGTGGACGTCAACCCCGGTCAGGAGCTGCGGGCCTCGGTGAGCGTGGCCGCCGACCGGGCCGTCGCTCCCGGCTACGGGCTGCTGGTGCGTGCCGTGACCGAGAGCGGACGGGAGATCGTGCGCGGTGAGGCGGCGGGCCACGGCCGTACGGACGTGATCTCCACGGGTCTGCGCTACCCGAAGCCCGAGAGCGACGAGGAGGACGCACCGGCCGAGACGGTGTGCCTGCAGGTCGTCCACTCCTTCTCGCCGGCCGCCGGGGTGAAGACCACGCCGGGTCTGCCGCTGGAGCTGACCGTCGACGTGGTGGACGGTCCGGGCACGTCGCGCGACGTGGCCTCCTTCGGCCTCGGACGCGGCTGGTGGCTGCTCGGCGCGCTGGTGCTGACCGGCTTCCTCGCGGGTCTGCTGTGGGGCTGGTTGTCGCGCTGGCGGATCGCGGTCTGGAGGACGAACTGATGCGTATCACACGGGTCACACGGGTCACACGGGTACTGGGCACGGCTCTGCTGGCGCTCGGGCTGGCCGCGGGTCCCGCGGCGGCCGACTCCTCGCCGTCCGCGAGCCCGTCGGACGACGCGCCCACCGAGGCGGGCACGTCGTTCCGTACGGCGACGGAGATCGAGCAGGGGCAGCGGGCCACCGCCACCGGATCCACCGGTGACTACCTGTACTGGTCGTTCGCCGCGGACGCCGGGCAGCGCCCCACCGTCAGGGCGAAGGTGAAGCTCCCCGCGTCGCATGCCCGGCAGACCTGGCAGATCGACGTCTACGACGGGCTGCGGCGCCGCCAGGCCTGCCAGTACGGCGCCCAGACGCGCACCGTCGCGCGGGGCGCGGCGTCCGTGGAGCTGGCCTGTGTGCTGCGCACGGTCCGCGCCTGGTCGGAGCCGTGGGCCAACGACCCGCTGCCGGGCACGTACTACATCCGGCTCACGGCGGTCGGCCTGCCGGTGTCCGACCTGGGTCTGCCGATCGGCGCCGAGGTACGGGTCGACTCCAAGGACATCGGCGGCGCGGCGGCGGTCGACGGCTCGCTCGCGCAGCCGCTGACCCCGGGAATCGCGGTCACGTCCGGGAAGTCGGACGACGGCAGCGACGACGGTGACGGGGACGGGAAGAAGTCGGCCGTCCTGTCGGGCATCGAGCCGGACGGCGGCTGGTCCTCCGGCTGGTGGTCCGACCGCTGGGTGTGGACCGGTGCGGGCGGCGTCCTGGCCGCGCTGGCGGGCATAGGCGGCTACGCCCTGACCCGCGGCTCGGGCCGTCCGTCCCGGGTGCCGCCGGGCGCCTGACGTCGTGGTGCGGGACCCGCCCCGCTCTTCGGGGCGGGTCCCGCCGTACATCTGCGCGTCCATGCGTCCATGCGTCCGTGCGTCCGCGTATTCGCGCGTCTGTACGTCTGCGCATCCCTATATCGTTCGAATCCGTGATCGGCTCCGTGTTACCGTCCCGGTGCCGGCCGCGGGACTCCGGTGCGACTTCCGGACCATGCCTCTGAAGCACTGTTTCGCAGTTCGTGCCCCCATTCCCCGGCCGGCTCCAGCAGGGGCGGCCGGGGAAGTGAACGGGCGGGGGACGCGGGGGACGTGGAGTCGTTCGGGGATCTGATCGCGGTCGACGACGTGCTGCTCTTCGTCAACGCGGCGATCACCGCGACCGGCCAGCGCGAGTTCCACTCCGACGAGGACGCCCAGCGGCTCTCCCTCGACTTCCTGCACGCCTACATGCTGGGCAACTACCGCGACCTCTACGCGGGTGTCCTCGCGCTCGACATCAACGACCACAACGCCGTCCTGATCATCCGTCGGCTGCTGGAGACTGCCGCCGACGCCACCGCGGAGCAGCGCCGGCGCGAGGGCCGTCTGATCGCCGCGCGGCTGGCCCTGCTGCCCCCGCAGCGCGTCTACGGGCTCTTCCGCACGCTGCGCCGCTCCCGGGTGAACAACCGCCGCACCCGTGCCCTGCTGCGCGATTGGCTGTCCACGCGGCCCGATCCGGCCCTCGACGCCGTCAAGTACCGCAACGGCCTCAAGCAGGCGCTGCGGCACACGCATCTGACGCTCGGCGACGAGGAGCTCGGCGCCTTCCTCTTCGCGCCGCACAGCCGTGCCCACTACGACACGCCGATCCTGGAGGCCTGGCGCCGTGCGCACTACGAGCAGGAGGCGCTCTACGAACTCCCGTACACCGTCGCCGAGGGCTTCGCGGCCAAGCACGGCATTCCGCGCGGCGCGTTCCTGGAGCGCATCGCCCCTCGGTTGACGCGTCTGGAGACGCTGCGGCTCCAGGAGGCCGCGGAGCGGCACGGTCCCGCGGCGGCGCGGGCGGTGACGGCCGACCTGTCCCGGATGCCGCTCACCCGGCTCGCCGGGCATGTGCTCTCCCTGCCGGCCGCGGAGCGGGCCGACCGGCTCGAGGAGCTGACCGGCGTGCTGCGCGCCGCGGACCGGCGGCTGCCGGGTCACCGCCGTCCTGGACGACAGCTTCTCCTCCTACGGTTCGGGCGTGAAGCGGCGCAGGCCGCTCGCCGTCGCCCTGGCCTGCCACTACCTGCTCGAAGCGCTGGCCGGCCACTACACCGGGCTGTGGACCTCCGGCCGCGACGACGCGCTGCTGGCCCACCCCGTCGGGCCGACCCCGCTGGGCGAGCGGATCCTCGACGCGCTGGAGACGGCCCCGGAACGCCTGGTGATCGTCTCCGACGGCTGGGACAACGCCCCTCCCGGACTGGCCGGCGAGGTGCTCCGCGTCTGGCGCACCCGTCTCGACCCGGCCCGCCGCACCGGCGTGGTGCACCTCAACCCGGTCTACGACGCCGCGGACTTCGACGTCCGCCGGCTGTCCCCGGGCGTTCCGACCGCGGGTATCCGCAACGCGGAGGACCTGCCCGCGCTCGTCGAGATCGCGCAGTTCGCCGAGGGCCGTACGGGACTGACCGACCTGACGGCCTATCTGGACGCCCGTGCGGCACGGCTCGCCGCCGCCTCGCACCGGCGGGCTGAAAGGGTTTCCCGATGACCTCGCATCACTCGAACGACCTGCCGTCCGCGCTGCCCTCCGGGCTGCTCGACGGACTGGAGACACGCCCCTCGCAGGTGTGGGGCGCCGTGCGGCTGGTACCGCTCGTGAGGACGGAGGCGGTCCAGGACCTGCGCCTGCACCCGCGGATCCTCGGCGGGCCGGGCGTGGTCGACCTGGGCCGGGGGGAGAGCTACTGGTCCTACATTCCCCACGGGTTCGTCGCCGAGTGGACCGGGGACGGCTCGCCCGCCGCCGCCTACGGCACGCAGCTGACCGACGGGGCGCAGGACCAGGCGGTCGCGGCCGCACCGCTGCACGTCCAGCGCCGGATGGTGCGCCGGGAGGCCACGCACCGGCTGCGTTTCCTGCCGCTCCACCTGGCCCTGGAGGGCTATCTCTCCCTGCACTTCGGCGGCCCCTCCGTCGCGTGGGAGCAGTGGTCGCAGCAGGCCCTGCGCCGGGGGCTCTCCCCTCGTGTCGAGGCCGCCTACCTGGGGGCGGACGTCCCCGGACTGGCCGACGCGCTGCGCGTCTTCGAGATCCACCCGGGGCAGTGCGGTGTCCTGGTCCACCTGGCCGACACACCGGCCACGGCGTTCGTGGTGCCGCACCCGGAGGACTACCGCGTCCTGCACCCGACCCTGCTGCAGGACCTCTACGGCGACCTGGTGCACCACTACGCGACGTTGATGCCGCCCGTGCCGGACTTCCGGTCCCGCATCGACGACACACGGATCCGGTCGCTCGCCGATCTGCGGAAGGCCGCGCGGGAGCAGGTCGCGCGGTGGGCGGACTTCCACGACACGACCATGGTGTCCGGGCTGCTGGAGCAGGAGCGCACCTGGCAGCAAGTGCAGCGCATGGGCCGCTTCACGCTCTTCCGTTTCCTGCCGCCGTTCCGCCTCCGGCAGGACAACCACATCGGCGAAGTGATCACCGACGAGCACGGCCGGACCGTCTACCTCAAGACCTTCCGGCTCTCGGAGAACCAGGTGCGCCGCGGACATCTGCTCAGCCGTCTCGCCGCCCACGACTGGCACCTCGCCGACACCGCCGCCGCGCTCGGCCTGACCGAGTCCCAGCTCGGCCTCCGCCTGGAGGCGGCCGGCTTCGGCCACCTGCTCCGGCAGGACGTGCTGGACCGCTACCGCAGCCAGACGCGGACCGGGCATCACTGACCCGGCGCCGTGCACCCGCCGGTGGTCCGGGTCGGCCGTCCGGGGTGTTTCGGCGGGTATCGGCAGGGGCCGCTCGTCCATGCCTCCGCCGCCCCTCAACTCGACGGCTCGCCCTGCCGGAGGGTCATCTCGCACCACACGGTCTTGGTGTACGGGTCTCCGCACATCGTGCCCCAGTGATCGGCCAGCGCCTCGACCAGCAGCAGCCCGCGCCCCGCCTCCTCTTCGGGCGAGGGCACCCGGAGCAGACCGGGAGCGGGCGGCCGGCGGTCGGGGCGCGGGTCCGTCACCTCGATACGGAGCGCGGGGTCCTCCGAGTAGAGGGTGAGGCGCAGCCGGAAGTCACGCCCCCTCTCCCGGCCGTGCAGGGCCGCGTTGGCCGTCAACTCCCCCACGAGCAGGGCGGCGGTGCGGTTGGCGTCGGAGCCGTACGGCCAGCCCCAGGTATCGAGTTGTTCGCAGGCCAGTCGGCGGGCGAGTCGTGCGCCTCTGCGGGTGCAGGACAGGCGGATCGTGAAGTGCCGCGGGGGCGGGGCGGCTTCCGCTCGGCGGCCATGGGGCGCCTTCATGGGTGAGATCTCGGCATTCATGTCACTCAGCGTGGCCATCTCTCCCTACGCTGAACACCACCGCTGACAGTACGCATCGTCGCTGTCCGGTCACTGTCCGGGACTGTCCGGGTCGCGCCGTGTGACGTGCCGCATCGACCGGCGGTTGAGCACGGACGTACACGGGAGGTGGTCGGGCGTGGGTGCGGCGGGGCAGGGGCAGCGGATCACGGACGGAGCGGAGATGTTCGACGATGACGACGAGTCGACCGCCGTGCTGCGGATGGTCGGCAAGATCATCAAGGGGTACCGGGAACGAGCGGGGCTCACCCAGGCCGAGTTGGGCGCGGCGATCGGGTACAGCGAGGAGCAGGTGTCCTCGGTGGAACGGGGCCGGCGGGCGCCGAAAGAGCCGTTCCTGGACGGGGCGGATCGGGTGCTCGGGGCGAACGGGCTCATCTCGGGGCTGAAGAAGGACGTGGAGGAGGCCCGATACCCGAAGAAGGTACGGGACTTGGCGAAGCTGGAGCGGGAGGCGGTGGAGATCTGCGCCTATGACAACTCCGTCGTCAACGGGCTTCTTCAGACGGAGGAGTACCTGCGGGCCATGTTCGGGTTGCGGCGGCCTGCCTTCTCGGAGGAGGAAGTGGAACAACTTGTCGCCGCCCGGCTGGCTCGTCAATCGATCATGGACGATAAGCAGATGGTCCCAGCCTTCAACTTCGTGCACGACGAAGCGACGCTGCGTCGACCAGTCGGGGGCAGAATGGTCTTGCGCCGACAGCTTGAACGGCTGCTGGAAGTCGGGCAGATGCGGAATGTTGAGGTCCAGGTACTGCCTCTGCGGTGCGAGGATAACGCCGGGCTCGACGGTTCCTTCCATCTGCTGCGGCTGAAGGAGGGCACCACAGTGGGATACAGGGACGTCCAACTCGCAAGCCGGTTGATCTCGGACCGCAAGGAGGTCCAGATTCTCGAACTCCGCTACGGGATCATCCGGGCGCAAGCCCTCACTCCGCGAGAGTCGTCGACCTTCATCGAGAAGCTCCTTGGAGAGACATGAGCCTGAAGCCCTCGGCCGGTAACGGCACCGAACTGACCTGGATCAAGAGCAGTCACAGCACCCCCGACGGCGCTGCGTGCGTCGAGGTGGCTTCCGCACCGGCCTCTGTCCGTGTACGGGACTCGAAGCAGCCGGAGGGCCCCCAGCTCGCCTTCGGTGCTCAGGAGTGGGCCGCCTTCGTCTCCTACGCGGCCGACCACTGACATAGGCCACGCGCCCGTGCTCGGTTCCGTACCGGGCGCGAGTCCGGACTTCCTGCTGATCAGGACGCGTGCGCCCTTCCTACCCCCGAACGGCCGAGTCTGCCGCAGGCGTCCCGGCACGGTGTGTGACACCGTGGTGACGAATGCCGCGGGAAGGGCACGACGTGAGTGATCTTTTGCTGGTCCGGCACGGGGAGACCGAGTGGTCGCGGTCCGGGCGGCACACCGGATGGACCGATGTGCCGCTGACCGAGCACGGCCGGGAGGAGGCACGACGGCTGGCGCCCTTGATCCGGGAGCACCGGATCGGGGCGGCGTTCGTCAGCCCGTTGCGGCGGGCGCGGGAGACGGCCGAGCTGATCGGAGTCCACGACGCCCGGGTCGACGCCGATCTGCGCGAGTGGGACTACGGCGCCTACGAGGGCATCACGACGCCCGAGATCCAGCGCACCCGGCCCGGCTGGTTCCTGTTCACCGACGGGGTGGCACCGGGTCCGCCGGAGCATCCCGGGGAGACCGTGGAGCAGGTCGGGGAGCGGGCCGACCGGATGCTGGCCAAGGTGGACGCCGCGTCCGCCGACGCCGAGGGTGCCGTGCTCCTGGTGGCGCACGGGCACATTCTGCGGGTGCTCACGGCCCGCCGCCTCGGACTGGCCCCGTCGGCGGGGGCGCTGTTCCAGCTGGCCACGGGGACACTGTGCCGGCTGGGCACCGAGCACGGGCGACCGGTGATCACGGCGTGGAACATCCGGCCGACGCCCTCGCCGTGAGCGGTACCGGCTCACTGTCGGACCCGGACCGTACCCTGCGAAGGGGCTGATCGACGACTCGGGGAGGGGCACGCCGTGACACGACCGCCGACCGCCGCGCAGCGCCGCCTCATCGAGGCCGCCGACCCCGTGACCGGACGGCTCAAGGGGACGCAGGCGCAGCTCGCGGCGCTGGTGAAGCGGGGGCTCGCCTTCCGGCACCCACGCCCGCCGCACGACCACTTCCTCACCCCGGCGGGGCATCGGATACGGAAGGGCGAGGAGACGCCCGAAGCCCCCGCGCCGCAGGAGACAGGCAAGACCTCCGCGCCCGAGAACACCTCCTCGGACAGCGGTGTGTTCTCCGCTCGCGTCGGCGGGGAGAAGGAGACGTACGACCGCTCCGCGCGGATGCGCGAGGTGCGCAGCGCTTGGCAGGGGCTGCTGGAACTGCGCCGGATGACCAACCCGGACGGCGCCACCGACCGGCCGTGCGGCTGGGAGCGGACGCATCTGGTGCGGGCGGCCGCGCTCGCCCTCGAGGCGGCGGGACAGCAGCCGGAAGGACCGGACACGGACGGCTACCGGGTGCGGGCGACCCCGCAGCCGGAGGCGGTCGCCGTGTACGGGCCGGACGGCGCGGCGCTGCGGGCATACGTGACCGCCCTCGAGCGAGCGGGCTGGCAGACCGGGGAGCACACGGAGCCACGGACGAGAATCCGGTACCTGCTGGCGTCACCGCGCAGGGTGTAAGGCACTGTGGGGGCTGTGAGCAACAGGGTCGCGGCAGTGGCCCGAGCGAGTGAACGCCGAGAAGAGGATGCCGTGAGCGAGCTGTTTTCCGTCCGGGTGACCGTCCGCGGGTACGAGACCGATGTGCAGGGACACCTCAACCAGGCCGTGTACCTGAACTACGCGGAGCACGCCCGCTGGTCGTTGCTCCAGGCGGCCGGGATCCGCCAGAAGGACTTGCTCGCCCGGGGCGTGGGGCCGGTGGCACTGGAGACGACCATCCAGTACCGGCGGGAGCTGCTGGCCGGTGACGAGGTCGATGTGACCTGTGCCTTCGAGTGGGGCGATGGGAAGACGTTCCGGATCCGGCAGACCCTGCGCAAGACCGACGGCACCGTGGCGGCCGAGCTCACCGGGGTCGGCGGGCTGATGGACCTCACGAAGCGGAAGCTGGTCGCGAACCCCGCGGAGCACTTCAAGGAGCTGGCCTCGGACCCCAGCCTCTTCGGTCTCTGATCCGGACGGCCGGACGGCGGTCGTGCCGCACTCCCAGCAGGCCGCGGCCGACGGTGCGCGGTCACCGGGAATGATCACCGGGAATTCGGTCGCGCGCCGTCCCGGCCACCTGCGATGCTGCGGCCCCATGGCCAGACGACGCAGCAAGCCCAGCCTCTACATCTCCGTCGACATCGAGGCCGACGGCCCGATTCCCGGCCCGTACTCCCTGCTGAGCCTCGGCGCCGCGGTCGCCGGGGTGCAGGACGCCGACGGTTTCACGGCCATCGACCCCGAGCAGCACACCTTCTACCGCGAACTTCGGCCCATCAGCGAGGAGTTCGTGCCCGAGGCGCTGGCCGTGAGCGGACTCGACCGGGAGCGGCTGAGCCGGGAGGGCGTCGAACCGGCCGTCGCCATGGCCGAGTTCACCGACTGGGTGCGGGAGGTCAGTGCGGGTGCGCAGCCGGTGATGTGCGGCTACCCGGCCCCGTACGACTGGACGTTCCTGTACTGGTACTTGATCCGCTTCACCGGTTCGAGCCCCTTCGGGCACTCGGGCTGCATGGACATGAAGACGCTGTACGCGACAAAGGCCGGGGTGCCGTTGCGGGCGGTGGCGAAGGGCACAATGCCCCGCCACCTGCTCTCCGGGCGCCGGCACACCCACCACGCCCTCGACGACGCCATCGAACAGGCCGATCTGTTCGCCCGTCTCATGGCCTGGACGGGGCCGTCCTGACCAGCACCAACACCGGCACCGGCACTGGTACTCGCAGCTGTCGGCTCCGCACGGTGATCCGGGCCAGGTGCTGTGCCTGGGACCGAGGGGAGCGGACGACGGCGTTCCCGACGCCTGCCCGCCGCACAGGAGCGCGGCGGGCAGGCCGACACGGTGGGGTCACGGAACTCTTGCGCGGGATGGACCTCGGTGTGCGGGTGCCTCGGTGAGGACACCCGCGCCACAGCGGTGTCAGCCGAGGGTGGGGTAGTCGGTGTAGCCGCGGTGGTCGCCCCCGTAGTAGGTGGCGCGGTCCGGGGTGTTGAAGGGGCCGCCCGCGGCGAGGCGGGCGGGAAGGTCGGGGTTGGCCAGGAAGAGGGCGCCGTAGGCGATCAGGTCGGCGGTACCGTCCTCGATCAGCTTCAGGGCGTCGGGGCCGGTGGGCTCCGCCCCGGTGGAGGGGTTGAGGATGAAGGTGCTCGGCCACGCCTTGCGCAGTCGCACCCCCAGGTCGCGCATCTCGGCTGCCTCCATGTGGTGCAGGTAGACCAGCCCCAGCGGGGCGAGGGCCTCCACGAGCATCGTGTAGGTGGCCTCCATGTCCGCCCGGTCGCTCTCGTCGATGTCGTTGACCGGGTTGCCGGGTGAGATGCGGAAGCCGACCTTGTCACCGCCGATGGCCTCGACCACCTTCTGTGCGGTCTCGACGGCGAAGCGGATCCTCCGCTCGGGGCTGCCGCCCCAGGCGTCGGTGCGCCGGTTGGCGTTCGGGGCGAGGAACTGGTGGATCAGATAGCCGTTCGCTCCGTGCAGTTCCACACCGTCGAAGCCGGCCTCCATGGCGTTGCGCGCGGCGGCGACGAAGTCCGCCATCGTCTCCTCGATCTCCGCCTCGGTCAGTTCATGCGGCGTGACGAAGTCCTGCGGTCCCTCGTGCGTGTACACCTGGCCCGCGGCCCTGACCGCGGAAGGACCGGCGGGCGTAAGACCCGTGATGCTCGGGTGACCGATCCGTCCGGTGTGCAGCACCTGAAGGAAGATCTTGCCGCCCTCGGCGTGCACGGCGTCGGTGACCTTGCGCCAGGCCGCGACCTGCTCGGCGGAATGGATGCCGGGAGTGTCCGGGTAGCCCTGGCCGATGACCGACGGCTGGGTGCCCTCGGTGATGATCAGTCCGGCGCTCGC
Organism: Streptomyces thermoalcalitolerans; assembly: GCF_039525155.1. NCBI lineage: Bacteria > Bacillati > Actinomycetota > Actinomycetes > Kitasatosporales > Streptomycetaceae > Streptomyces > Streptomyces thermoalcalitolerans. The sequence continues at coordinate 554 of NZ_BAAAHG010000017.1, read as the reverse complement.
ACGCTGCGCGTAGTAGACCGCCATCAGATCGGTGGGACTCTGCCCGGGGCCGTAGGCACGGCTGCGGGTCATGGGAGCCATCACGATGCGGTTGGCCAGCCGGATGCCACCGAGGTCGTAGGGCTCGAAGGGTGTGCTCATGGTCGGGTTCCTTTCGAATCGATGACGCGGAACTGTGTGATGCCGTTGTTCGCTCGAGCAGGTACATGCGCACCACCCGTTCCCGCGGGAGCACGGCCCGCCATTTCTCCCGGAAGTGGCGCGTGCTTACCGCCGATGACTCGGCCGGCGGGAGAGGGAGCAGGAGGAAAGCGACGGGTTTCGTGGTGGTGTTGGACAAGGCGCTGGATCAGCCGAATAGTTGATGGGTGATCAGCACGTCGTGGGGTTCGCTGCATCGCGGTGCTGTCGACGTGGATCCGGACGACCGCCTCGCTCATGCCGCCCCCAACCCCGCTGCGTTCAGGACGGCTTGGGCGACCTCGCCGGGACTGCGGTGGTCGGTGGCGACCTCGACCGTGGCCACCTCCTCGTACAGATGCCGGCGGGCCTGC
>NZ_BAAAHG010000016.1:0-114793 GCF_039525155.1 Streptomyces thermoalcalitolerans | reverse complement strand
CGCGCCGCCCGGCTGCGCCCGGCGGACGCGCTGCGGCGCGTCGAGTAGGCCGCCGTCCGGCATCCGCGGGCCGCCGTCCGGCATCCGCGGGCCGCCGGCCCGGCTTTCCCGGCCCGTTCCCCGGCCCGACTTTCCCGGCCCGACTCCCCATGTCCCAGGAGCTGTTCTTCCCATGTACGAACTCAGAGGCGTCACCAAGCGCTATGTCCGCGGCAAGGACGCCGTCCAGGCCCTCGACGGAATCGATCTGACCATCGGCGACGGCGACCGGCTGGTCGTCCAGGGCCCCACCGGTGGCGGCAAGTCGACGCTGCTGCAGATGCTGGGCGGGCTCGACCGGCCGACCTTTGGTGAAGTCGTCCTGGACGGCACCGATCTGGCCGGACTGTCCGAGGCCCGGCTCACCCGGGTGCGCAGCGAGCACATCGGCTTCGTCTTCCAGTCCTTCAACCTGATCCCGACACTGACCGCGCAGGAGAACGTCGAGACCGCTCTCGTCCCGCTCGGCGTCAAGGCCGCCGAGCGCCGCGCACGGGCCGCCGAGGCACTGGAATCGGTCGGACTCGGCGAACGGCTCGCGCATCTGCCGGGCGAGATGTCCGGCGGTCAGCAGCAGCGCGTCGCCATCGCCCGCGCCCTGGTCAAGCGGCCCAAGGTGCTGCTCGCCGACGAACCCACCGGAAACCTGGACGAGTCGACACGCGACGAGATCATGGACGTGCTCGAACGCATGTGGAAGGAGCACGGGTTGACGTTCGTGATGGTCACCCACGACTCCGTCCTCGCGAAGAGGGCCTCCCGCCGGGTGACGATCCGCCAGGGCCGGATCGCCGTCGAGGAGAACGCGGACGCGTAGGCGGCCGTCTCGGGGCGCATCCCGGGCTTCCCGGGCTTCTCGGGCCTCTCCTGCGTCTCACAGGGATCGCATATCTGACCGATTGTCATACCCCGTTGTTGAGCAGGTGATCACCCCCCGGCATACTGCATGGGCCGGGGGGATCTACGTGCACGCGTGCGATGCTTCCCCCGGTCGGGTGAACAGGGGATTCACCCGGTCATCCATTTCCCAGGGGGATTCTTGCGTAGACAAGTGAACAAGGCGCGCGCGGCCACCATTGCCGCCGCGACAGCCGTCGTCCTCGCCGCGGGTCTGACCAGCCCGGCTTCGGCAGGACCCGAGCAGCGTTCGTCCGACGCCGCCCGGCTCACCGCCCACCGTGACATCACCCTCATCACCGGCGACCGGGTCACCGTGAACGCCAAGGGGCACGTGGTCGGCCTGAAGCGGGCCAAGGGACGTGCGCACATACCCGTGAAGATCCGCAGGTCCGGCGGGCACACCTATGTCGTGCCGGCCGACGCGGCCCGTCTGATCGCCTCCGGCAAGCTGGACCAGCGCCTGTTCGACATCACCGAGTTGAACAAGTCGGCCACCCGACGGTCGTTCAGGAACGGCCTGAAGGTCATCGTCGGCTACAAGGGCGCCGCCGCCGGCGCACGGGCCGACGTCCGCGAGGCCGGCACCCTGCGCCGCACCCTCAGGACACTGAACGCCGACGCGGTGCAGACCCCGGCGAAGGACACGCCCGAGCTGTGGAAGGCGCTCACCGACGGGGACCGGACCGCCGCCGGTGTCGCCCGCGTCTGGCTCGACGGCGTCCGCAGGGTCAGCCTCGACAAGTCCGTGCCGCAGATCGGCGCTCCCACCGCCCAGAAGGCCGGCTACACCGGCAAGGGCGTGAAGATCGCCGTCCTGGACACCGGTGTCGACGCCACCCACCCCGACCTGAAGGGCCAGGTCGTCGCGGCCAAGGACTTCTCCGCCTCGAACAGCACCACCGACCACTACGGCCACGGCACCCACGTCGCCTCCATCGCGGCGGGCACCGGCGCCAAGTCGGGCGGCAAGTACAAGGGCGTGGCGCCCGACGCGAAGATCCTCAACGGCAAGGTTCTCGACGACTACGGCTACGGCGACGACTCCGGCATCCTCGCCGGCATGGAGTGGGCCGCCCAGCAGGGCGCCGACATCGTCAACCTCAGCCTCGGCGGCCCGGACACGCCCGGAGTCGACCCGCTGGAGGCGGCGGTCGACAAGCTCTCCGCCGAGAAGGACATCCTCTTCGCGATCGCCGCCGGCAACGAGGGCCCGGAGACGGTCGGCTCGCCCGGCAGCGCGGACTCCGCCCTCACCGTCGGCGCCGTCGACAAGAAGGACAGGCTCGCCGACTTCTCCTCCACCGGCCCGCGCGTCGGCGACGGCGCGGTCAAGCCCGACGTCACCGCGCCCGGTGTCGCCATCACCGCCGCCGCGGCCAAGGGCAGCCTCATCAGCCAGGAGGTCGGCGAGAACCCGGCCGGCTACGTGACCATCGACGGCACGTCCATGGCGACCCCGCACGTCGCCGGTGCCGCCGCCCTCCTCAAGCAGCAGCACCCCGACTGGGGCTACGCCGAGCTCAAGGGCGCGCTGACCGGCTCCGCGAAGGGCGGCGCGTACACCGCGTTCCAGCAGGGCGCCGGCCGCATCGCCGTCGACCGGGCGATACGGCAGACCGTGATCGCCGACCCGGTGTCGGTGAGCTTCGGCACCCAGGCCTGGCCGCACACCGACGACAAGCCGGTCACCAAGCAGCTGACCTACCGCAACCTCGGCACCGAGGACGTCACGCTCACCCTGAACCTGACGGCGACCAACCCCCGGGGAGGGGCGGCCCCGTCCGGCTTCTTCACGCTCGGCGCGACCGAGGTGACCGTCCCGGCCGGCGGCAAGGCCTCCGTGGACCTGACCGTCGACACCCGGCTGGGCGGCACCCTGGACGGCGCCTACTCGGCGTACGTCACGGCGACCGGCGGCGGGCACAGCGTCCGCACGGCCGCGGCCGTGAACCGCGAGGTCGAGTCCTACGACGTCACCGTCAAGCACATCGGCCGTGACGGCAAGCCCGCCACCGGCTACGACACCGCCCTGTACGGCTACTCCGGCCTCGGCGCCGGCCGCTCCTACCAGGTGTTCCCCTCCGACTCCGGCACGACGACCGTGCGCGTGCCCAAGGGCACGTACCTCCTGGAGTCCCAGATCGTGAAGGACCCCAAGACCTACAAGGGCGGCCTGGACTGGCTGGCTCAGCCGAAGCTCAGCGTGACCAGGAACCTCACGCTGACCATCGACGCCCGGACCGCCAAGGCGGCCAACATCACCGTGCCGGACAAGTCCGCGCGGCAGCAGGCGGCGATGATCAGCTACTACTACCAGCCGGCGGAGTTCGGCAGCGGCACCTTCGCCTACCGCTGGTCCGACCTGCGCACCGGATCCCTCGGCGGGGACGTCAGCGGACTGACCCAGACCTGGAACGGCCAGTGGACCAAGGGCGCGAGCACCGAGTACGACGTGGTGACCACCGCCAAGGTCAAGCGGTTCCAGGGCGGCAGGACACACCGCTACACGGCACGTGAACTCGCCACGGTGAAGGTCGCCATGGCCGCGGGCGGCTCCCGCAAGACCGGTGGCGTCACCGTGTACGGCGTCCTCCCCGAGGACTTCGTCGACAACCTCCTGATCGAGCAGAAACTGCCGGGCACGCGCACGCTGCACCTGTCGACGGCCCACGGCGTCAAGTGGTCGATGGACGTGCACCAGTACGGCGGCCGTGACCGCGAAGGCTTCCCGGTCATCGAGGCGTCCTACACGCTCGGCGCGCCGCAGACCTTCAAGGGCGGCAAGACCTACACCAAGACCTTCAACAGGGCGGTGTTCGGTCCGCACCTGAGCCGGCAGTACGGCCTGTTCCGGGACGGCAACACGATCTACGGCTCGCTGCCACTGTTCGCCGACTCCGCCGGGCACGCCGGCTTCTCGACGGTCACCTCGGCGAAGACGACCCTCTACCGCAACAACAAGAAGGTCGGCTCCACCGACGACCCGCTGACCGGGGAGAAGCCCTTCACCGTCCCCGCGGGTGACGCCGCGTACAAGCTGACCACCTCGGTCACCCGCAGCGCGAAGATCGCCAACGCCTCCACGCGCATCGACGCGACCTGGACCTTCCGTTCCAAGAAGCCGTCCCGCACCACCCAGCTCCCGGCCTCCTCGGCCCGCTTCAAGGCCACCACCGGCATGGACAACCGTGTCAAGGCGGGCAAGAAGATGACCTTCCCGGTCACCGTCGAGGGTGCCGCCGCGGGCAAGAACCTCAAGTCGCTGTCCGTCTGGGTGTCGTACAACAACGGCAAGACCTGGAAGAAGGTCACCGTCAAGAAGGGCAAGATCACCGTCAAGAACCCGGCGAAGGGCAAGGCCATCTCCTACCGCGCCAAGATCGTCGACAAGAAGGGCAACACATCGACGATCTCGATCTACAACGCGTACTACGGCAAGTGAGCCGAGCCGCGGAGTCCGGCGCGATGCGAGCCGGTGACGGATGACGGACGGCCCGCCCGAAGCCCCGCTTCGGGCGGGCCGTCCCCGTCTGTTCCGTCCATGGAGCAGGCCGTGGCCCCGGGCCTGCCGCCTCCGTGGCTACGGGAGAGCCGCCAGAGCGCGGTGCAGATGGGGCACGGCATGTGGTCCGTGATCACCGTGCACACATCCGTCGCACAGGGCTCCGCCAGCTCCTCGACAGGGCCCTCCCCGGCCTCGAAGCCCCACCAGACGTCGGACCTGGAAGGAAGCAGGAGACCGATCCGGACCGTCTCGCCCCTGGCGCCGTAGCGCACATTCGGGTTCGGGCGCTCCGGGAGCCACGACGCCTCCGCGTGGGCGCGCTCCCAGGCCTCCTTGCCGATCACCGAGAGGTTGACGGTGAACCGCATGCTTCTCGCGGTGTTGCCCCGGGACTTCTGGAAGCCCAGCTGAGCCCAGGCCTTCTCGTGCGGCAGCGCGTACCGCTGACCGGAACCCTTGAAGCCCAGCGCACGCAGGTGCGGCGCGGTCCGGGTGCGCATCGCGTACGCGTGGACAGCAGCAGCCGTGACCATGGTGGGTGTCCGTCCTCCGCCTCGGCGAAATCGGCCGGGCACAGTACACGGCGCCTGTGACAGTGGGCGGCCGCGTACGGCCACGGACGGTCATGCGTGGCCGTGCCGGGGAGCGCGCGGGCATGCGTGGGCACGCCGTCCACGGACGGCGCCGGCCGGGCCGGGAAGCGGCTCAGAGCCGGCTGTACGTCTCGATGTCCTCGGTGAACTCCTCGATCGCCTGCGGGGTCAGTGTCGGCCGGGTGTCGGCGATGGCGTTCAGATAGTCCTCGGTGGTGGCCGGCCTGCCCTGGCGGTGCGTGACCTCGCGTTCGAACGCCGCCTGTGCGCCCTTGCGGGCCGCGAACCCGATGTCGGCCGGCGTGAACAGCTCGCTGGCCTCGACCAGCCGGTCGAGGTCGACCGTGCCGGCGGTGTTCCCGAGGTAGCGGCTCCAGATCGCCCTGCGGGCGGTCGGGTCCGGAGGCCCGATGGGGATGACGTAGTCGAACCGGCCCGGCCGCAGGAAGGCGGGGTCGAGGGAGCGGACCGAGTTGGTGGCGCAGACCAGCAGCCGCGCGTCCCGCTCACGGAAGACGGGGATGAGCTTGAGCAGCTCGTTGGTCACCCCGTGCCCGGGGTCGACCGCCTTCCCGGACCGCACGGCGGCGATCTCCTCGACCTCGTCGATGAAGAGCAGCACCGAGTCCAGTTCCGCCAGCTCCGCGAAGGTCTCCCGCAGGGCCGCGGCCAGCCCCTCGCTCGTGTCGGCGGCGAGCCGGGACGGGAAGATCTCCACGAACGGCCAGTCCAGCCGTGAGGCGACCGCCTGGGCGAAACTGGTCTTCCCCGTGCCGGGCGGGCCGAACAGGATGATCGCCTTGGGCGGTACGACACCGTAGCGATCGGCCAGCTCCGGCTCCGTCAGCGGGAGCACCACACGACGCTCGACGACCTGCTTCTCCCGCTCCATGCCCGCCATGGCGTCCCAGAGCCCTTGCGGCAGCATGCGACCGCCCAGCGCCGTGAGGACATCGGCCTTGGCGGCCCCGGCCGGCTCGAATTTCTCGTAGTAGGTCAGGTCGTCGCGCAAACGGTAGCCGGAGTTCTCCAGTGCCTTCGTCCCGGCGGCGCCCGCGGGCAGCAGCGCGCTGATGTGCCGTACGCCCAGTGCCCTCAGGCGTCGCTCCAGATCACCGAGGAGCGCACTGCCGATCCCGCGCTCGCGCCAGCGGGAGGCGAGCGCGATCAGGAGAATCCATCCCCGCTTGCCGTGCGCCTGGGCCACGGCCATGCCCACCAGCTCGTCCCCGACCATCGCGACCACCGCCGGCTGACCGGCCCTGGCCGCGGCCATCACCTCGGAGACCGGGAACACGGGATCCTCGCCGATCAGGCGGCTCTGGTCCCAGATCTGGACGGCCTGGTCGAGATCGTCGTCGTGATAGTCCCGCAGATGCCATACGGGCATCGGCACCACCTCACACCCGACTCGGGAGCCCCATTGTCTCCCGCCGAAACACCGGACGGCGAACCCTGGAGACCGCTCCCGGCCGCCTGGGGCCATGGTTCCGTCAGCCGCGCGATACCGGCTCGATCGTGAGGGGAGCCGCGGATTCGAGGTCGATGGTGTCGCCCGGAACTCGGATTCCGGATCGATCTGTGCCCATGGCCATTCGGCCGAGACTTCGAACGGATCCACATGGACGACTCGTGCACGTGCCGGCGGGCAGCTGACCAGCAGGACGTTGCCAGCCTTGAGCTGCTGGTGGCCGATGCCTTCGCCCGTGGTGTGCTCCACGCCCTACCGTGACGGCGGCACGATACCGCGAGGCCGGCGCAGCGACTTCGGACGGGAGCGGACGCCGCCATGGGGCCGCCGGTCCTTCGCGTCAGGCCGAACGTCACTGGTCGCCGGAGCGGTGCGGTGATGTCATGGAGAGGAAGGGAGAGGAAGAAAAGGGGCAAGGAAAGGGCATGGACGAGCGGTCGCGAAGGCCGCAGCGCAGCGTCACGCCGTCGCGAAGCGGAGGAGGCCGAAGCCATGCTGCACCGCCGCACGGTCGGTGACGTGATGACCGAAGAAGTCGTCACCCTCCGCCCCGACGCGCCGTTCCACGAGGTCGTCTCCCTGATGGACGCGAACGACATCGCCGCGGCCCCGGTCGTCGACGACGAGGGCACCCCCATCGGTGTCGTGTCCGCGTCCGACGTGCTGCGGCACGAGACCGGCATGCCCGATCCGCAGGGGCAGGACGGGGACGACGAGCGTGCCTGGGGCAAGGCCCGGGCCCGGACCGCGAGCGCGCTCATGAGCAGCCCTGTCTTCACCGCCCGTGCCGACTGGACGATCCCCCGGGCCGCGCGGGAACTCCGCGAGAGGCGCGTCAAGCAACTGCCGGTCGTCGACGATCACGGGCTCCTGATCGGCATCGTCAGCCGCAGTGATCTGCTGAGCATCTTCATCCGCTCCGACGACGAGATCCGCGACGAGGTCGAGCGGGAGGTGCTGGGGCGCATCCTCGGCCTGGAGAAGGGCACCGTCGAGGTCGAGGTCCGGGAGGGCGCCGTCACCCTGCGAGGCGATGTCCCGGAACCGCGTCTTGTCCCGGTGGTCGTGGGCCTGTGCCAGGGCGTCGACGGTGTCGTCGCCGTGGACGCCCGTTTCGAGACGGTTCGGGTGGACTAGTCTCCGGTGGCCTCGTGCGTCGGAGCAATGCCCGTCGGGCACAAGGTTCCCCGGTTCGTTTCGGGTGGGGTGTTCGGCTCGACCCCCGCGCCGACGGACGGGGTTCGGTGTCCTGCGTCCCCTGGGCGGCAGCCGGCCGCTCGGCGGGTGTCCCGGTCACGGGAGCAGATGCGCCATGAGGTCGTCGGCGGCGGGGTAGGGCCGTTCCCGGGGCAGCAGTCGGGCGGCGGAGTCCAGGTCGCCGCTGCTGACGCGTGCGTGGATCTCGTGAGCGAGCGGAGTCACGTCGCTGATGGAGACCGTCCACTCGTCCGCGTAGCGCCGTACGGCCTCACCGGAGAGTCCGAGTTGCAGTGAACGGTAGGGCAGGGGCCGCAGGTGCAGATCGCGCTCGGGGTCCCACTGGACGCGGGCCGGCGCACGTTTCAGCTCGCGTTTCCAGGCGCTGCGGTCGGAGTGCAGCCCGGGTACGTAACTCGACAGGCATGCGTTGCGCAGCGCCCATTCGAAGCCGTCGCGAGTGATCTCGACGGCGAGAACGGTCTCCTGCCCCGCCTTCGTGCCCCAGCCGCAGCGGTACATCATCCACAGGAACGACGGCTTGATCCACGTCATGCGGTCCCGCTTCCACGTGGTGGGGAAGCGTCCCTGGCGAACCGCGGGTATGCCGATCTCAGGGGAGTACGCCTGGTAGACGGTGATCGTGGATGCCGTGTGGAGCGCGCGGATCCTGCGCTGCGGTTCTTCCATGGAGCACAGGGTGGGGCCGACGGTTCCCCGGAGGCCATTGATTTTCGGACGCGGCTGCTCCCGCAGGGCGGCTCGGCCGTGGCACCGCGCCCGGCGACACCACGGCTGGTGGAGCCGGGCTCAGGTTCGGCCGGTTACTTCTCCGCGACTTCGGGCGCGGGAGCGACCCCCGTCGGGCACGAGGCTCCCCAGTTCGTCTCGAACGGGGTCTCCAGCTCGACCCCGGTGCCGCCCAGGCCGCAGTAACCCGCCGGGTTCTTGTCGAGGTACTGCTGGTGGTAGGCCTCCGCCGGGTAGAAGGGGCGGCCGTCGGCCGGGAGGATCTCCGTGGTGATCGTGCCGTGGCCGGCTGCGGTGAGGACCTTCTGGTAGGCCTCGCGGGAGGCCTCCGCCGCGGCTGCCTGGGCAGGGGAGTGGGTGTAGACGGCAGAGCGGTACTGGGTGCCCACGTCGTTGCCCTGACGGTACCCCTGGGTGGGGTTGTGGGACTCCCAGAAGGTCTTCAGAAGCCGGTTGTACGAGATGACCTTCGGGTCGTAGACCACGCGGACCACTTCCGCGTGACCGGTCAGGCCCGAGCAGACCTCCTCATACGTGGGGTTCTCGGTGTAGCCGCCCTGGTAGCCGACCAGAGTGGTCCACACCCCTGCCGGGAGCTGCCAGAACCTGCGCTCGGCGCCCCAGAAGCAGCCCATGCCGAAGTCGGCGACCTCCAGGCCCTCGGGGTAGGGGCCAAGGAGCGGGTTGCCGAGGACCGTGTGGCGGTCGGGGACCTCGAACACAGGTGTGGGTCGGCCCTTGAGCGCCTGCTCGGGGGTGGGCATCTGCGGCGTTCGGCCGAAGAGCATGAGGGTCTCCCTGTCGGTCTGAGGCGGGCCCGCCCGTCACAACGAGCCCGTCGGTTCCGCCGCTCGCAGTGCACGGGCGACGGCATGGAAGGAGAACGATTCCGGCGCCGCTCGCATTCCGGATTCGGACGGTTTCCGGATTCAGACGGTCGGCCCGGCGGCTGCGGCCACCGCCGCGGCCGAGGCGTCGCGGATGGTGCAGTAGTACTCGGCCATGTCGTTCCGGTAACGCCACGGCAGCGCGTTCACATACCCGTCGACCAGCTTGAACTGCTCCAGTGCCGCCTCGTCCCGGTCCTGCAGCGACAGGTAGTACGCCAGCAGGTGCCGCAGCTCGGGCAGCCGCGGGTGGGACGGATCGGCCGCCGCCGCGTCGGCGAGGGCGGCGTCGACCCGGGCCACCATCTCGGGCGTGCGGTCGACGGCGCTGTCCTCCGACTCGTCGTGCTCGTAGTGGGCGATGAGCGGCAGTGCCGTGAGCAGGCTGCCCAGCGGTGCGCCGGCCGCGGCGCGCTCGGCGAACTCGGTGGCCAGTTGCTCCGAGCCGCGCCACTTCGCGCACCAGTACTGCAACGCCGAGAAGTGGGCCTCGTAGTGGTACGGGGCACGGGCGGTGATCTCCGCCCAGAGCTTGTCCATCTCGGAGTGCGGGTAGCCGAGGCCGAGCGCCACCCAGATCTCCGTGATGTACGGCGTGGGGTCGTCGGGGTTCAGGGCGGCGGCCCGCGCTATCTCCTCGCGGGAGCGCACCAGCGTCCGGTGGAAGCCCTCGAACTGCTCCCGGGTCGTGTACCGGGCCCGCTTGCTGCCGCGTATCTCCCAGGCGAGGGACACGGTGCTGCGGGCCCGGACCACGGCGGCGTCCGGGTCGTCGGGGTGCTCGGCCTCCCACGCGAGCAGCCAGTCGTCCTCCTCGGCCGCCTGCTCGGCGAACAGGGACACGGCGGCGGAGCGGCGCTCCCAGTCACGGCCGATGGTGCGCAGCACCTCCGCGGCCGGCCGCCAGTCCCCGCCGCGCACGGCGTTCAGCGCGGCCGCCCAGTCGGCGGGCGGCGGGGCCGCGTAGTCGGTGTTCTGCCGCTCCGGGGGCAGCAGACCGAACCGCTCGGCGACCTCCGAGGTGCTCTCGGTGCCCGGTGACCGGGACGCCTGTTTCAGCTCCTTCCGGTACTCCTTCACGAAGACCCAGGCCATCCACAGGGCGAAGAGCACGGTGGGGACGGCCAGAATGCCCAGGATCCACAGCAGGACGGTCATCGGGCGTGGGCTCCGTTTCTCGGTCGTTGAGGAGAGAGGGGTCGAGGAAGGGGGGCGGGGAGGGCGCACAGGGGAGTGTCAGGCGGTCGGTGTCGGGGGCAGCAGTGCGCGCAGCGGTCCGGTGTCCGGGCGGTCGGCGAGCGCGGCCTCCACGGCCGCGGCGAGGACGGCACCGGCCTCGGTGTTCCCGTCGTTCTCGTCGCCGTCGGCGAGGGATCCGGGAAGGTGGGCGGTCGCCGCCCGTTCCCAGGAGAACTCCCAGGTCACCAGCGAGTGCGCACTGAACTCGGCCAGCACCATGCTCCGCAGCGCATCACGCAGCACGGGACGGACGAACTCGCGGAAGGCGCGTCCCGTCGCGGCCGCCGCCTCGTCGGACAGCGGCAGGCGCTGCGCCAGCCGCCACAGCTGCCCGTCGTCGATCACCGCCAGCAGCCCGGACAGGGTCGGCCGGCCCTTGGTGTAGACGGCCAGCACCCGGTGCAGCGGGGTGTCGAGGGAGGCGAGGGCCTCGGTCATCGAGACGTTCAGCAGCTCGTTCCAGTCGGCGGCGCGGCGGAACGTGCGGGCCTCCTCCGTCAGGACCGCGTCCTCCAGGGCCGCCAGGGTCCGCTCCGGGGAGGTGAGCAGGTCGAGCGCGACGCCCTTGCCCTCCTCGGCGCGGCCGTCGGCGGGCAGGGCCTCGATCCGGCGGACGCGTGCGGCGATCGGCGGGTGCGAGTCGTACGGGGAGGCGGGCTCGTCCGGCAGCTGGGTGCGCAGCTCCACGAGTTCCAGCGTGCGGGCGCTCAGCATCCGGCCGAAGCCGCCGAAGAACTCCCCGCGTGGCGGCAGCAGCCGCGCGCGTACGCCGAGCAGGGCGTAGCAGTCGAGGTAGAACGCGTGCGCGGTGGCGAGGGCCGGGATCTCGCGCAGCGCCGACGCGGTCGCGTCGCGGCCGGCGATCCGGGCGGCGGCCAGGTCCGCCGCGTACTCCTGGTCGCGGGCCGTCGTCAGTGAGGCCCGCAGGTAGAAGGTGCCGTACAGCGTGTAGATCCGGGCCATCGTCCGGTACGTCAGCCCGGCCCCGGTCGTGTCGATCTCCTTGGCCTTCTTGCCCTTGGCCACGGCCTTGGCGGCGGCCTTCTCCTGGCGGGCGCGCTCCTTGGCGACCTTGTGGTCGGCCTTGGCGCGGAACTGCTCGATGATCCGCTCGATCTGCGTCCGGCCCCGGACGACGACGGCGGCCAGCCGGGTGTCGCCGCCGGTGAAGTGGCCGTACTCATGGGCGAGCACGGCGCGCAACTGGGCCTCGCTCAGCCCGGTCATGAGCGGTACGCCGAGGTAGAGGCGGCGTGGGCCGGGGAGCAGGCCGAGGAGCCGTGGCCGTTCGGCGACGGCCGCGTTGACCTCGCCGGTGAGGATGATCCGGTCGGGGGCGCGGGTGCCGGCGGCCTCCGCGAGTTCCCGTACCAACGCCCACAGCCGGGGTTCGTCGGCTTCGGTGACCTCCAGGCCCGCCACGTCCTCGTCCTTCGGTGTGCGCAGCATGAACATGCCACGTATGACCGGAAGGGCCAGCAGGACCGAGACGATCACGATCTTGCCGGCGAGCGCGCCGGGAGCCCAGCGCAGGGCCGCCGCGTCGAGGGCGGCCAGCGCCGCGAGCAGGACGAGGTTCAGCGCGTAGAACCCGAGCAGCAGTGCGACGGTGCGCAGCGCGCGCAGAGTTGCGCCCATCGGGCGGACCCCCCACAGAATCTGTGAAAGCGGACATGACGCAGCGACGGCCGCCGGGAGGTGACCGCGCGGTGGTGCGTGTGGGGGGAAACGCAGCAAGCGGAGTAGGCGGAGTATGCCCCACCGCAGGTCAGAGGGGCAATTCCAATCCTGCTCGGGCTTCGCTCCGGCCCGGTCCGAGCGCCCGGAGGGACCCCGTCCGGCCCTGACCCGACCCCGGTCCTGGCTCGCCGGAGAGAGCCTTGGTCCGACCCCGGTTTAACCCCGGTCCGGCTCCGGTCCGGCTCCGGACCGGGGGCACCGGAGGAGTCCCGGTCCGGCCGGGGGCGAGACCGGGGACGAAGAGGTGTCTCAGAAGAGGTGTCTCAGTGGAGCAGCGTCGCCGGACTGCCGCCGTTCGCCTCGTAGCCCGCCACCGCCAGGGCCCGGTAGAGGGCGAACTCCGCCGCCGGGTCGTCGGACAGCGTCCACGGCAGGGCGCCCACGTGGCCGTCGATGTGCACCAGCTGACTCATGGCCTCCGCCCAGCGTTCGCAGCGGACGAGGAAGAAGAGCAGCAGATGGCGGACATGGGCCTGCACCGGGTCGTCGGAGCGGGCCGACTGCACCGCGTGGAGCGCGCCGTGGATCGCCTTGGTCACGACCTCGCTCCGGTAGAAGCCCTGGACCAGGTTCACCTCGGGCATGTGCTCGAAGACGGCGAAGAGCGGAAGGCCCGCCAGCAGGGAACCCTGGGGCGCGCGGGCGGCCGCGGCCTCGGCGAACGACATCGCCAGCTCGCGCGAGCCGTGCCACTTCTCGCACCAGTAGTGCAGGGCCTCCAGATGTGCCCCCATGTGGTGCGGCGCACGGTCGAGGATCTTCAGCCAGAGCTTCTCGAACTCCGGCCGCGGGTACGCCAGGCCGCGGGCCACGGCCAGCTCGACGATGTGGGGGACCGGGTCGCCCGGGGCGAGCAGCGCGGCCTGGCCGCACGCCTCCTTGGCCTCCTCCATGATGATCCGGAACTCGTCCGTGCCCGGCGTCGCCGTACGCCATGCCTGCTGCACCAGGAACGCCGCGTGCACCGCCGCGCCGCCCGGGTCCTTGGGCGCCTCGGTGCGCCACACCCGCAGCCACTGCCCGCCCGGCGTCTCGCCGACCCCGCCCGGCCGCTGCCGCAGTTCCAGCGCGGCGGCACCGGCGAAGGCCTGCACCCGCTGCCAGCGCAGCTCGCCCTCCTTCTCCGTGCCCGCGAGGAGCTGGGAGGCCGCGCGGTAGTCCTGGGTCCGCTGCACCAGATCCAGGACGTCCAGCAGGTCCTGGTCGGGGCCGGGCAGGCGGACGTCCAGCTGCTCCTGCCGTACGAACCCGTAGTTCGCCGGGTCCGCGGCGTCCGGGTGCCCCGGGGGCACCTGCTCGATGACGCCGCGCTTGCGCCGCATGTACGGAAGCAGGACGAAGCCCAGCATGACCAGTGCCATCAGGACCCAGAGAATCTCCATGTCTCCAGCGAACCAGACCGTGCCGACACTTGGCCAACCTGTCCCGCCGGCCTGTGGAAAACCCGGCCACGAGCGGGGCCGGGCCCTGTCGTCCGCCATCACTTCCGCACGCCCACTACCCTCGGGCCCATGAGCGACAGGCACATCAGTCAGCACTTCGAGACGCTCGCGATCCATGCGGGCAACACCGCCGACCCCCTCACCGGGGCGGTCGTCCCGCCCATCTACCAGGTGTCGACCTACAAGCAGGACGGCGTGGGCGGCCTGCGCGGCGGCTACGAGTACAGCCGCAGCGCCAACCCGACCAGGACCGCCCTGGAGGAGAACCTCGCCGCCCTGGAGGGCGGCCGCCGCGGTCTCGCGTTCGCGTCCGGTCTGGCTGCCGAGGACTGCCTGCTGCGTACGCTGCTCCGCCCCGGCGACCACGTCGTCATCCCCAACGACGCCTACGGCGGCACGTTCCGCCTCTTCGACAAGGTCGCCTCCCGCTGGGGCGTGGAGTGGTCGGTCGCGGACACCGGCGACCCGGCCGCCGTACGGGCCGCCATCACCCCGAAGACCAAGGCCGTGTGGGTGGAGACGCCCTCCAACCCGCTGCTCGGCATCACCGACATCGCCGTCGTCGCCCAGGTCGCTCACGACGCGGGCGCCAAGCTCGTCGTCGACAACACCTTCGCCACGCCGTACCTGCAGCAGCCGCTCGCGCTCGGCGCGGACGTGGTGGTGCACTCGCTGACCAAGTACATGGGCGGCCACTCGGACGTCGTCGGCGGTGCGCTGGTCGTCAGCGACCCGGCCCTGGGCGACGAGCTGGCGTACCACCAGAACGCCATGGGCGCCGTCGCGGGTCCGTTCGACTCCTGGCTGGTGCTGCGCGGCACCAAGACGCTCGCGGTGCGCATGGACCGGCACAGCGAGAACGCCGCCAAGGTCGCCGAGATGCTGTCCCGGCACCCGCGTGTGACGCAGGTGCTGTACCCGGGACTGCCGGAGCACCCCGGTCACGAGGTGGCCGTCAAGCAGATGAGGACGTTCGGCGGCATGGTCTCCTTCCGGGTGCGGGGCGGCGAGGAGGCGGCCGTCGAGGTCTGCAACCGCGCCAAGGTGTTCACGCTCGGCGAATCCCTCGGCGGGGTCGAGTCCCTGATCGAGCACCCCGGGCGGATGACGCACGCCTCCGCGGCGGGCTCCGCCCTGGAGGTCCCCGGGGACCTGGTCCGGCTGTCCGTGGGCATCGAGAACGTCGACGATCTGCTCGAGGACCTGCGGCAGGCGCTCGGCTAGCACGCACCGGCAGGCCGGGGAGCACCGGCCGATCGGGGAACCACCGGCAGGCCGGGAATCACCGTCCGGCCGGAGGTCACCAGTCGGCCGGAGGTCACCAGTCGGCCACGGGAGGAGTCATGGGCGGCGGCTCCGCCCACGGCCGGGCCGTCAGCGCCCACACGGTGAGGGCCACGGTGGCCGCGAACAGCACCAGCCACATCGCCCGGCGGGCGGCCGTCCGGCGGCGCAGCATGCGCTCCCCGCGGCGCACCGCGTCGTCGTACAGCTCCACCGGCACCTGCGGCGACGGCTGCTCCAGAAGCCGCCGCACGGCGGCCTCGCGCTCGGTCCGGTTCACCGCCGCCTCCTCGCGTCGGGGTGTGCGCGCACGGCGCTCACGACGGCGCCACCTCGGGGCCGCGTACCGCCGGTGCCGGACGGTACGCCGGGCGGGCGAGTGCGACGACCGCGCGGTCGCAGAGGATGCGGACGCGGTCCGCGGGCAGCCCCAGCAGGGCCGCCGTCTGGTCCTCGGCCATCCCCTCGTACAGCCTGAGGACGGCGATCAACCGTTCCTGCGGGGTGAGGGCGGCCAGCGCGCCGGAGAGCTGCCGGCGGGCACGGCCCCCGCGCCGGTACCACGCCTCGTGGGCGAAACGGCCGGCCAGACGCTCACGGGTGTGGGCATACGGGTCCTCGCCGCGCAGCCGGTCCCAGGACGCGTACGTGTGCGCCAGGGCGAGGGTCAGCAGGCGCCGCGCGCGCGGGTTGTCGTCCGGGGCCTCCGCGGTGAGCAGCGTGGCGATGTGCAGCAGCCGGCCGGCCGCGCCCGCGACGAACGCCTCGAACTCCCGGGCCCGGCGGCCGCCCGGGGACGCCTGCCGTTCTCGCACCGCGCCTCCTGCCAGGGGCGACCGTGACAGCGGGACCCGTGCTCGTGCGGCGTGCGGGGCCCGGTCTCATGTCCCGGTCTCATACGAGGACACTCCCGGTCTCATATGAGGACAGCGGCATCCCGTCGGTCAAGAGCCGTGCGCGGAGCACGGCGCCCGCTGCGGCGCGCCGGCGGCGGACCCGGAGCGGCACAGGTGGCTCAGGACGCCGACGGCGAGTCCTGCTGGGCCGTGCAGTGGGCGTGACGGGCGGAGAGGGCGCGGTTGAAGCGGGTCAGCAGCGAGCAGAAGGCCTCGCGCTCCTCCGGCTTCCAGTCCTGGGTCAGCTCGGCCATCAGCTGCCGCCGGGAGGCGCGGACCTCCTCCAGCCGTGCCAGTCCGCGCGGGGAGAGCTGCAGCACCACGGCCCGCCCGTCCTCGGGATGGGAGGTGCGTTTGACGAGCCCGGTGTCGACGAGCGGTGCCACCTGGCGGGTGACGGTGGAGGAGTCGATGCCCATGCTCGCGGCGAGCGCCTTGACGCCCATCGGACCCTCTTTGTCCAGGCGGTTGAGCAGCAGGTAGGCGGCGCGGTCCATGGAGTTGCGCACCTGTCCGACCCCGCCGAGCCTGGTCTGTTCGGCGCGGCGGGCGAAGACCGCCACCTCGTGCTGGAGGGCGTCGAGGAGACCGGTGTCACCGACGGCCGTCGGGTCCGTCGGCTTGTCAGGTGTAGCGGGCATGGCGGAGGGCTCACTTCTCAAGGGCTGCTTGGGTTGGGGGACAGAGTACGCGGCTGCGGGGCGGGGCGTACCGGTGCCGGGCAAACCGGTTCCGCGGGAGGGGCGCAACCGTGTCCGGGGTCCGCGCACTGCGAGACTTGGGGCATGAGCTACAGCACGGCCGGTCCGCTGCGGGCCGTCACCCTCGACGACGTGCGCGGTGCGCAGAAGATGCTCTCGGGGGTGGCGCGGGTGACCGCGATGGAGAGCAGCAGGCACCTGTCCCAGCTGGTGGGCGTGCCGGTGTACCTCAAGTGCGAGAACCTGCAGCGGACGGGGTCGTTCAAGCTGCGCGGCGCCTATGTCCGGATCGCCGGACTGCTGCCCGAGGAGCGTGCCGCGGGAGTGGTGGCCGCGAGCGCCGGCAACCACGCGCAGGGGGTGGCGCTGGCGTCGTCGCTGCTCGGGGTGCACGCCACGGTGTTCATGCCGAAGGGCGCCCCGCTGCCGAAGGTCAGCGCCACCCGGGACTACGGCGCCGAGGTCCGCCTGCACGGCCAGGTGGTCGACGAGACCCTGGCCGCCGCGCAGGAGTACGCGGCCCGGACCGGGGCGGTGTTCATCCACCCGTTCGACCACCCTGACATCATCGCGGGTCAGGGCACGGTCGGCCTGGAGATCCTGGAGCAGTGCCCGAAGGTGCGCACGATCGTCGTCGGCATCGGCGGCGGCGGGCTCGCGGCCGGTGTCGCGGTGGCGGTGAAGACGCTCCGGCCCGAGGTGCGGATCATCGGTGTGCAGGCGGAGGGCTCGGCGGCGTATCCGCCGTCGCTGGCGGCGGGGCGGCCGGTGGCGGTCGAGAACCCGTCGACGATGGCCGACGGCATCAGGGTCGGAAGACCGGGCGACGTGCCGTTCGCGATCGTCGAGGAGCTGGTGGACGAGGTGCGCACGGTCACCGAGGACGCGTTGTCCGCCGCGCTGCTGCTGTGCCTGGAGCGGGCCAAGCTGGTCGTGGAGCCGGCCGGTGCGAGTCCGGTCGCCGCGCTGCTGGGCGGCGCGGACGGCCTCGGCGACCTCGAGGGCCCGGTGGTGGCGGTGCTGTCCGGCGGCAATGTCGATCCGGTGCTGCTGCAGCGGGTGCTGCGGCACGGCATGGCCGCGCAGGGCCGCTACCTGGCCGTTCGTCTGCGGCTGATGGACCGGCCGGGCGCGCTTGCCACGCTTTTGGGGGTGTTGTCAGTGGCTGACGCTAACGTCCTCGACGTGAGTCATGTACGAACCGATCCGCGGCTCGGGCTCACGGAGGCGGAGGTGGAGCTGCATCTGGAGACGAAGGGCCCGGCACACTGCGCCGAGGTCGGCCAGGCCCTGCGTGACGCTGGCTACACGATCATCGACTGAAGCCGCCGGCTGAAGCCGTCGACTGAAACCGTCGGCTGAACCCTTCAGCCGGCCCCTTCGGCCGGCCCCCGGCCGAACCCGTCGACCGATCCTGCCGGCCGCACCACCGGGCCGACCGGTCCGCGGGCGGCGAACGCCCAGGTCACCGGCCTTGTGTGCCCTTCCCTGCCACGCACTCGGGAAAACCCCTTGGAAGAACGCGATACATCGCGTTATGGTGTGTCTCGCGCCTTGTGGATGTGCGCGGACGCTGCGCAGGAGAAATTCCCGGCGGAACGCAACCCGTCTCTCTAGGCTTTTCCGGCAATCCCCTATTCACGTGGAGTTTTCATATGCCAGGCGCCATCTATGCCGAAGGTCTGGTGAAGACCTTCGGTGACGTAAGGGCTCTGGACGGCGTCGACCTCGATGTCCCCGAGGGCACGGTGCTCGGACTGCTCGGGCCGAACGGCGCGGGCAAGACCACCACCGTCCGCTGTCTGACGACCCTGCTGCGGCCCGACAGCGGCAAGGCCGTCGTCGCCGGCCTCGACGTGCTCAAGCAGCCCAATGAAGTGCGGCGTTCCATCGGCCTGTCCGGTCAGTTCGCCGCGGTCGACGAGTATCTGACCGGCCGGGAGAACCTCGAGATGGTCGGCCGGCTCTACCAGATGAGATCCCGCGCGGCGAAGGAGCGGGCCGCCGAGCTGCTGGAGCAGTTCAACCTCACCGAGGCCGCGGACCGGCCCACGAAGACCTACTCCGGCGGCATGCGCCGCCGGCTCGACCTGGCGGCGGCGCTCGTCGTCTCCCCGCCGGTGATGTTCATGGACGAGCCGACGACCGGTCTCGACCCGCGCAACCGCCAGCAGCTGTGGGACGTCATCAAGGAGCTCGTCTCCGGGGGGACGACCCTGCTGCTGACCACCCAGTACCTGGAGGAGGCCGATCAGCTGGCGCACGAGATAGCGGTCGTCGACCACGGCCGGGTCATCGCCCGCGGCACCTCCGACGAGCTCAAGGCCCGCACCGGCGGCGAGCGCGTCGAGGTCGTCGTGCACGACCGCGCGTCCATCTCCACCGCCGGTGAGGTGCTGCGCGGCTTCGGCAGGGGCGACGCCACCGTCGAGGAGCACACCCGCAAGCTGACCGTGCCGGTCACCGGTGGGGCCAGGCTGCTGGCCGAGATCATCCGCGAGCTGGACGCCCGCGGGGTCGAGATCGACGACATCGGGCTGCGCCGCCCCACGCTCGACGACGTATTCCTGTCCCTCACGGGCCACGTGGCCGAGGCCACGGACGAGGAGAACGGCGCGGAGAGCGCCGATGCACAAGACCGCCGGCGCGAGAAGGAGACCGTCAAGTGAGTGCCGTCACCGACAGCGTGCGGATCGAGCCGTCCGGCAACCCCGTGATGCAGTCCCTCCGGGACTCGCTGGTCGTCGCCAAGCGCAACCTGATCCGCATGACCCGGATCCCCGAGATGGTGATCTTCGGGCTCGTCCAGCCGGTCATGTTCGTGGTGCTGTTCACCTATGTGTTCGGCGGCTCGATCCAGGTCGGCTCCTCCATCTCCTCCGGGACCTACCGTGAGTTCCTGATGGCCGGCATCTTCGCCCAGACCGTCACGTTCGCCACGGCGGGCGCGGGGGCGGGCATCGCCGACGACATGCACAAGGGCCTCATCGACCGTTTCCGCTCCCTGCCCATGGCGCGTGGCGCGGTGCTGACCGGCCGCACCCTCGCCGACCTGGTGCAGACGGCGCTCACGGTCGTCGTCCTGGCGCTCGTCGCCCTGATCGTCGGCTGGCGCACGCACGAGAACATCGGCAAGGTGCTCGCCGGATTCGGCCTGCTCCTGCTGCTCGGATACGCGTTCTCGTGGATCGGCGCGCTCATCGGCCTGTCCGTGCGCACTCCCGAAGCGGCGACCTCGGGCGGTCTGATCTGGCTGTTCCCGCTGACGTTCATCTCGAACGCGTTCGTGGACGCGAACCAGATGCCGTCCCTTCTGCGGCACATCGCGGAGTGGAACCCGTTCAGCGCCACCGTCCAGGCGTGCCGCGAGCTGTTCGGCAACATTCCCCCGGGCTTCCGGACGCCCGAGGCCTGGCCCATGCAGCACCCGATCCTGACCTCGGTGATCTGGTCGGTCGTGATCATCCTGGTCTTCCGTACGCTCGCGGTCCGCAAGTACCGCTCGGCCACGGCGTGAGGGAGGACGGCGGCAGAAGAGCCGGCGGACCGGCCGGAACATGAGGGAACCCCCGGCGCACAGACGAGGCGCCGGGGGTTCACCAGAAGGGACGGCAGGTGTGTGCGGGCTCAGCCCTTGTACGGCTCGACACGGAGGATCTTCACCGAGGCGGTCTTGCCGTTGGGCAGCTCGTACTCCGCGGTCTCGCCGACCTTGTGACCCATCACACCGGCGCCCAGCGGGGACTGCGGCGAGTAGGTCTCGATCTCGGAGCTGGCGTACTCGCGCGAGGCCAGCAGGAAGGTCAGCGTGTCGTCCTCGTCGCCGTCGAAGGCGATCGTGATGACCATGCCCGGAGCGACGGTGCCGTCCTCGACCGGCGGCGAGCCGATCCTCGCGTTCTCCAGGAGCTGGGTCAGCTGGCGTACGCGGAGCTCCTGCTTGCCCTGCTCCTCCTTGGCCGCGTGGTACCCGCCGTTCTCACGCAGGTCCCCTTCTTCGCGCGCGGCCGCGATTTTGGCGGCGATCTCCGTGCGCGCAGGACCAGTAAGGTAGGCAAGCTCTTCCTTGAGCTTGTTGTACGCCTCCTGGGTCAGCCAGGTGACGTTCTCGCTGGTCTGGGTCACAGGTGCTCCTCGTCGGTACTGGGTATACAAAAGCATCGCCCTACCCAGAAGGATGTTCCCTCTTGGATGGGCGAAACCACGAGCCTAACAACCCCCGCCCCAAAGGGGGAGGACATAAGCCACAAGATCTACATCAACGCAGGTCGTCGCCCCGGTGTTCCGGCCTGTCGAGTGCGCCGACCGGCGTACCGGGCGGTGCGTCAGCCGGCATGGCAGCCCACCAGCTCGGCCGTCGCGCCCCGTGCCGTCGTACGCAGCGTGACCACGGTGTCGATCCGTGTGGCCCGCTGGTCGAAGCGGAAGTCCGCCCGTCCGACCTCGCTGCCGTCCATGGCCCGTGAGCGCAGTGTGCAGTAGCCGCGGGTGTCGGCGTCCTTGTGGACCTCCAGCTGGATCCGCATCGCGTCCTTCGAGGTCTCGAAGGAGATGATCTGCCCGCTGATCTCGTTCTGCCCGACGTAGTGGTAGGCGAAGTAACCGATCAGGGCCAGCAGGGCCGCGCCCAGAACGGCGCCCACGATCTTGAGTGTGCGGTCGTCACGCCCGTCCGGGGAGCGGCCGTAGCGGCCCTCGGGCGGCCTGGTGCTCACCGTACTCATGATCGTCCTCTCGGCCGGGCGGAACCCGCGTCCCGCGGGGGCTCCCGGGGGTGCATCCCGGAATTATTCGCCCCTCGATTCGGTCACTATAGAAGCCCACGCACGACTGCCCGACCGCCACCCCGGGACGACGGACCCGACGGCGTACCCGTGGGGCGGCACCGTTGACAGCCCGCTTGCGCCGGGCACCGACTTGATCTTGAGGACTGAGCCTTGACCGAGCAGTTGAGACTGATGGCCGTGCACGCGCACCCCGACGACGAGTCGAGCAAGGGAGCGGCCACCATGGCCAAGTACGTGTCCGAGGGGGTGGACGTGCTGGTGGTGACCTGCACGGGCGGAGAGCGTGGCTCCATCCTCAATCCCAAGCTGCAGGGGGACAAGTACATCGAGGAGAACATTCACGAGGTACGCCGGAAGGAGATGGAGGAGGCCCGGCAGATCCTCGGCGTCAAACAGGAGTGGCTCGGCTTCGTCGACTCCGGACTGCCCGAGGGCGACCCGCCGCCACCGCTGCCCGAGGGCTGTTTCGCCCTGGAGGACGTCGACAAGGCGGCCGGTGAGCTGGTGCGCCGGATCCGCTCCTTCCGCCCCCAGGTGATCACCACCTACGACGAGAACGGCGGCTACCCGCACCCCGACCACATCATGACCCACAAGATCACGATGGTGGCCTTCGAGGGTGCCGCGGACGCCGAGAAGTACCCGGTGGAGGAGTACGGGCCGACGTACCAGCCGCTGAAGCTGTACTACAACCAGGGCTTCAACCGCCCGCGCACCGAGGCGCTGCACAGGGCCATGCTGGACCGCGGTCTGGAGTCCCCCTACGGCGAGTGGCTCGAGCGCTGGGAGAAGTCCGGCCGCAAGGACCGCACGATCACCACGCACATCCCCTGCGCCGACTTCTTCGAGATCCGCGACAAGGCGCTGATCGCCCACGCCACGCAGATCGACCCCGACGGCGGCTGGTTCCGGGTGCCGATGGAGATCCAGAAGGAGGTCTGGCCCACCGAGGAGTACGAGCTCGCGAAGTCCCTCGTGGCCACCTCGCTCCCCGAGGACGACCTCTTTGCAGGCATCCGGTAGCCCTGAGGGACAATGCCTGACATGAGCGCAAGCGCGAACACGGCAGTGACGCACCTCGTCCCCCTCGCCGAGGTCGACCCGAACAAGGTCACCCCCGGCGTCCTCGGGTTCATCGTCTTCGCCGTGATGGCCCTGGCCGTGTGGGGCCTGATGAAGTCCATGAACCGCCATATGAACAAGGTCGACTTCAAGGAGGAGCCGGACCCGGAGACGGCGTCCGGCGCCCCCGCGGCCGATCCCAAGGCCCAGCAGAGCTGACACCGGGCGGCGGGCGGTGCCGCCCTCACCGCCCGGCCGGCACCGCCACCTCCTTCACCTCCTGTGCCCGCCGGCTCGGCACCATGCCCGGACACCGGGCCCGCCGCCCTGCCTCCGGGCTCACGCCCGCTCCGGCGCCAGTCGGCAGGCCCCGAGGCGGCCGTCCGGCTTCCCGCCGCGCAGCGGACGGCCGTCCCGGGAGAGCCGGGACAACTCGTCCCGGGCGAAGCCGGGACAGCTCCTGCCGGGCCCGGGCCACCGCCGCACCGGCCTCCACGCCCCCGGTGGCCGCGGACGGCGGCGACCAGCAAGCCGGTCAGCGGGCCGGTCAGTTGGCACAGCCGGGCCGGGTGCCCGGCGCCTTGCCGGAAGGCGTACGGGGCGCCGTGCGATGATCACGTTCCGTGCCCGGTGGGGCCCGGTGAGGCAGGATGGAGGCATGCCGAACCGACTGGCCCATGAGACCTCCCCGTACCTGCTTCAGCACGCCGACAACCCGGTCGACTGGTGGCCATGGTCGGAAGAGGCCTTCGCGGAGGCGCGGCGGCGCGAGGTCCCCGTGCTGCTGAGCGTCGGGTACAGCAGCTGTCACTGGTGCCATGTCATGGCGCATGAGTCCTTCGAGGACCCGGACACGGCCGCCGTCATGAACGAGCACTTCGTCAGCATCAAGGTCGACCGCGAGGAACGGCCCGACGTCGACGCGGTGTACATGGAGGCCGTCCAGGCGGCGACCGGGCACGGCGGATGGCCCATGACCGTGTTCCTGACGCCCGAGGCCGAGCCGTTCTACTTCGGTACGTACTTTCCGCCCGTGCCCCGGCACGGGATGCCGTCGTTCCGGCAGGTGCTGGAGGGCGTGCGGCAGGCGTGGGAGACCCGGCGGGAGGAGGTCGCCGACGCCGCCGGGAGGATCGTGCGGGACCTGGCGAACCGGCGGCTCGACTACGGCGCCGCACAGGTCCCCGGCGCACCGGAGATGGCGCAGGCGCTGCTCGCGCTGACCCGGGAGTACGACGCCCGGCGCGGCGGCTTCGGCGGGGCGCCGAAGTTCCCGCCGTCGATGGTGATCGAGTTCCTGCTGCGGCACCATGCCCGCACCGGCTCCGAGGGAGCGCTGCAGATGGCGCAGGACACCTGCGAGCGGATGGCCCGCGGCGGCATCTACGACCAGCTCGGCGGCGGCTTCGCCCGGTACTCCGTGGACCGGGACTGGGTGGTGCCGCACTTCGAGAAGATGCTGTACGACAACGCCCTGCTGTGCCGGGTCTACGCCCATCTGTGGCGGGCCACCGGCTCGGAGTTCGCCCGCCGCGTCGCCCTGGAGACCGCCGACTTCATGGTGCGTGAACTGCGCACCGAGGAAGGCGGGTTCGCCTCGGCCCTGGACGCCGACAGCGACGACGGGACCGGCAGGCATGCCGAGGGCGCCTACTACGTGTGGACCCCGCGGCAGCTGCGGGAGGCCCTCGGGGAGCAGGACGCCGAACTCGCCGCCCGGTACTTCGGCGTGACCGAGGAGGGCACCTTCGAGCACGGCTCCTCCGTGCTGCAACTGCCGCAGCAGGAAGGCATGTTCGACGCCGGGCGGATCGAGTCGATCAGGCGCCGGCTGTTCGAGAAGCGGGCCGAGCGCCCCGCCCCCGGCCGGGACGACAAGGTGGTCGCCGCCTGGAACGGGCTCGCGATCGCCGCCCTCGCCGAGACCGGCGCCTACTTCGACCGCCCGGACCTGGTGGACGCCGCGACCGCCGCCGCCGACCTCCTGGTACGGGTGCACATGGACGAGCACGCCGCGCTCCACCGCACCAGCAAGGACGGCCGGCCCGGGGCCAACGCCGGGGTGCTGGAGGACTACGCCGATGTGGCCGAGGGCTTCCTCGCCCTGGCCTCCGTCACCGGCGAGGGGGTGTGGCTGGAGTTCGCCGGGCTGCTCCTCGGGCATGTGCTCACCCGGTTCACCGACCCGGAGACGGGCGCCCTGTACGACACGGCCGTCGACGCCGAGCAGTTGATCCGCCGCCCCCAGGACCCCACCGACAACGCCGTCCCCTCCGGCTGGACGGCGGCCGCCGGCGCCCTGCTCGGCTATGCGGCCCACACGGGCTCCGAGGTCCATCGCGCCGCCGCCGAGAAGGCGTTGGGCGTGGTCCGGGCGCTCGGCCCGCGCGTCCCCCGCTACATCGGCTGGGGGCTGGCCGTCGCCGAGGCCCTGCTCGACGGACCGCGCGAGGTGGCCGTCGTGGGGCCGTCCCTCGACGACGAGGCGGCGAAAACCCTGCACCGTACGGCACTTCTGGGCACCGCCCCCGGTGCCGTCGTCGCCTGCGGCACCCCGGGGAGCGACGAGTTCCCCCTGCTCGCCGGGCGGCCCCTCGTCGACGGCGAGCCGGCCGCCTATGTCTGCCGCGGCTTCACCTGCGACGCCCCCACCACCGACCCGGACCGTCTGCGCGCCGCCCTGAGCGGCTGAGACGGGCCCGGACCTCCCCGGCGGGAGGTCACCTCCGGTCGGCGTACCCGGCCAGGGCACGCTCCACGATCGCCTCCAACTGCTCGTGATGGGCGCCCTTCCAGTAGGCGCGGCCGCAGTCGCGGCAGCGGGCGAAGACGTCGTAGGTGCGCCGAGTGCCGTGCTCCAGCTGGTCGGCCACCTCCTCCTTCGCGGCGTCCTCCAGCAGGCCGTTGCAGGCGGTGCACCGGGTCCAGGGGGCGAGCGCGGGACGGAAGCGGTCGAGGACGTCGTGGAGCTGCTCGTCGGGGCGGGTGCTGTAGACGAAGGCGCCCGCCCACAGTTCGCGGCGGCGCAGCAGGCCCCGGTCACGGCTGAGCATGACGCGCTTCTCGGCGGCGGAGCGGGCGGCGAGGGCCGGGTCGCCGATGTCGGTCGACTCATAGGCCGCGTCCACGCCCAGCAGACGCAGACGGCGGGCGAGGGTGCCCAGATGCACGTCGAGGAGGAAGCGCAAAGGAGCGCCGGGGACCTGCTGGGGGCGTGTCACGGCCCGCACCTGGACGGTCTCGTGCGCCCGGGGGACGTGCGACGCCGGTACCGTGCGGCCGTCCACCACCAGTGCGCCGACCTCGGTGAGCGGCACGCCCAGGGACTCCACGACGTGACCGAGCGTCGAGACGCCGTCGGTGACGACCGGGGTGGCGCCGTGGCGCCGGGAGTGGGGGACGAACAGATGCAGGCCGGGGGCGAACTCGACGCGGATCTCGGGACCGTTCACCCGGTCAGGATGGCACGGGCGCGGGATCGGGACCTCAGGTTTTCTCAGGACGCGTGCTCTTCGGACCTCTCCCCGGACCTCTCCCCGGACCTCTCCTCGGGCCCCTCCCCGGACCTCTCCTCGGACCCGGCGGTGGGCAGTCCGCGGTCCAGGACGTCCAGGGCGCGGTCCACGAGGGCGCCCGGCTCGTCCCGGTGCCCGTGCTCGGCCCAGTACAGGGCGGCCTCCATCAGACCGCTCACGAGGGAGGCGGCGAAGACCCGCACCTCCAGGCCGTCCTGGTCCAGCCCGGTGCGGGCGGCGACCTCCCGGCGGACGAGCCGGGCGGTGTCCGACAGCTTCTCCGTCATCCGGGCGCGGACCGCGGGCACGTCGACGGCCAGCCGGGCGCGCAGCCGGGTCGCCCCGGGCTCCTCGTCCATGCTCAGCGCGAGCGCCCTGCGCATCGCGTGCCGCAGCGCGTCCGTCCACGGCTCGTCCGCGGGCCGGGCCCGCAGCTCCTCCAGCACGACCGTGTCGTACGCGTCCGTGAGGACGATGTCCTCCTTGGCCGGGAAGTACCGGGAGACGGTCGACGGCGACACCTCGGCACGGTCGGCGATCTGCTCGATCGTCGTGGCGTCGTACCCCTGCTCCTCGATCAGCGCGTACGCCGCCGAACGGATCGCCTGCCGGGTCCTGAGCTTCTTGCGCTCCCTGAGCCCCGTCGGGGGACGGTCGGCGGGGACGGGACGTGCGGCGGTCATGGCGTCATTGTCCTCGTCCGCCGCGGTGCGGGCCATGGGCGGGGCGCCTCGCGGGCTCCTTCGGTACGGCGGGCGGGGGAGAGGGGCGGCGGGAGTGCGGCGACGGCTATGCGTGCTGGTACGCCACCAGGAAGATCCCCACGTAGTGGACCACGAACGCGGCCAGCGTGAAGGAGTGGAAGACCTCGTGGAAGCCGAACCAGCGCGGGGAGGGGTTCGGCCGCTTGATGCCGTAGACGATGCCGCCCGCGCTGTAGAGAACGCCGCCGACGACCACCAGGACCAGGACCGCGATGCCGCCGGCGCGCAGGAAGTCGGGCAGGAAGAAGACGGCCGCCCAGCCCATCGCGAGGTAGCAGGGGGTGTAGAGCCAGCGGGGGGCGCCCACCCAGAAGACGCGGAAGACGATGCCGACGACGGCCGCGGCCCAGATGCCCCACAGCAGCCACTGGCCCTTGGCGCCGGGCAGGAGCAGCAGGGTCAGCGGGGTGTAGGTGCCCGCGATGATCAGGAAGATGTTCGCGTGGTCGAGCCGGCGCAGGATGCCGGTCATGCGCGGCCCCCAGGTGCCCCGGTGGTACAGCGCGCTGACGCCGAAGAGCAGGCAGGCGGTGAGGACGTAGATCCCGCAGGCGATCCGGCCGCGGGGGGAGACGGCCAGCGCGGTGAGGGCCAGCCCCGCGACGAGCACGGCCGGGAACATGCCCAGGTGCAGCCAGCCGCGCAGCTTCGGCTTGACCGGATGCGGGAGGGAGAGCTCGACCGGGCCGCGGTCGGCGGCCGGTGTGTTCAAGGGCGTGTCGGAGACGGACGCTGTCATGCGCGCATCGTATCTACGGCACCGTAAGTTGCTGGTCAGTACCGGACAGTTGCCGTGCTGACGCGGGGAGCGCAAAAAGTTTTTCACCGGAACCCCAAGCGGACGCAAAGAATCCGCAAAGGAGTACGGAAACCGTGGGGTTCGTCACCCTGCTCACTTGTGCGCCCCTCTGGACAGATGGGCGCTCTCGTCGGATGATCAAATGAGTGCGGTCGGCACCGGATGAGCGCTACGAGGCATCCGGGCCGTGGCCCCCACGGGGCGACAAGGTCAAAAAACCCTCACTTAGGAGCGATCGTGGCGCGCGACAACGCGGCTCCCCCCGTCATTCCCACCCAGCACAAGGAGCTGATCTCGTGGGTCAACGAGATCGCCGAACTGACGCAGCCGGACAGCGTGGTCTGGTGTGACGGGTCCGAGGCCGAGTACGAGCGGCTGTGCGAAGAGCTCGTTCAGAAGGGAACCTTCCGGAAACTCGACCCGATCAAGCGCCCCAACTCCTACTACGCGGCCTCGGACCCCTCGGACGTGGCCCGTGTCGAGGACCGGACGTTCATCTGCTCCGAGAAGGAGGAGGACGCGGGGCCGACCAACAACTGGATGGCGCCCGCCGAGATGCGGGAGATCTTCCAGGGCAAGGACGGCAAGGGCGGTATCTTCCGCGGGGCGATGAGAGGGCGGACGATGTACGTCGTCCCCTTCTGCATGGGGCCGCTGGGCTCGCCGCTCTCGGCGATCGGTGTCGAGATCACCGACTCCGCCTATGTCGCGGTGTCCATGCGCACCATGACCCGCATGGGACAGGCGGTGCTGGACGAGCTCGGCGACAGCGGCTTCTTCGTCAAGGCCGTGCACAGCGTCGGCGCCCCGCTCGAGCCGGGCCAGAAGGACGTCCCCTGGCCCTGCAACTCCACCAAGTACATCTCGCACTTCCCCGAGGACCGCGAGATCTGGTCGTACGGCTCCGGCTACGGCGGCAACGCCCTGCTCGGCAAGAAGTGCTACGCCCTGCGCATCGCCTCCGTCATGGCCCGCGACGAGGGCTGGCTGGCCGAGCACATGCTGATCCTCAAGCTCACGCCCCCGCAGGGCGAGCCCAGGTACGTCGCCGCCGCCTTCCCAAGCGCCTGCGGCAAGACCAACCTGGCCATGCTGGAGCCGACGATCCCCGGCTGGACGGTGGAGACCATCGGCGACGACATCGCGTGGATGCGGTTCGGCGAGGACGGCCGGCTGTACGCGATCAACCCCGAGGCCGGCTTCTTCGGTGTCGCCCCCGGCACCGGTGAGCACACCAACGCCAACGCGATGAAGACGCTGTGGGGCAACGCGATCTTCACCAATGTCGCCCTCACCGACGACGGCGACGTGTGGTGGGAGGGCATGACGCAGGAGACCCCGGCCCATCTGACCGACTGGAGGGGCAACTCCTGGACCCCGGAGTCCGAGACGCCCGCCGCCCACCCCAACGCCCGCTTCACGGTGCCCGCCTCGCAGTGCCCGATCATCGCGCCGGAGTGGGAGGACCCCAAGGGCGTGCCGATCTCGGCGATCCTGTTCGGCGGCCGCCGGGCGAGCGCGGTGCCGCTGGTGACGGAGTCCTTCGACTGGAACCACGGCGTGTTCCTCGGTGCGAACGTCGCCTCCGAGAAGACGGCCGCCGCCGAGGGCAAGGTCGGCGAGCTGCGCCGCGACCCGTTCGCCATGCTGCCGTTCTGCGGCTACAACATGGGCGACTACATGGCCCACTGGATCGACGTGGCCAAGGGCAGGGACCAGTCCAAGCTGCCGAGGATCTACTACGTCAACTGGTTCCGCAAGGACGACGAGGGCAGGTTCGTCTGGCCCGGCTTCGGCGAGAACAGCCGTGTGCTGAAGTGGATCGTGGAGCGGCTGGAGGGCAGGGCCGAGGGTGTGGAGACCCCCATCGGCATCCTGCCGACCAAGGAGGCCCTGGACACGGAGGGCCTGGAGCTGTCCGACGAGGACCTCGAGTTCCTGCTCACGGTCGACAGGGACGTCTGGCGCGAGGAGGCCGCCCTGATCCCCGCGCACCTGAACACCTTCGGCGACCACACGCCCAAGGAGCTGTGGGACCAGTACCGCGCGCTCGTCGAGCGCCTGGGCTGACGGGGCCGCTTCCACCCCCGCCCGATCTCCGCGGCCGGCTGACCGACGTGCCCTGACCGCTCTGTTGCCCGGTCGGCCGCGGCGTCTGCCGGGAGGCCGGGTGCGCACAACGGCGTGCGCACCCGGCCTCTCCGGCGTAGTGCGGTGATGTCCGCTGCTTCTTTCACGTTCTTCCGTCACCGGCGGCGCCGCGCCGCCGGTGCGCACGGCAGGGCACCCGGTCCGCGCGTCGCTGCGGATGCACGCGGACCGGGGCCGATCGGGGAGTCCGCGCCGGCTGGATGGGGTCAGCCGGCGTGGCTCAGTTTGCGCTGCTTCGCCCGGGCCGCCGCATGGGCGTCCATGCGCTCGGCCGCCAGGATCGCCACGGTCGTGTCGGCGCGGGAGGCGGCGACGACGAGGGCGCGGCCGGCGAGGGCGTGGGCCCGTTCGTGCAGGGCGGCGGGATCGGAGCCGGCGGCCACCGGTGCCGGGGTGCGGACCGGGGCATGGCCGGAGCGAAGCCGGGACACCTGCTCGGCGAGCCGCTCGGCCGCCTCGTCCAGGTCGGGGGAGGGTTCCAGGCCGCGCAGTTCGTCCGTGACGGCGAGCAGTGCGGAGAGATGACCGGCGAGCTGGATGTCCAGCTCCTCCTCGCGGGAGCGGTGCGGGATGCCGGAGGAGGCACCGGCCATCGGGTGCCCGGAACGGATCGGTTCGTACATGGGATGGCCTCCTGTGCTCTGACAGAAGCCACCCTAGCTTAGATCTTGTCTAAAGTTGAGCTCGTTCGCAGAAGTGGTCCGGGTGCGCACCGAAAGTGAGCGCCGGAAGCGTCAGAACTGACTGTAGCTCTCCAGGAAGTTCCCGATCCGCCGCACGGCGTCGCGCAGATCGTCGACCGTGGGCAGGGTGACGATCCGGAAGTGGTCCGGCTCGGGCCAGTTGAAGCCGGTGCCCTGGACGACCATGATCTTCTCACGGCGCAGCAGGTCCAGCACCATCTGCCGGTCGTCCCTGATCTTGAAGACCGCGGGGTCCAGGCGCGGGAAGAGGTACAGCGCCCCCTTCGGGCGTACGCAGGTCACGCCCGGGATCTGGGTGAGCAGCTCGTAGGCGGTGTCCATCTGCTCCTTCAGCCGCCCGCCCGGCAGTACCAGGTCGTTGATGGACTGCCGTCCGCTGAGCGCGGCGACCACACCGTGCTGCCCCGGCATGTTCGCGCACAGGCGCATGTTCGCCAGGACCGTCAGGCCCTCGATGTAGGAGTCGGCGTGCGCGCGCGGCCCGGAGATCGACATCCAGCCGACCCGGTAGCCGGCCACCCGGTACGCCTTGGACATGCCGTTGAAGGTGAGGGTCAGCAGGTCCGGGGCGACCTTCGCGGTCGGGGTGTGCGTGGCGCCGTCGTAGAGGATCTTGTCGTAGATCTCGTCGGAGCAGACCAGCAGGTTGTG
Source organism: Streptomyces thermoalcalitolerans (assembly GCF_039525155.1). Classification (NCBI taxonomy): domain Bacteria; kingdom Bacillati; phylum Actinomycetota; class Actinomycetes; order Kitasatosporales; family Streptomycetaceae; genus Streptomyces; species Streptomyces thermoalcalitolerans. Next base: position 83,716 of record NZ_BAAAHG010000016.1, on the reverse strand, counting down.
CCGGCGGGCGATGTCGGTCAGCCCCTTGACCACGGCGCGGTCGTACACCGCGCCGGTGGGGTTGTTGGGGTTGATGATCACGATCGCCTTGGTGCGGTCGGTGACCTTGCGCTCCACGTCGGCGAGGTCCGGCATCCAGTCGGACTGCTCGTCGCAGCGGTAGTGGACGGCCGTGCCCCCGGCCAGGGAGACGGCGGCGGTCCACAGCGGGTAGTCCGGCGCCGGCACGAGGACCTCGTCGCCGTCGTCCAGCAGCGCCTGCATCGCCATCACGATCAGCTCGGAGACGCCGTTGCCGATGAAGACATGCTCGACGTCCGTCTCGATGCCGAGGGTCTGGTTGTGCATGACGACCGCGCGCCGTGCGGCCAGCAGCCCCTTGGCGTCGCCGTAGCCGTGGGCCGTGGCGACGTTGCGGAGGATGTCCTCCAGGATCTCGGGCGGGCACTCGAAGCCGAATGCGGCCGGGTTGCCCGTGTTCAGCTTGAGGATGCGGTGACCGGCAGCCTCCAGCCGCATCGCCTCCTCGAGCACCGGGCCCCGGATCTCGTAACAGACGTTGGCGAGCTTGGTCGACTGGATCAGCTGCATGTCAGGGAGCTTACGACTGGGTAACGCCCCATGGCGCGTGTTTTCCGCCACGTGAGACATCCGCGTGTCGATGTGCGCCGCCGTGGCGGCGGGCGGGAGGGCCCTGTGACCCGGTGACGCGCCCTTGTTCCCCCACCCCTCTGCACTGACAATGTTCATGACAAGAAAGTGGGCGGCCGGAAGTCTTCCGGCCGCTCCCGTCGTCAGAGGGGACCCCACATGAGAAAGCCTCTCGTCGCCGCGCTGCTCGCCCTGGTGACCGCCGGGGCCGGTGCGGCACCCGCGGTCGCCACACCCGCCGCGCCCGCGTCCGGCAGCACGGCCCTCGCGCAGAAAGACGCGCAGAAAGACGCACGCAAAGAAGCCGGCGCACTCCCCGCCCGGCAGGCCGCCGGTGCCGTCCCCGCGGCCGTCGACTTCGCCGGCACCGTGGCCCTGAGCAACTGCTCCGGTTCGGTCGTCCGTCTCCCCGGTTCCGCGGACGGCGACCCGGCGCTCGTGCTCACCAACGGACACTGCCTGGAGACCGGCTTCCCGGCACCCGGCCAGGTCCTCGTCGACCGGTCCTCCAGCCGCACCTTCGGCCTGCTCGACTCGGCCGGCACCCGTGTCGCGACGCTTCGGGCGGACCGGATCGTGTACGCCACCATGACCGACACGGACGCCGCGCTCTACCGGCTCACCAGCACCTACGCCCGGATCAAGAGCTCCTACGGCATCGACGCGCTGACCCTGGACGACACCCGCCCGGCCGCCGGCACCGCCATCAAGGTGGTCTCGGGGTACTGGAAGCGGATCTACAGCTGCGCCATCGACGGCTTCGCCCACCGCCTGAAGGAGGGCGGCTGGACCTGGAAGGACTCCGTCCGCTACACCCCCGCCTGTGACACGATCGGCGGTACGTCGGGCTCGCCCGTCGTCGACGCCGCCACCGGCAGGGTCGTCGCCGTCAACAACACCGGCAACGAGGACGGCGCCCGCTGCACCGTGAACAACCCCTGCGAGGTCGACGCGGACGGCACCGTCACCGTCCGCCGGGGCATCAACTACGCCCAGCAGACCCACCAGATCCCCGCCTGCTTCGCCGCCGGCAACAGGCTGGACCTGAACCGGAGCGGCTGCACCCTGCCCAAGCCGTAGTCCATTTACTACGGGTTACTACGGGTTACTACGGGTTACTACGGGGGACGGGTGGTCGCGTTCAGGCCCGGCGGACCGCCCGTCCCGCCAGGACGTCCGTGCGCCGCCCGTCCTCGATCACGAACCGGCCGTCGATCAGGACGTAGGGGATCCCCGTCGGCAGCGCGCGCGGCTGCTCGAAGGTCGCACCCGGCGCGACGGTGGCCGGGTCGAACAGGACCAGGTCGGCCCGGTACCCCTCGCGGACCACTCCCCGGTCCGGCAGCCGCAGCCGGGCCGCCGGCCGCCCGGTCAGATGCGCGACGCACTCCTCCAGCGACAGCACGCCCAGCTCCCGTACGTACCGGCCGAGATACCGCGGGAAGGTGCCGTAGGCCCGCGGATGCGGCCGGGCGCCCTGCAGGACGCCGTCGGAGCCCCCGGTGTGGACGCGGTGGCGCATGATCTCCCGCACGTTCTCCTCGTGGCCGACGTGCTGGAGGACCGTCGTGCCGAGCCGGTCCTCGACCAGCAGCCGGCGGGCCGTGGTCCACGGGGCCTCGCCGCGCCGGTCCGCGCACTCGCGTACCGTGCGGCCGACGTACTCGGCCAGTGCGGGGTCGGTGACACCGGAGATCTCGACCGTGTCCCACTCCACCGGCACACCGTGGCAGCCGTCGGAGCCGGTCACCTCCAGGTCGTGGCGGATCCGCTCGGCGACGGTCTCGTCGGCGAGCCGGGCGAGGAGGGCGTCCGGGCCGCCCTCGCCCGCCCAGCTCGGCAGCAGCGCGGCCAGGGTGGTGCAGCCGGGGGTGTAGGGATAGGTGTCGAGGGTGATGTCGGCGCCGGCGGCGAGCGCGTCGTCCAGCAGCGCCAGCAGCTCGGGCGCGCGGCCCTTGTTGGGGGCGAAGTTCAAGGTGGCGTGCGCCAGGTGCAGCGGGCAGCCCGCCGTGCGTGCGAGGGTCACCACCTCCTCGTACGCCTGAAGCGCCCCGGCCCCGTAACTGCGGTGGTGCGGGCACCAGTAGCCGCCGTGGGCGGCCACCACCCGGCACAGCTCGGTCAGTTCGGCGTCACTGGCGTACATCCCGGGCGTGTAGGTGAGCCCCGACGACATGCCGACGGCGCCCTGCTCCATGCCCTCGGCGACCACCTGCCGCATCCGGTCCAGCTCCTCGGGCGTGGCCTCGCGGTCCTCCCAGCCCACCACGAGCGCGCGGACCGTGCCCTGCGGGATCAGATACGCGGCGTTCACCGCGATGCCCCGGCCGTCGAAGCCGTGGTCCAGCCGGTCCAGGTACTCGCCCACCGAGCGCCAGTCGACGTCGATGTCGTCGCCGGGCCCGTTCCAGCCGGTGATCGCCCGGCGGACCTCCTCCAGGGTGCGGTCGTCGACCGGCGCGTACGACAGCCCGTCCTGCCCGATGACCTCGAGTGTGACGCCCTGGGCGACCTTCGCGCTGTGGTCGGGGTCGCGCAGCAGGGCCAGGTCGCTGTGGGCGTGCATGTCGATGAAACCCGGGGCCAGGACCAGGCCCTCCACATCCATCTCCCGCCTGGCCCGCGGGCGTTGGCAGCCCGCCGCCGCGGCCTCCTTGACGATCGAGACGATCCGGCCGTCCTTGACCGCCACATCGGCGCGGTAGGAGGGAGCACCGGTGCCGTCGACGACCTCCGCGTCCCGGAGGACGAGATCGGCGAAGTCGGCGAAGTCGACGGGATCCATGGGGCACCTCCTGTCCCGAGAGCCTTCCGAGGCGGGCTCTCGGAAACTCTCAGAAAAACGTACGGATGCAGTCGACCACCGTGCCGTCCGCCTCCGCCACCACGATCAGCGGCCACTTGTCGAAGACTGTGCACGGATGGGACAGCCCCAGCCCGATCCAGTCGCCGACCTCCACATCCGCCGCGGGCCCGGTGCTCAGCCAGGTGTGCTGGTCGGACAGGCCGGTGACCCGGACGTCCGTCGCCGGGCGCTCGACACCGTCCCGGCGCACCACCTGGGCGAAGGGCAGATGCAGGTCGTACGCCGCGTCCCGCTTGCCCGCGTTGGCGAAGGCCTGCTCGGGGGAGGGCCGGGAGACGATCTGCGCCCACAGCCGGAAGGCGGCCTCCAGGGCGCCTTCCGCCGGGACGCGCCGGAACGGCGTGAGCTCGCGGTAGTGGCCGTCGTCGTGCGAGACATACGCCCCCGAGCGCAGCAACTTCAGGACCGGGAGGGAGAGTTCGGGGATCTCCGCGAACACCTCGGCCACCACGTCGAACCAGGCGCTGCCGCCCGCGCTCACCACGATCTCCCCGGCCCGTGCGAACCGCCCGGCCGCATCGAGGTCCACGGCGAGCGCGACGAGCCGGCGCAGCCACGCGCGCACCCGTTCCGGGTTTGCCTGCGGGACCTCGCCCTCGTACCCGGCGACCCCGACGAGCCGCAGGGTCTTGGTGGCCGCCACCGCGTCGGCCACCGCCGCGCACTCGGCCTCCGTGCGCGCCCCGGTCCGCGCGCCCTGCCCGGCACCCAGCTCGACGACCACGTCCACCGGGCACGCGGTTCCCCTCAGGGCCGCGTCCATCAGCTCCACTCCGCGCACGGAGTCGACACAGCAGACGAAGCGGAAAGCCGGGTCGGCGGCCAGCTCGGCGGCGAGCCGGCGCAGGGCGGCCGGGTCCACCAGCTCATTGGCCAGGAAGATCCGCTCGATGCCGAACGCCCGCGCCACCCACACCTGGTGGGGCACGGCGAGGGTGATTCCCCAGGCGCCGTGCTCGATCTGCCGGTGGAAGAGCTGCGGGGCCATGGAGGTCTTGCCGTGCGGGGCGAAGGCGAGACCGTGGCGGGCCGTGTACGCCTCCATCAGCCTCAGGTTGTGCTCCAGGCGCTCGGCGGACAGGGCGAGCACGGGGGTGGTGAAGCCGTCGGTGAAGAGGTTGCGGCGCTGGGCGGCCAGCTCGCCCAGGGTCAGGCCGTGGGCGTCCGGCGGGAGGCCCTTGAAGCGGTGGTCGACGCGTTCCTCGGCCAGACGGGCGAGTGCCTCGGTGCCCACGGAACCTCCCGATCGCCTGTGTTGCGTCATCTGCAACGCTCATTGCGCATGTCGCTCACCGCTGTCTAACATCCCGGCCGGACAGGGTCAATGAAGAGCCCGCGACCCGAACGACCCAGGAGCCACGAGCATCGTGACCACCGGCGGACCCCGCAAGGGCGGCGACGGGGCGGACGACGCGACGGACGACGTGGTGGACGAGGGGGCGGACGACGTGGCGGACGACGGAGCGGGCATCGACCCGGTGGACGTCGTGACGCTCGGCGAGTCCATGGTCGCGTTCCTGCCCTCCCGCCCGGGCCGCCTCGCCGACGCGCCGTCCTTCGAGCGGAGCATCGGCGGCGCCGAGTCCAACGTGGCCTGCACGCTCGCCGCCGCCGGGCACACGGCGCGCTGGGTGAGCCGGGTCGGCACGGACGGCTTCGGCGATCACCTGGTGGAGGCGATCGGGGCGTACGGCGTCGACGTGACGGCCGTACGACGCGACCCCGACCGCCCGACCGGCCTCTACTTCCGCACGGCCGGCGACCGGGCCACCGACGCCCACGAGGTGGTGTACCACCGCGCCGGTTCGGCGGCCTCCGCGATGAGCGTCGGCACCGTCGGCGAGGCCGTGCCGTACTCCGGGCGCGTTCTGCACCTGACCGGCATCACGGCCGCCCTCTCCCCGACGTGCCGGGACCTCGTGCGCCACCTCCTCGCGCCCCGCCCCGGCCGCCCGCTCGTCTCCTTCGACGTCAACCACCGGCCCCCGCTGTGGCGCGGCGGGGGCGACGCGCGGGTGCTGCTGGAGCTGGCGCGCGGAGCGGACATCGTGTTCGTCGGGGCCGACGAGGCGCGCGCGGCCTGGGGCCTGCACGGCGCCCACGCCATCCGGGACGCGCTGCCCGAGCCGCGGACCGTGGTCGTCAAACAGGGCGCGGACGGAGCGACCGCGTACGACAGGAGCACCGGCGGCGCCGGCACGGTGACGTTCGTCCCGGCGCCCCGGGTGGACGTCGTCGCCCACGTCGGCGCCGGTGACGCCTTCGCCGCCGGGTTCCTCTCCGCCACCCTGCGCGGACTGCCCCTGCGCGACCGGCTCCGCCACGGCCATCTGATGGCCGCCGCCGCGCTCACCGTCCCCGGCGATCTCGCCGTACCTCCCGCCCGCGACCACGCCGACCGCCTTGCCGCCCTGGACGAGGCGGCATGGGGAAGACTGCGCCTCGGCCCCGGCTGGACGACACGAGCCGCGGCCGGGGACGACGAGGAGGTCCGTACGCCATGAGCCAGACCGTCGACCGCGCGCTGAGCATCCTGCCGCTGCTCGCCGAGGGCCCCGCCGACCTCGGACGGGTCGCCGGCCGCCTCGGGGTGCACAAGTCCACCGCCCTGCGGCTGCTGCGCACCCTGCACGAGCACGGCCTGGTCTACCGTCAGTCCGACCAGCGCTACCGCCTCGGCGCCCGGCTCTTCGCCCTCGCCCAGGAGGCGATGGAGAACCTCGACGTCCGGGAGATCGCCCACCCCCACCTCGTACGCCTCAACGAACAGTGCGGGCACACGGTCCACCTCGCGGTGCGCGAGGACAGCGAGGTGCTCTACATCGACAAGGTGGAGAGCCGCTACCCGGTGCGCATGTACTCCCGCATAGGAAAGCCGGTCGCCGTCACCGTCGCCGCCGTGGCCAAACTGCTGCTCGCCGATCTGCCCGAGGCCGAGCGGCGCGCGGTCGCGGAGAAGCTCGACTACCCGATGTACACGGCCCGTTCGACACCGAACGCCGCCGCCTACCTCAAGGAGCTGGCGACGGTGCGCGAACAGGGCTGGGCCACCGACTTCGGCGGCCACGAGGAGTCCATCAACTGCGTGGCCGCGCCCGTCCGGGGCGCCGACGGCCGGGTGGTCGCCGCGATGTCGGTCTCCGCGCCGAACGTCGTGGTCACCGCCGACGAACTCCTCGCCCTGCTCCCGATGGTGCGCCGTACCGCGGACGCCATCAGCGACGAATTCTCCGGCAGAACACCAGCGAAGGACCCGGCATGACGGACAAGGCCTCCACGACGCCCAAGATCGCGCTCACTCCGAAGACCCACACCACCCCGCCCGCGAAGTTCTCCCACGGGGTGCGGAAGGGCAACATCCTCCAGGTCGCCGGCCAGGTCGGCTTCCTGCCCGCCGAGGAGGGCAAGCCGCCCGTGCTCGCCGGTCCCACCCTGCGCGAGCAGACCCTCCAGACCCTCGCCAATGTCCGGGCGGTCCTGGAGGAGGGAGGCGCGACCTGGGACGACGTGATGATGCTCCGCGTCTACCTCACGGACGTGGACCACTTCGCCGAGATGAACGAGATCTACGACGCCTACTTCGCGGAGCAGGGCCTCACCCAGCCCCCCGCCGCCCGCACCACGGTCTACGTCGGTCTGCCCCCGGGCCTGCTCATCGAGATCGACGCGCTGGCGGTGCTCGGCTGAGCCGACCGGGCCCTGTCACGGCGAAGCCGGGGGCTGGCTGTGTCCGACGCGGGATTGTCGACCATACTGCCCGCTGTGGAGCAGCGCATAGGTTCGAGCAGCCGGCCCCTGAAGGCCGAGCCCGTGACGGGCGCCGGGTTCGACCCGGCCTACATCCCCGGCCTCACCGCGCCCGGGTCGGCGCAACCGGAGAACGACCGGCAGCAGAAGGCCGAGAAGCCGTCCGGGACGGAGGACACGCCCTCGCAGGACGCGGCGCCCGCCGAGGAGTCCGCCGAGGAGCCCGGGGCGGAGGAGCAGTCCGAGGAGCAGCCCGTCGACGGCCCCGTCTTCGAGGCCGCCGACCGCCGGGCCCGTATCGTCGCCGACCACAGGGGCGTACGCCTGTCCCTCGACGACCAGCAGTGCGAGTTCCGCTGGGACGAGATCGCCGCCGTCGAGACGGCGACCTCCCGCTTCGGCAAACGGTTCACCGTCACCGTCCACACCCCCGAGCAGCGTTGGTACCCGATCGAGATCGACGCTCCGGCCAGGTCGCGTTTCGCCGAGTGGGAGAAACAGCTGGACGCGGTCCTGGACGCGTACTTCGAGGACGGCGAGGGGAACAAGGGCGAGGAAGACAAGGAAGACAAGGAAGACAAGGGCGATAAGGACGGCAGGGCGGACGAGGCGGACAAGGACGCCGCGAGCGAGTCGCCCACCGACAACTCCTGACCTCGGCGGTGCCGGACCCCGAGAGGCCGGGGTCCGGCCCACGCCTCCAACACGCCGCTGTGCAGGCCCGTCGGTGTCACAGGACCGGCGGGCCCGCACTTTCCTTGCCGCCGCAGATGGGCGGCAGGGCTCTGATGGAACCGAGGCGGTGTCCGCGACCGTGACGGGCACGGGTGTGCTCACGCGGCGTGCCCGCCTCGCAAGTAGTCGTGGACACGGCTGGCCAGGTCCGGGGGCCCGTCGAAGAGTCCCCAGTCGTCGATGGCATCTCCCACGGCGGTGTCCGGAATGACGAGCTTTCCTGTGGCCCATTCAACGGCCAGTGCTTCGGGGTTTCGGCCCTCGACGGCGGCGAGGTCGCGCAGAACGCCTGCTGTGGCGCCTGAGACGGTGATGCGGGCCTGGAGCGGTTGGGGGAGCTCCGGCGGTGCTGTCCCGGTGTCTGCGGTGGTCACGGTGGCTCCCTAAGGTGATGGCGTTCTGATGGCGACAACCCTCTTTGGAGCCTGGAAGTGACGGGTGCCGCGCGCGGGGCGCGGCACCCGTTCTTCGTGGGGGGGGAGCCGTCCTACGGCAGGGCGTGCACGTGGGGGCCCACCGTGTTCGACCAGGCGTTGCCGGCCGCGGCGTCCCAGTTGGTGGACCAGGTCATGGCACCGCGCAGGTCCGGGTAGGCCCGGGGCGGCTTGAAGGAGCCGCAGTTGGTGAGCTTCGTCAGGCAGTCCAGGGCGTTGTTCACGACCGTGGGCGAGACGTAGCCGCTGCCCGCTCCCCTCGTGGAGGCGGGGACGCCCAGGCCGACCTGGGAGGGGGCGAGGCCGTTCTCCAGCTGGATGCAGGCCAGGGCGGTGAGGAAGTCGACCGAGCCCTGGCTGTAGACCTTGCCGTCACAGCCCAGCATCGAACCGCTGTTGTAGTACTGGGTGTTGACGACCGTGAGGATGTCCTTGACGTTCAGCGCGGTCCGGAAGTAGGCGGCCGACGTGGACTGCATGTCGATCGTCTGCGGGGCCATCGTGATGATCAGCGACGGACCCGCCTTGGCCGACAGGGCGCGCAGGGCCTGGGTCATGTAGGTGGCGTTCAGGCCGTTCTCCAGGTCGATGTCGACGCCGTCGAAGCCGTACGTCTGCATCAGGGAGTACACGGAGTCGGCGAAGCGTGTCGCGGAGGCGGAGTCGTCGACCCTGACGGTGCCCCTCTCGCCGCCCACCGAGATGATGACCTTCTTGCCGGCGGCCTGCTTGGCCCGGATGTCCGCCTTGAACTGGTCGACGGTGTAGCCCCGCAGACCGGCGGTGTCGAGGTTGAAGGTGACCGCGCCCGGGGTGCTCGTGGCGTCGGCGAAGGCGACCGCGATGATGTCGTAGTGGGACGGGACGTCCGAGATCCTCTGGACGGTCGCGCCGTTGTCGAAGTTCTGCCAGTACCCGGTCACCACGTGCTTCGGCAGGCCCGTACCGCCGCTTCCGCCGCTCGTGGTGGTGCCGGTCACGGTCGCCGACCGTGCCGACTCGCCCGCCGCGTTGGTCGCGGTGACCTGGAAGGAGTACGAGGTGGAGGGCGCGAGCCCGGTCACGGTCGCCGTCGTGCCGGTCACCGCCGTGACCTTGGTGCCGTTGCGGTAGACGCTGTAGCCCGTCGCGCCCGAGACCGCGTTCCAGGCCAGGGAGACGGACGACGAGGTCGCGCCGGTCACCCTGAGGCCGCTCGGTGCCGCCGGGACGGTCGGGGACGGGTCACCGCCGCCGCCCCCGTCGGGGCCGTACACCGAGACGTCGTCGGCGTAGTACGCCGCCTGCCCGTACCAGCCGTGCAGATACACCGTCACCGAGGTCGTCGAGGGGCCGGTGGTGAAGGTGGTCGACAGCTGCTTCCAGTCCGCCGAGTCCGGTGTCCACGTCGACACGTCCGTGGTGCCCGTGCCGGTCGCGCCCAGGTAGGTGTAGCCGCCTCGCACCCAGGCGCTCAGGGTGTACGTCGAGTTGGGCCGGACCGCCACCGTCTGGGTGCACTTGGCGTTGTCCAGTCCGGCCGGCGTGGCCTTCAGCGCGGCGGAGCCGCTGTGCACGGGGGAGGAGACGGTCGTACCGCTGTCGGCCGAGCACGTCCAGTTGCTCAGGCCCGACTCGAAGCCGGCGTTCTTGGCGTTGTTGACGTCTGCCGCCGAGGCCTGGCCGGTGACGGCGAGGGAGAGGGCGAGGGCGGCGGTGACGGCTCCCGACCACAGACGCAGCCGCTGCCTGTGAGGTCTGGGCATGCCTGGTGTGCGGTCCACTGAGGCCTCCTGTGGGGAAGAAGGGGGAGAGATGGGGGGAGAGGAGAAAAGAGAGAAAGCGAAGAAAAGGGAAGCTGAAGAGGAGTCAAAAGGACATGGGGGTAAGGAGGGAGAGGAGGGAAGTAGAGGAGTAGTGGGGGGCAGTGGGGAGTAGTGGGGGGTGGAGAAACGGTGGCCGCCGCTTGGTTGTACAAGTTGGTCCAGACCACTTTCCTTGTCAATAGGTCCAGACCAAATCTCCTCCGGGTCCCTCCGAGTCGTCCTCGAGCAGGGGGCGCGGGCCGGCCGCCAGTGCGCTCCCCTTTGCTTCGCGAGCACGGCGGGACGCTCGACCTGCCCCGTTTTCAGGCGACTTGTGCTGCGAGAGTTGGCGTTCGGCTACGAAATCGTTGTTCTCCCTCGGTAGTGGCGTGGATACAGTGCTGGAAGAGTCACGCAGTGAGGTCACTTCGGTGCGCCGGGGGAACGACGGCGGACCGACAGGCGTCAAACGGGGAGCAGCGCGTGTCAACTGCCATTGCCGTGACCAGTGCCGACATGGCGCTGCCCGCGCAGGACGAACGGACCGTGCCCGCCGTCGTCCTGCCGGACCTGGACCGCCGGCCGCTCGAGGAGACGCTGGACGGGATGCAGGCGCTGGTCGACCATCACGGGTACGTCGTCGTCGTGTACTCGCGTGCCGTCCCCCAGGCGGTCACACGCCGTCTGCACACGATCCGCTCCCTGCTGGAGAGCGACCGCATCGCCCTGTTCCAGCCCGACCTGCCCCCGCTCGGACTCGCCGTCCTGGCCCGCCAGTTACGCCAGCTCGCCTCCTGCGACCTCGGCCCCGGCGTGCTCGCCTCGGCCGCCCGGCTGCTCACCCACTACATCCACTCCGGCGCGGTCCTGGGCTCCGTCGCCCGCCTCGACCACGTCCCCGTCGGTCTCAAGGCGCACGCCAGGTCCTGGGTTCCGGGCAGCCAGTTCGCCGTCATCGCCCATCCCGAGCCGCAGCTCGTACGGCTCGACCCCGGAGCCACCCTGACCGGACCGGACTTCGGCACCTGGATGCTGGTGGCCAGAGGCCGGCTCCAGTCCGACTGGATCAACACCGCTCTCGCCCCCGCCTGGCGCGTGCAGGGACTGCACGAGGCCCTGCTCCCGGCCGAGTCCGCCACCTGGTGGGGGACCGGGAAGCTGATCGAGTTCTGCACCTATCTGCCCGACCTGTCGGTGCTCTACCAGCTCGTCACCTCGGTGCGCCGCGGCGTGTGCCACTGGTGCGGCATCGACGTCATCGGAGACCGCTGCGTCTTCTGCTCCGCCACCCCGCCCGTCCACGGGAGCCCGGTGCCCACCGGGTTCGGGTGAGTCCTGAACCACCGCTCTTCGACCCCGCCCGACTCCGCCGACCGATATCCCCCATGAGGTTGCACGGTTCATGAACTCCCGTCAGCGCCGCGGCGTCATACTCCTGCTGCTGTCCGTCCTCTGCGCCCTCGGCGCGTTCGCGGGCGTGCTCTCCGTCATCAATGACGTGAAGTCCAAGGTCGGCCCCGAGGTCACCGCCTACCGGCTCAAGAGAGACATACCGCCGTACACCGAGCTGAAGGCCGATCAGTTCGAGAAGATCATGATGCCCAAGCGGTGGCTGTCACCCACCGCCGTGACCGATCTGTCCCGGATCCGGGGCAAGATCGCGGTGACCACCCTGCGCGAAGGCTCCCTGCTGCAGAGCGACATGATCGTGGATCAGCCCGCTCTGCAGCCGGGGCAGCAAGAGGTCGCCATCATGATCGATGCGGCGACCGGCGTAGCCGGCAAGATCACGCCGGGCTCCACGGTCAACGTGTACGCCACCTTCGCTGGACGGCGGGAGGGTGATCCCGATCAGTCCAAGATCATTGTAACCAACGCCAAGGTGCTGGACGTCGGCCGGATCACCGCCCTCGAACCCGACGCCGGCAACAGGACCCAGCAGCCCACCCAGGCCGTCCCCATCACCTTCGCGCTGTCCACCATCGACGCCCAGCGCATCACCTACGCCGAGTCGTTCGCCCAGCGGGTCCGGCTCGCACTGGTCGCACCCGGCACCACCACCGGCGTCCCGGACAAGGACCGGACCTACGAACTCGCGAACGACAAGTGAGAGGCCCGTACGCATGCCCACCAGGATTCTCCCGGCAGTCGGCGACGCGGACGCGGTCCGGTCCCTCATCACCCTGCTCAGCCAGCTCCCCGACACCGAGCCGCTTCCCCCGGTCGCCGACTCCACCCAGCTCGTCGACACCCTGACGCACCTGGCCGCCGAATCCGTCGACGAACTGCCCGAGATCGTGGTGGTGCACGAGCGGATCGGCCCCGTCCCGGCCCTGGAGCTGATCCGTGAGGTGGCCCTGCGCTTCCCGGCGGTCGGCGTCATCCTCGTCACCTCCGACGCGAGCCCCGGTCTGTTCTCCGCCGCGATGGACTCCGGCGCGCGCGGCCTGGTGTCGCTCCCGCTGAACTACGAGGAACTGGCCGGCCGGGTGCAGACGGTGGCCCAGTGGGCGGCGGGCGTACGGCGCCATCTCGGCCACGGCGGCGACCTGTTCACCGGGGGCGGCGGGCGCGTGGTGACGGTGAGCGGGGCCAAGGGCGGGGTGGGGGCCACCCTCACCGCGATCCACCTCGCGCTCGCCGCCCAGTCCTCCGGCCACAGCACGGCCCTGGTCGACATGGACCTCCAGACCGGTGACATCGCCTCCTACCTGGACGTCCAGTTCCGCCGCTCGGTCGCCGACCTCGCCGCCGTCACCGGCATCTCCCCGCGCGTCCTGGCCGACGCCGTCTTCCGCCACGACACCGGACTCGCGCTGCTGCTCGCCCCCGGCGAGGGCGAACGCGGCGAGGAGGTCACCGACCGGGCGGCCCGCCAGATCGTCAGCGCCCTGCGCTCCCGCTACGAGATCGTCGTCCTGGACTGCGGCGCCCAGATGAACGGGGCGAGCGCGGCGGCCGTGGAGACGGCCGACCTCGCCCTGCTGGTGACGACCCCGGACGTGATCGCGGTGCGGGGCGCCAAGAGGGCCGTACGGATGTGGGACCGGCTGCAGATCCGCAAGGCGGAGGAGACCACGGTGGTGGTCAACCGCCACACCCGGGGCACCGAGATCCAGCCGCCGCTCATCCGGAAGATCACCAAAACCATGGTGGCGGGAACGGTGATCCCCGCGGCCTTCAAGGAACTCCAGAGCGCGGTGGACGCCGGCCGTGTCCACGAACTGGACAACAGGAGCACGGTCAAACAGGCCCTGTGGGGCCTCGCGGGCGAACTCGGCCTCGTCAAGGCGCCCGTGGGCGCACAGAGGGGCGGCGGCCGGCTGCGGGGCGGCGACCGCGGGTCGGTGAGTTTCCGGCGGCGCAGGGAGGCGAGGCGATGAGGACACGGGCAGCAGAGGCGGGGGGAGCGCGGTTACGGCCGTTGCGGCGGCGGCTGCGCTCCGACAGCGGGCAGGTCGCCGTCGAGTTCCTCGGCATGACACCGACGATCGTCATCACCCTGGTGCTGCTGTGGCAGTGCGTGCTGCTGGGCTACACGTACACGCTCGCGGGGAACGCCGCCGACGAGGCGGTGCGGGCGGCAACGGCGGCGTCCCCCGGCAGCCGGGCCGGCGCCTGCCGGCAGGCCGGGCTCGACAAGCTGTCGGAGGCGTGGCGCAGCGGGGCGGAGGTGAGCTGCGGGACGGGCGGCGGCTTTGTGAAGGCCCGGGTCGCCCTCCGTGTGCCCGTGCTCCTCCCGGGCGTGATCGACTTCCCCGTCACGGTCACGGGCCGCGCCGGAGCCGTGGAGGAGGCGACGCACTGACATGCCGCGACGCACTGACATGCCGTACGACCGCCGCGCACGACACCACGACCACCGGCCCGGTGCCGGCCACGACCTCGGCCACGATCCCGGTCACGGGCTCGACCGTGACCGTCGCCCTGGGTTCGGCCGCAGGTCCGGCCGCGGAGTCGACCGCGGTCAGGTCGCCATCGAGTACCTGGGGTTCATCCCGATCCTGATGCTGGTCGCCCTGGCCGTCATCCAGACCGGGCTCGTCGCCCACGCCGCCCAGCAGGCCGGTACGGCGGCCCGCGCGGGGGCACGCGCCGCCTCGCTCGGCATGAGCGCCCAGCAGGGCTGCCGGGAAGCGGTGTCCGCCTCGCTGAGCGGCCGTACGAGCTGCGCCGAGGCCCGCGGCGGCGACACGGTCACCGTGACCGCCACCGTCCGCATCCCGTCGGTCATCCCCTTCTGGAACCCGATCGGCGACACCCGCAAGACCGCCACCATGCCGCTCGACCACTGACCGAGGACCACCGACCCGCAGAGGACCGCCGACGTGCCGAGGACCCCCTGACCGATCGACCGACCGAGGACCACCACCGAGGACCGAGGAGCACCGCACCATGAGCCTCCGTGCACGCATCACCTCCTCCGAGGAGCACGGAAACCGGGGCGAGGACGGCCACCTGGTCGCCTCCTACCGGGCCAAGCTGCTGGAGGAGATCGACCTCGCGGAGATGAGCTCGCTGGCTCCCGCCGAGCGCCGGGCGCGCCTGGAGCGGGTGCTCGGACACATCATCAGCCGGGAGGGCCCGGTGCTGTCGACCGCGGAGCGCGCGCAGCTGATCCGCCGCGTGGTCGACGAGGCGCTGGGCCTGGGCATCCTCGAACCGCTCCTCGAGGACGTCTCCATCACGGAGATCATGGTGAACGGTCCGGACGCGATCTTCGTCGAGCGCGGCGGCCGGGTCGAACAGCTCCCCCTCCGCTTCGCCTCCACCGATCAGCTGATGCAGACCATCGAGCGGATCGTCTCCACGGTCAACCGCCGTGTGGACGAGTCGAATCCGATGGTCGACGCCCGCCTGCCGTCCGGTGAGCGCGTCAACGTGATCATCCCGCCGCTCTCCCTCAGCGGCCCCGTCCTCACCATCCGCCGCTTCCCGCGCTCCTTCACCCTCCAGGAGCTGATCGACTTCGGCTCGCTGGACGAGCACATGCTGTTCCTGCTGGCCGGTCTGGTGCAGGCGAAGTTCAACATCATCGTCTCCGGCGCCACCGGCACCGGCAAGACGACCCTGCTCAACGCCCTCTCCGGCCTGATCCCCGAGGGCGAGCGCATCATCACCATCGAGGACTCCGCCGAACTCCAGCTCCAGCAGAGCCATGTGATCCGGCTGGAGGCCCGCCCGCCCAATGTGGAGGGCCGCGGCCGCGTCACCATCCGCGACCTGGTGCGCAACTCGCTGCGGATGCGCCCCGACCGCATCGTCGTCGGCGAGGTCCGCGGCGGCGAGTCCCTGGACATGCTCCAGGCGATGTCCACCGGCCACGACGGCTCCCTCGCCACCGTGCACGCCAACAGCGCCGAGGACGCGCTGATGCGCCTGCAGACCCTGGCCTCCATGTCCGACGTGGAGGTCCCCTTCGTCGCCCTGCACGACCAGATCAACAGCGCCGTCGACGTGATCATCCAGCTCACCCGCTTCGCCGACGGCGCCCGCCGCGTCACCGAGATCGCCCTGCTCGAGAGCCACGGCAGCGAGCCGTACCGGCTGACCACCGTGGCCCGCTTCGCCGCACAGCCCATGACGCCCGACGGCCGGGTCCACGGCGTCTTCGAGCACTATCCGCTGCCGCGCCGTGCCGCCGACCGCCTCTACATGGCGAACCAGCCGATCCCCCAGGCCTTCGGCGTCGCCCGGTCCGCAGACCAGCTGGCCACCCGAGAAGCCGGGGGACAGGCCGGGAGACAGGGAGGAACCGCCCCATGGAGCTGAGCACCCTCGTCACCTTCACCACCGGTGCCACGCTGCTGACCTGCGTCCTGGCCGTCGTGGGCCTGCACACCTACGCCCTGGGCAGGGCCCAGCGGGCGGCCCTCGTCGACCGTCTCTCGCAGACCGGCCACGTCCCGGCCGGCCGCGGACGCCGCTTCCCCACGCTCGACCGCCGTCTGCGCCGTACACGACTGGGCCGCAGGCTGGAACGGAAACTGGCCGCGACCGGCCTGGACGTCACCCCGGGCGAGTTCTTCGTCGGCATGCTCACCGTGGTGGCCGCCCTGTGGCTGCTCGCCCACGCCGCCCTGGCCCCCTTCTTCGGCCCGCTCGCCGGACTGCTCGGGATCGGGGCGGCGGTGCAGTTCCTCAACTGGCAGCGGCAGAAGCGCATCGAGAAGTTCATCAACCAGCTCCCCGAACTGGCCCGCATCCTGGCCAACGCCACCCAGGCGGGCCTCGCCCTGCGCACCGCGATCAGCATGGCGGCGGAGGAGCTGGAGGCCCCGGCCGGCGAGGAACTGAACAAGGTGGCCGACCAGCTGGCGCTGGGCGCGTCGATGGACGACGCGCTGGGCGAGCTGGCGGAGCGCCTGCCGTCCCGTGAACTGGTGGTCCTGGTCACCACCCTGGTCCTGTCCAACCGGGCGGGCGGTCAGCTGGTCGGTGCCCTGCGCAACCTCACCGAGACCCTGGAGGAACGCAAGGAGACCCGACGCGAGATCCGCACCCAGCTGTCCCAGGTCACCATGACCTCGTACGCCGTACCCGTGCTGGGCGTCGGCGCGTTGTTCCTGATGAACGGTGTCAAGGCGGGCGCCCTGGAGCGTATGACGGGCTCCCCCCTCGGCCAGGCCGCGGTGATCGTCGCCTTCGCGCTGTACGCGGTCGGCTTCGTCCTCATCCGTCGCCTGTCCCGCATCGATGTCTAGGCCCGGATCCACGGAAGGAACGGAAAGGAGGCAGGAGCGGGAATGGCACTGCTGCTCGCACTGGTGATGGGCCTGAGCGTCGGGGGCATCTTCGCCGGCATCCGCATGTACCGGGCGGACGCCCGGCTGCCCAGCGACCTCCAGCTGGCCCTGGAGGTGGGCTCGACGCGCACCGGCGCCGTGGACTCGCTGGTCGACCGCCTCGGTATGCGCTACGCCCCCGCCGTGCTGCGCCTGATGGGCCCCAAGCTGGTGGCCAAGTACCGCCGCAAGATCGACCTGGCGGGCAACCCCGGCGGCCTGACCATCGACCGCTACGCGGCCCGGCGCGCGGTCTACGGCTTCCTGGGCGGCGTGGGCGGTCTGGTGTTCCTGCTGCGCGGCCAGTACCTCATGACCCTGCTGCTGCTCGCCTTCGGCGCGTTCTGGACCGAGGTCGGCATCTGGTCGGCGATCCGCATCCGCAGGGACGAGATCGAGCGGACGCTGCCGGACTTCCTCGACGTGCTCGCGGTCGTGGTGAGCGCGGGCCTGGGCTTCCGTCAGGCACTGGACCGGGTGGCCTCGAGGTACGAGGGGCCATGGGCGGACGAGCTGCGCATCACACTCCGTCAGATGGACCTCGGCATGAGCCGCCGCCAGGCCTTCGCGGAGCTGCGGCGGCGCAACGACTCCGAGCAGGTGGCGATGTTCGTGACCGCACTGCAGCAGGGCGAGGAACTGGGCGCGCCGATCGTCGACACCCTGATCGCCCTGGCCAAGGACATGCGCCGCACCGACGCGCAGAACGCCCGCCGCAAGGCCGCGCGCGCGGTGCCCAAGGCCACCATGATGATCACCACGTTCATGGTCCCGGCCACGATGATCCTCCTCACGGCGGGCCTGCTCCTCGGCTCGGGTGTGGACTTCGGCTCGATCACGGGCGAGTAGGGGGGCGACGCGGACATGACGGACATGATCCTTCCGGTCCATGCCCTGCCCGCCGTACGGCAGCCGCACGCGGGGACGACGGCCGGGAAGACCGCGGATACGACCGACGGGACGACGGTCGGGACGACGGCTGGGGGAGCAGAGGGAGAAAAAGCCCCCCAGGGGCCGCCGCCGCCCGAGAAATTACAGATCAGCGCCTTGCAGGCGATGTGCCGGCACGTCTTCGCCTTCCGACTGGCGATGATCGCCCTCGCCGCCCCCGCCGCCCTCCTCAACGCCGCCCCCGGCCTGGCCACCCGTCTGGTCGGCGCGGCGGTCGTCGTCACCTTCATGGGGTCCTACGTCCTTTTCAGGGACTGGGAACGCTTCGGCCCCCTCCTCCTGCGCCACCCCACCCTCCTGGCCCTGGACACCCTCTTCGGAGCCCTGCTCCTGATCGCGGCGGGCCCGAACAGCACCCTGGCCTACGTCAGCGTCTGCACCCCCCTCCTCGCCGGCCTCGTCTACGGCTGGAGAGGCGCGGGTGTCTTCGCCTCGCTCCAGGTGCTGATCCTGCTCCTCGTCCATGCCGCCTCGGGGGCGCTCTCCACCGATCTGGCCCAGTCGGCCCTGTTCCCCGGCCTGTGCGTCATCGCGGGCGCGGCCGGTGTCACCCTGCGCAATCTGCTCCTCCGCTTCAGCGAGGCCACCCAGGCCCTGACCGCGGTCCAGGCCCGTCTGGCCGTCACGGAGGCGGTCGCCGCCGAACGCGCCCGCCTGGCCCGGGAGATGCACGACTCGGTGGCCAAGACCCTGCACGGCGTGGCCCTGGTCGCCGACGGCCTGGCGGACGCGGCGAGCGCCGACCGCATGGACCCGGCCCGGGTGAAACAGCAGGCGGAACTGGTCGCCCGCTCGGCCCGCCAGGCCGCCGCCGAGGCCCGCGAACTGCTGAGGGAGCTGCGCCACGAGCACGCCCCGGACCACGACGCGCAGCACGGTGCGCAGCGCACCGCGGAGCACGGCACCGACGTCCTCGCGGAACTGACGGCCCGCACCCGTGACTTCACCGCCCGCACGGGCCTGCCCGCCACCTGCCACCCGACGGGCGGAAGAGGCATCCCGCCGATTCCGCCCTCCGTGGCCCGCCAGCTCCTCACCATCGTCGCGGAGGCGATGGAGAACGCCCACCGCCACGCGGCGCCCACCCGCGTCGACGTCCACGCGGGCGTCCATGACGGTCTGCTGCGCATCAGCGTCCACGACGACGGCCGCGGCCTGCCGCCCGGCACGAGCCTGGAGGACCTCCGCCGGGCGGGCCACTTCGGCCTGGTCGGGATGGCGGAGCGGGCGGCCGCGGTGGGCGCCCGCATCCACATAGGCAGCGGCACGGGGGCTAGGGGCACGGAGGTCCGGGTGGAACTGCCCTTGAAAGCCGTGCCGACCTCATGAACGCCCATCCCGCCACGACCCGAGAGGAGGCCGCCGCCGTGCCGGACGACCGGACGACTCCCGATCCCTTCGAGGACTTCCCGCAGCCCGCCCCCGCCACCCCCCTCCGCGTGGTCGTGGCCGACGACAACCCCGTGGTCCGCGCCGGCCTGACGGCCCTGCTCTCCGGCCACCCGGACATCACGGTGGTCGCGGAGGCCGCGGACGGCCGCGCCGCCTGGGAGGCTACCCGGCGGCACCGTCCGGACGTCGTCCTGCTCGACGTCCGCATGCCCGGCGTGGACGGCCTCTCGGCCCTGCCGCACCTGGCCGGGATCGCCCCGGTCGTCATGCTGACCTACAGCCAGGAATCGGAAACGGTTCAGGAGGCCCTGCGCCGGGGCGCGAGCGGCTATCTGGTCCACGGCGAGTTCACGGCGGACCAGCTGATCGCGGCGGTAAGGGACATCACAGCAGGAAGAGCCCACTTCACCCCCACGGCGGCAGGCGCCCTTCTGGCCCGGCTGCGTCAGACCGAGGGTGCGACTGCACACGCCCAGGATGCCCCAACAGCCGTTGAGTCAGCCACTTCTTCGGAAAAACTTTCGCAACTGCAACCAGATGTGCGACAGTTGTCGTCTGGATGGGCAGGTGGCCGTCCGGCCGCCGTCGACAGGTCGAGGTTCCAACTCAGCACCAGGGAGGCGGAGATCATGGACCTCATCGCGTCCGGCATGACCAATCGGCAGATCGCCGCCACCTGTTTCATCAGCGAGAAGACCGTCAAGAACCACATCAACCGCATCTTCGCCAAGCTCCACAGCACCAGCCGCGCCGAAGCCACCGCCAAATGGCTGGGCACGGCGCCGGGTACGTCGCGGGGAATGGGGTGAGGCGGGATGAGGACGTTTCGGAAGAAGCGCGTCCGTGTCTCTCTTTGGGCCCGGACTTGGGCCCCGGGACCCTCCGGCGAACCGGGTGCTCCGGCCTACGGTGCCGACATCGCAGGCGGGCCCGAGACCAAACCCGGAGGGGAACACCATGAGCGACCTGATGCTGAAGACCGCGGTGGCGACCAAGGTCCGCGTGAACGGCTGGAAGAACACGACGGCCGCTGCGATGCGCCGCCGCGCCGGCGACAGAGGACAGACCGCGGTCGAGTACCTGGGAATCATCGCGGTGGTGGTGGCGATCGTACTGGCGATCACGGGGACGAGTATCGGCTCGACGATTCTCAACAAGATCACCGGGCTGATCAACAAGATCGGCAATTGACGCAGCCTCGTCGGTACAGCGACGCAGGGCAGGCCTTCCCCATCTACATCACGGTGGTGGCGGGCCTGCTCTTTCTTGCGTTCGCTTACTTCGCGGTCGGCCAGGCTGCGGTGAACCGAAACGGTGCCCAGACAGCGGCTGATGCGGCGGCACTGGCAGCGGCTCAGGACACCCGAGAAAAACTTACGGACGAGTGGGTGAAGAACGTACTCGATCCAACCAAGTGGCAAGGTGTCTTCAATGGTGACGGGGTGGCGTTCGACGGCTGTGTACGTGCCTCGCAACTTGCGGCGGCCAACGATGCCAACTTGAACAGGTGCGATCCGCAGCCCATGAGGCTTCGTTACACAGTGCATGTGCAGACCCGTAAGACCATGGGAAGTTCTGTCGTTCCCGTCACCGAGCACAAGCGATCGAAGGCGTCCGCCACGGCTGTCATCGAGCCTCTCTGCACGTTCGAGCTTCCTGATGCGGATGAGGATGACAAGGTGCTGCCGCAGCTGAGATGCAAGGACAGGGACTGGGATTTGAACCCGGATGATCTCACCAATTTGCCAGAACCCCAGGACCTTTTTGACGTACACCTGGCCGACTGACAAGCGAATGAAGAGTGATGAAGGAAGCAGAGCGATGAGTATTCGGTTCACCGCCAAAATCCGCAGGGGGCTGGTTGTGGTGTCCGTTGCATCCGGGCTGGCTCTCGGTCTGGCCGGTTGTGGTGGTGGTGATGGTGATGGGGATGCCAAGAGGCCAAACGCAACAGCATCCTCCTCCAAGGCCACCGGATCCGGCCCGAGTGCTCAAGAAGACCAGCCGCAGACACCCTTGGCCGAGCTCAAGGGGCCGGATGGTCTGCTTCTCCAAATCACCTCAGCTGTCCGAGAGGCCGGCGGGTTCGTCACCGTGAACGGAAACTTCAAGAACGATGGGTCCGAGTCCCTCGTCATTCCCGCCGAACTGCGCGGTGACGAGACTGAAATCCTGAAGCACGGTACGTCGCTTGGTGGAGCCACGCTTGTGGATCCCAAGGGCAGAAAACGCTACTACGTACTGCGTGACACCGACGGGCGGCCGCTGACGACCATCGGGCTCACAACAATCCAGTCAGGTCAGACCATCCCCGTCTTCATGCAGTTCCCCTCCCCGCCCACGAACGTCACTGAAGTTACCCTGCAACTGCCGACCTTCTCCAGCGGCACCATCAAGATCTCCGGGTGAGGCCCCATGAACCACACCCGTCTCACCCTGACTCTTACAACCGCTGCCCTCATGGTCGCCGCCAACCTCTACGGCGCCGCAGCAGCCCATGCCGACGACGGCCCCAGCGTGCCCCCCGGCACCGAACCCTCTGCCTCCGCTCCCGTGGAGATCGATCCGACCGACCCGGACCTCAAGCTGCCCGAGGGAGCGACCCTCGCCGCGCCCAAGGTGCTCGACATCAAGTCGGTGGTCGAGGAACAGGGCGGCGAGGAGCGCCGTGAGGACACCAACGCGGACGTGACGTTCGCCCTCCAGGCAGAGGTGCTGTTCGGCAAGGACAGTGCGAAGCTGAGCGACCAGGCGAAGGCCCGTGTCGACGCGATCGCGGAGGAGATCAAGAAGTACAAGCCGACCCAGGTCCGTGTCTTCGGCTTCACGGACAACCTGGGCAGCCATGAACACGGCGTGGTCCTGTCCAAACGGCGTGCCAACGCCGTCCAGGGCGCCCTCGCCCAGAAGCTGAACGACCCGAACATCACCTTCGACGTACGGGGGTACGCCGAGCAGTACCCCATCGCGGACAACTCCACGGAGGAAGGCCGCAGGAAGAACCGCCGAGTGGAGGTGACGTTTCCGCGCACGGGAAGCTGACGGGCGCCGGTCTACAGGAGGTGGTCGGCTTTTCCTGCCTTGATCTCCAGGATGAGGGCGCGGAGGGCTTCGCGGCTGTCGGTCAGGGGGCGGTCCTCCTGTCCGGTGACGGCGATGTAGGCGTTGCCCTCGGTGTCGGTTCCTATGCGGAAGCAGTTGGCGCCCTCGGCGCAGAAGGGGGCTTCCCAAGTGATGTGACTCATCGTCGTGCTCCTCAGAGGTGTCTGGCGATATCGGCCATGAACGCGCGTGATTCGGCTGAGGACAGTGAGGCTGCTTCCATCCAGTCCAAGTGTGATCGGTACTTGTCCAGTTGGGACTGTCCGTGCAGAAATACAGGACCGTGAGCCGAGTCAAGCTCCACGGTGTCGAGTTGGGGCACCGGCCCTTCGGCGTAGATCACTGATTGGCCGGCTCCAGGGAACGCCCCGGCCTTGAAGGGGATGACGCGTACATCGATGTTCTCCCGTTCGGACAAGGCGCACAGATGGTCGAGTTGCCCTCGCATCACCTTGGGCCCGCCGAACTCGACGCGCAAGGCGGCCTCGTGTACGTAGCCGACGTAGGTGATGGGATTCTCTCGGTGCAGAACCTGCTGGCGCTGCATGCGATGGGCCACTCGTAGCTCGATCTCCATCCGTGACAGCGGCGGTAACGCTGCCGCGAACAGGGCACGGGCGTAGGCATCGGTCTGGAGCAGACCCGGTACATGCATGGCCAGGCCGGCGCGCACCCTGGTGGCGTGCCACTCCAGTTCCGCGATGTCGAGCAGCCCGGCGGGGAGTTGGCCCCGGTACGTGTCCCACCAGCCGCGTTTGCGATCACCGGCCATATCAGCCAGGGCATCGATGTAGGCCTGGTCGCGGCAGTCATAGTTGCAGGCGAGGGTGCGCAGGCGTTCCGGTGTGATGGCCCGGACTCCTGACTCGATGTTGGAGATCTTCGTCCTGTCGAGACCGAGCAGTCCTGCGGCGTAGTCCGTGGATACCTCTGCTGCCAGGCGCATCTTCCGTAATTCTGCGCCCAGTCGCTTCTGGCGTTCTGTGGGCGTTGCCCTTGGCGGCATGTCACTTCCTCCAGTGGTCGCAGCGGCAGTCTGCCCCCTGGACGTCCTTCAGGTCCACACGTTAGTGGCACTTTCGATGAATAAGTGGCAAATAGCCACCGCGCTCCTCTACCGTCTGTGACAGGTCGACTACGACCCTCCGCCTACCGGACGGAAGTGCATCGCCCATGTCGAGCCAGGCCCGGGTGACAGGCCACCGTGCGCGCGGAGAGACAAACCACCCCGTGCATCCAAGGGAGTTGCCATGCCCGTCGCCTTGGCCTCGGCCTGCCTGCCCCACACCTTCATGGACCGGTCCCCCGTACCTCCCACCCCCGAGACCCTCGCCTACAGCCTCACTCTCCCCGCCGACCCGCGCACGCCCGCGATCGTCCGCTCGGCGCTCCGCACGGTCCTGTACGCACACGGGCTCGACGACATGACCGACGCGGCCGTGCAGGTGGCGAGCGAACTCGCGGCTTGTGCCTGCCGTTTCTCCACGTCTTCGGAGGTGTACGTGCGTCTTCGCTACCGGGAGGACGCCCTCCGGGTGGTCCTCTACGACGCGCACCCGCGCCACACCCACCCCCACCTCGCCGCTGCCTGCGACGCTCGCCGCCGCTCGATCCTGCGCCTGCCGGCCTGCGTGGTCCGGGCCTGTGGAGGCGACTGGGGCTTCGGCGACGCCCGGGAGCCGGGCGGCGGCACGCGTACATGGGCGGTGCTGCCGAGGGAGGGCACCCGCACCTACCTCGTGGGTGATCAACGGAAGTAGAAAGCAGAGAAGCGGCGGGTTCGGGCCAACGGGGCCGACCAGAAGACCTGTCGGAGAGTGCCTATGTGGCCCAAATCCGCCACTCATCCCCCCAGCCGCTACTCCGCCTCCGCCTCTACCTCCACCCGCACCCCCGCTCGCAGCCCCCACCCCGCCATCGTGCCCGCCGCCGACTCCAGGACGTGCCGGGAGCGGAGGCGGGGCAGGCCCAGGCGGCCCGGGGGCATGGTGACGACGGTGAGGACGCGGAGGCGGCGGTCGAGGTAGGCGACGTCGATGGGGAAGCGCATGCGGAAGGTGTGGATGCTCCCGGCGGGAGACAGCAGGAGCGCGCCCTCGACCGAGTCGCGGCCCAGCAGGCCCTTGGTGCGGGCGCGGTAGGAGGTCGCCACCTCCAGGGGGACGGTCACCGGGGTCGAGCCGTGCACGATCAGCCTGCCCCGCCCGTCACGCCAGCGCCGTCCCATGCCGGGCCGTCCCCCTTCTGCCGAACCGTGTCCCACCGAGCCGTATGCCCTGTCAGCCGACCGTAGCCGTGGGGCAGTAGGACCCGCATGGGGTCCACGGGCTCATGTCCCGCCGGATGCGCCGGGACTAGGGTCCTGGCGTGCGTGTACTGCTGACCGTCGTGGCCGCCCTGTGGGGCGCGGGGGCCGGGCTGCTGCTGCCCCGAGCCGCCCACCGGTTCTCGGTCGACGCGGGGGAGGCGTGGAAGGCGCAGTGTCCCGGGGGACACCCCATCGCGGGGGCGTTCGGGGGGTGGGTCGGCCCGGCCCGGTGCACGGCCGTACCGGCCGGGTGCGGGCCGTACGGGCCGAGCACGCCGGTCGTCGTCACGGTGACCGCGCTGGTCTGCGCCGCGCTCGCCGCCGCCACCGGACCCCGTCCGGAAGCCGTCGTCTGGCTGCTCGCCGCGCCGGTCGGCGTCCTGCTCGCGCTCGTCGACCACCGGGTGCACCGGCTGCCGGACGTGCTGACGCTGCCGCTCGCCGCCGCGACGGCCGTCCTGCTGGGGCTCGCCGCCCTCCTGCCCGGCGCCGCCGGCTTCTGGCCGACGGCGTTGCTCGGCGGGCTCGTCCTCGGGGCCGCGTACTTCGTCCTCTTTCTCGTCAACCCGTCCGGCATGGGCTTCGGCGACGTCAAACTGGCGCTCGCGCTGGGGGCGGCCCTCGGCTGGTACGGCTGGTCCGTCCTCGTCGTGGGCGCCTTCGCCGGGCTGCTGTACGGGGCCGTCTACGGGCTGGGCCTGGTGGTGCTGCGCCGCGCGGGCCGCGGGTCGGCGATTCCGCTGGGCCCGTTCATGCTCGGCGGGGCGTTCACCGGGCTGCTGCTGGGCGCGCTCGCGGGGGTGCAGGAGACGGGGGCGTAGAAGACGGGGTGTGAGAGGAGGGGCAGGTGGGGAGGAAGCGCGTGTGACTGAACTCGGTGTCGTCTTCCGTCCCCAGTTGCCTCCCGAGCGGCTGCGTTCGGTCGCCCGTCTCGCCGACGAGACCGGCCTCGAGGAGCTGTGGCTGTGGGAGGACTGCTTCCGCGAGGGCGGGATCTCCACGGCGGCGGCCGCGCTCGCCTGGACCGAACGGGTGCGGATCGGGGTCGGGCTGCTGCCCGTGCCGTTGCGCAACGTCGCCCTCACCGCCATGGAGGCCGCCACCCTGCACCGCATGTTCCCGGGACGTGCGCTCCTCGGCGTCGGACACGGCGTCCAGGACTGGATGGGGCAGGTCGGCGCGCGGGCCGAGTCCCCGCTGACCCTGCTGCGCGAATACCTCACCGCCCTGCGCGCCCTGCTGCGCGGCGAGCGGGTCACCACCCAGGGGCGGTACGTCCGGCTGGACGACGTGGCCCTGGACTGGCCGCCGGACGGCGCCGTACCGGCCCCTGTCCTCGCCGGCGCCACCGGCCCCCGCACTCTGCGTCTGTCCGGCGAGACGGCCGACGGCACGATCCTCACGGCGTCCACCCCTGTGGAGGGCGTACGACGTGCCCGCCGGCTCGTCGACGAAGGGCGCAAGGCGGCGGGGCGCGACCACGAGCCGCACCGTGTCGTCGTCTATCTGCTCGCCGCCACCGGGCCCGGTGCCGAGGCCCGTCTGCGCGCGGAGCTGGAGGCCGAGGGACAGGCCGGTGTCCCGGACCTCGGTGTCGCCGGGGACGCCTCTGCCGTCGCCCGGGCGGTTCAGGCCCTCGCCGACGCCGGCGCCGACACGGTGGTCCTCCAGCCGACCGGGGACGAGCCGGACCCCGAGGGCTTCGTGCGCTTCGCGGCGCAGGAGGTGCGGCCGCGCCTCAAGGGCGACCGGTGACCCAAGGGCGACCGGTGACCCGAGGACGACCAGTGACCCGAGGACGACCGATGACCGCTTCCCGCGCTCCGTGACCCGTGCGGCCCGTGCTCCGTGTCCCGCGGCCTCGCCGTCGGGGCGTGTGCGTCCCGGTTGCGGGCGTCGCACGGAACGGATCGCGGCGCGGGGGCCGTGCGCAGCGCACGGTATGCGCCATCTTTTCGGGGCGCGGAAGGGGTGGTGAACAGGGAGGACGGTGGCGCTGTCCGATGCGGCGCGCACATGTTGTCCACATTGTTACCCCCAGCCACTCGATTCACCTGATCGCCCCACGTAAAGTACAGACCAAGGGAATTCGCGCGAGCAAAGCCGCGCGGGTGGCACCGCGTGGCGGAGGGGGTCGCGCGGTGCCGCATCCCTGTTGGCCGCGGTGAGAGGCGCCTTGCCCGGCTGTCGGCGGCGTCAAGCGGACGTTCGCGACCGGGTCGCCCATGAGAGGGAAGCGAAGAGTGGCGCGCCGAGTGGCCCTGAATGGCCCGAACCCTCCGGTTCGTGTCGTCTCCCGGCCGTTTTTCCTGGGATTCCGCCGGGATCCGGCCATGGTCGGACGCGGAACAAGGGCTTCCAGCCTTGCCGAGGCGTCGCCGGGCGACTCCGGAGAGTAGTTGTGGTGCGCCGATGCACGCAGCATCACTCACAAAGGGTTATGGTGGAAACCCCCCCTCGGGCCGGTCCGTCTCCCCCCCACGGACCGGCCCGTTTCTTTTGGGCGGCGGAGGGGCACCTCCGATGCGCCCGGACGGTGGTGCGTCCGGGCGGTGCGATGCGGCGAGGTGTGCGGCAGTGTGCGGACCAGTGCCCTGTTGGGGGACGCCGGGTTTCCCAGCGGTAGGCTTCGCCCCCTGGGACCGCCGTACGGAGGGGTTGACGTAGACGTGAACCTGCGCGACAAGCTGCGCGGCCTGCTGGTCAGGCTGTACGCGCGCCGGGTGGAGGGCCGCCTGGACCCCGCCAAGGTGCCCAAGCACATCGGCGTCATCATGGACGGCAACCGGCGCTGGGCGAGGGCCGCGGGTTCCACCACCGCCCAGGGGCACCGGGCCGGAGCGGACAAGATCGAGGAGTTCCTCGGCTGGTGCGCCGAGACGGACGTCGAGGTCGTCACCCTCTGGCTGCTCTCCACGGACAACCTCGACCGCCCCCAGGAGGAGCTGGTCCCGCTCCTCGGCATCATCGAGGACGTCGTCCGCTCGCTGGCCGCCGACGGGCGCTGGCGCCTGCACCACGTCGGCACCATGGACCTGCTGCCGCCGGGTATGCAGGCCGCTCTCAAGGAGGCCGAGGAGGCCACCGCCCACGTCGACGGAATAGTCGTCAACGTCGCCATCGGCTACGGCGGCCGGCAGGAGATCGCCGACGCGGTGCGCTCCATGCTCCTGGAAGCCCACGCGAAGGGCGTCTCCATGGAGGAGCTGGCCGAGTCCGTCGACATCGACATGATCGGCCGCCACCTCTACACCAAGGCCCAGCCCGACCCGGACCTGGTGATCCGCACCAGCGGCGAGCAGCGGCTGTCCGGCTTCATGCTCTGGCAGACGGCGCATTCGGAGTACTACTTCTGCGAGGCCTACTGGCCGGCCTTCCGCAAGGTCGACTTCCTGCGTGCGCTGCGCGACTACGCGGCCCGCCACCGCCGCTACGGCGTCTGACGGACGTACGCCTCCCGCCTGCGAGACGCCTGTCTTCCGGAGTCCATTCGTGCGTCGTTCCGTGCATTTGCATGGCGGCGCGTGTTCGAGGGCATAAGTCAGACAGGTCGACACCCGAACCACGGGTGTCGGATCTCAGCGGACGGCCCGACGCCGTCCGCCCGGGAGGCCCTTTGCACCAGCCCGACCGTGTGGTCAGAGCACGGAAGACGAAGCTGAGGGCCGGTTCACGGCCCGCCGTGTGCGGGGGCCGTCGACCGGCCCAGCTCCACCTCGTCGCTCCCCGACCTCATCCGAGGGGGTACGTCCTTCCGTGGTGACCAGCACAAAGCGCCATAAGCCGGACCGGCGCACCTACGTCCTCGACACCAGCGTCCTGCTGGCGGACCCGAACGCCCTGACCCGCTTCGACGAGCACGAGGTCGTGCTCCCCATCGTCGTGGTCACGGAACTGGAGGCCAAGCGGCACCATCCCGAACTCGGCTACTTCGCCCGGCAGGCCCTGCGCCTGCTCGACGACTACCGGGTGCGGTACGGCCGCCTCGACGCGCCCATACCGATCGGGGACCTCGGCGGGACGATCCGGGTCGAGCTCAACCACTCGGACCCCAATGTGCTGCCCACCGGCTACCGCCTGGAGGACAACGACTCCCGCATCCTCGCGGTCGCCCGCAATCTGCAGGCCGAGGGGTACGACGTCACCGTCGTCTCGAAGGACCTGCCGCTGCGCATCAAGGCGTCCTCCGTCGGCCTGCTGGCCGAGGAGTACCGCGCGGAGCTCGCCATCACGGACGCCTCCGGCTGGACCGGCATGTCCGAACTCACCCTTTCGGGTGAACAGGTGGACATTCTCTTCGAGGAGGGACACCTCTACGTCCCCGAGGCGGCCGACCTGCCCGTGCACACCGGTCTGAGGATCCAGTCCGAGCGCGGCAAGGCGCTGGGGCGCGTCACCCCCGAGGGCAACGTCCGCTTGGTGCGCGGCGACCGGGAGGCGTTCGGCATCAAGGGGCGCAGCGCGGAGCAGCGGATCGCCCTGGACCTGCTGCTCGACCCGGACATCGGGATCGTGTCGATGGGCGGCCGGGCCGGCACCGGCAAGTCGGCGCTGGCCCTGTGCGCGGGCCTGGAGGCGGTCCTGGAGCGCCGTCAGCACCAGAAGGTCATGGTCTTCCGTCCGCTGTACGCGGTCGGCGGGCAGGAGCTCGGCTATCTGCCCGGCACCGAGGCGGAGAAGATGGGCCCCTGGGCGCAGGCGGTCTTCGACACGCTGTCGGCGGTCACGTCCCGCGAGGTCATCGAGGAGGTCACCGCACGCGGGATGCTGGAGGTGCTGCCGCTCACCCACATCCGCGGCCGGTCGCTGCACGACGCGTTCGTGATCGTCGATGAGGCGCAGTCACTCGAACGGAATGTGCTGCTGACCGTCCTGTCCCGCATCGGCGCCAATTCCCGGGTCGTTCTCACCCATGACGTGGCACAGAGGGACAATCTGCGGGTCGGCCGCTACGACGGTGTCGTCGCCGTGGTGGAGAGGCTGAAGGGGCATCCGCTCTTCGCGCATGTGACGCTGACCCGGTCCGAGAGGTCCCGGATCGCGGCCCTTGTGACCGAAATGCTGGAGGACGGGCACATCTGATCGAATTTGCCCACTCACGGGCGGAAAGAGGGGAGTTGGCGCCGTCCGGCAAAGCCCTGAGCTTAGCCGGGCGGCGCCTTCGCATGTGGGTGATCCGGGAAAACTCCTGGGACGAACGGGGTGTGAGCTTTCACACGCAACTCAGAATTGCCATGAGCCGTTGTGTTACGGCAAAGTCTCACTCCTGTCAGGCCCCGCATACGACACAGCCGTACCCCCTGGGGGCGCCTCCCGGGCGCTGGGCCTGGGGGAGGCACGGCGGACATACCGTTTCAACTCCATAGCGCTGTCGTATGCCGCCCGAGCACCACGCGGCGCTCCCCCCGCGGGAGTTGCCCGCCGGGCCAGCGCCTTCCGTGACCCCTCAGTTGGGAGGCCAGTGACAGGGGCACGATCGCGTCCGCCAGGGTCACCTCAGCGGGCGATGCTGGAAGGAAACCGTGTGAGCCGGATCTCGGTTCGGGGATTCGCAGTGGCCTCCGCCACCGCGGTCACCGCCGTCGGAAGTGTCGTCGGTGTTGCCTCGAGCAGCGTCGCGCAGAACAACGACGCCGAGGCGACGGCAGCCGACGTGACGACGCTTCTCGCGGACATACCCGTGGGGCAGCAGGCCCAGGTGCAGACCGTCTCGCTCGAGCAGCAGGCCGACGCACAGGCCATCGCGGCGGACGTCAGCGCCAAGAAGGAGGCGGAGGAGGCCGCACGCAAGGAGGCGGCCCGGACGGCGATCGCCAAGAAGGCGGAAGCCGAGAAGGCGGCCAAGGAAGCCAAGGAGCGTGCCGAGCGGGAGGCGGCGGCCAGCCGTAGCGCGGCCCGTGAGGCCGTCAGCTTCGCGGTCAAGAGCTCGTACACCGTGGCCGAGGTCCAGGCCATCGCGCGCTCGATCGTGCCCGCCGGCCAGTTCCAGTGCTTCAGCAACATCGTGAATCACGAGTCCAGCTGGAACTACCAGGCGACCAACCCCTCCTCCGGCGCGTACGGCCTCGTCCAGGCGCTGCCCGGCTCCAAGATGGCCTCCGCGGGTGCCGACTGGCGCACCAACCCGGCCACCCAGATCAAGTGGGGCCTCAACTACATGAACGAGCGCTACGGCAGCCCCTGTGGCGCGTGGTCGTTCTGGCAGGCCAACCACTGGTACTGAGCCGGACGGGTCCGGCCGGCCGGACCCGGGCCGGATCGGCCGCCGCTCTCAACCCCCGCACAGCCCCTTCCTGTCTTAAAGGAAGGGGCTGTGCGCTGTACGGTCGGACTGAACGGCTCCAGGCAGTGGAGTGGTGTGCAAAGACGGGGGAAGAGGACCGATCATGTCGCGAGTGCCACGGTGGATCGGCCGGCTCGGTGCCGGACTGACCCGGATGGGTGAGCGGTGGGAGCAGCGCCGCGCCGAGGTGGAGAAGGAGCGGGCCGGGACCGAACCGGAGCCGGGCACGGACGTCCAGCCTCTGCCGGAGCATGTGACCGTCGTCCAGGCCCGGCCCGATCCCGCGCAGGCCGTGCCCTGGGGCGTACGGGTGGCGGCGGAGGTCGGCTGGCGGGTGCTGGTGCTCGCGGGCACGGTCTGGGTGCTGATGCAGATCATCAGCGCCGTCCGGCTGGTGGTGCTCGCGTTCGTGGCCGCACTGCTCATCACCGCGCTGCTGCAGCCGACGGTGGCGCGCCTGAGGGGCTACGGGCTGCCGCGCGGACCGGCCACCGCGCTCACCGCGATCCTCGGCTTCGTCATCATGGGGCTGATCGGGTGGTTCGTGACCTGGCAGGTCATGGAGAACATCGACACGCTCTCCAAACAGATCCAGGACGGCATCGATCAGCTGCGCAAGTGGCTGCTGAGCAGCCCCTTCCACGTCACCGACAAGCAGATCAACCAGATCGCCAAGAACCTGCGCGAGGCCGTCGGGGCCAACACCGAGCAGATAACGTCGGCCGGTCTGCAGGGCGTGACCGTGGTCGTGGAGGCACTGACCGGGATCCTGCTGGCCATCTTCTCCACGCTGTTCCTGCTCTACGACGGCCGGCGGATCTGGGAGTGGACGCTGAGGCTGGTGCCGGCGGCGGCACGGCCGGGAGTGGCCGGGGCCGGGCCGCGGGCGTGGCGGACGCTGACGGCGTATGTGCGGGGCACGGTGCTCGTGGCCCTGATCGACGCGATCTTCATCGGGCTGGGCCTCTACTTCCTCAATGTGCCGCTGGCCGTGCCGCTGGCCGTGTTCATCTTCCTGTTCGCCTTCATCCCCCTGGTGGGTGCGGTGGTGTCCGGAGCGCTGGCCGTGGTCGTCGCGCTGGTGACGCAGGGCGTCTTCACCGGGGTGATGGTGCTGCTGGTGGTGCTGGCGGTGCAGCAGATCGAGGGACATGTGCTGCAGCCGTTCATCCTCGGGCGTGCGGTCCGGGTGCATCCGCTGGCGGTGGTGCTGGCGGTGGCCTCGGGCGGGCTGGTCGCGGGGATCGGCGGGGCGGTGGTCGCGGTGCCGCTGGTCGCGGTGACCAATACGGTGGTCGTCTATCTGCGGGCGTACGCGCGGGAGCAGGCCCGGCGTCAGGCCGCCGCGACGGACACGCCCACCCCGCCGTGACGAGCCGGCGGACACCGGCGGACACCCGGCAGGAGAACGCGAAACCCCGTTCACCCTTGAGGGCGAACGGGGTTTCGGCGTTGTACGCGGTGAGCGTTGCGCGGCGCCGCTCCGCGTCACTCGGGGTCACCCGGAGTCACTCGGAGAGTGCCGCCTCCGCGTCCAGGGTCGTCGCGACGGCCTGGATCACCGCGGCGATCTTGAAGGCCTCCTGGATGGTCTCACGCTCGACACCGGCCTTGCGCAGCACCTGCTCGTGGGAGTCGAGGCACATGCCGCAGCCGTTGACGGCGGAGACCGCGAAGGACCACAGCTCGAAGTCGACCTTGTCGACTCCGGGGTTGCCGATGACGTTCATCCGCAGACCGGCGCGCAGGGTGCCGTACTCCTTGTCGGAGAGGAGGTGGCGCGTCCGGTAGAAGACGTTGTTCATCGCCATCACCGCGGCGGCGGCCTTCGCCGCCGTGTACGCCTCCGGCGACAGGTTGGCCTTCGCCTCCGGCTCCAGCTCCCGCAGCACGATCGGCGAGCGCGAGGCGATCGCCGTCGCCAGCACCGTGCCCCACAGCTGCTGCGCGGGCAGGTCGCTGTTGCCTATGACCGAGCCCAGGTTGAGCTTCAGATCCTTCGCGTAGTCCGGAAGGGCGGACTTCAGGGAGTCCAGGGACACGGTGTCACTCACCCGCCAGCAGGGCGACCGGGTCCAGCGTCTCGTCGCCCTTGTTCCAGTTGCACGGGCACAGCTCGTCGGTCTGCAGGGCGTCCAGGACCCGCAGGACCTCCTTCGGGTTACGGCCGACCGAACCCGCCGTCACCATGGTGAACTGGATCTCGTTGTTCGGGTCCACGATGAAGACCGCGCGCTGGGCGAAGCCCTCCTCGTCCTCGATGCCCAGAGCCCGCATCAGCTCGTGCTTGGGGTCGGCCATCATCGGGAACGGCAGGTCGCGCAGGTCCTCGTGGTTCTTGCGCCAGGCGTGGTGGACGTACTCCGAGTCACCGGAGAAGCCGAGGATCTGGGCGTCACGGTCGGCGAACTCGTCGTTCAGCTTGCCGAAGGCGGCGATCTCGGTCGGACAGATGAAGGTGAAGTCCTTGGGCCACGCGAAGATCACTTTCCACTTGCCCTCGTAGGTCTTGTGGTTGATCTTCTCGAACTCCTTGCCCTTCTCCAGCGAGACGCAGGCGGTCAGTTCGAACTCGGGGAACTTGTCACCGACGGTGAGCACACGATCTCCTTGCAGCGCAGAAACACAGGCTCTGCCTGTGTTTCCCAGGGGTTGGACGATGTTGATGTTGGCACACGGTGCATTGATTACGGAAATAGCTACACTCGGTCGGGTTGATCGGAGGTAGCTATCGATGAGCCGTTCGCGCAGGCAGCCCAGCCTGTCCCAGCTGCGTGCCTTCGCCGCCGTCGCCGAGCACCTGCACTTCCGGGAGGCCGCCGCGGCGATGGGCATGAGCCAGCCGGCCCTCTCCGGAGCCGTCTCCGCCCTGGAGGAGACACTTGGTGTCACTCTGGTGGAGCGTACGACACGCAAGGTGCTGCTCTCTCCGGCGGGTGAGCGTCTCCTCATACGGGCCAAGGCCGTCCTCGGGGAGGTCAACGCCCTGCTGGAGGAGGCGGAGGCCGTCCGCGCGCCCTTCACCGGCGTCCTGCGTCTCGGTGTCATCCCCACCGTCGCGCCCTACCTGCTGCCCACCGTTCTGCGTCTGGTCCACGACCGCTATCCCGCCCTCGACCTCCAGGTCCACGAGGAGCAGACCGCGAACCTGCTGGAGGGGCTGACCGACGGCCGGCTCGACCTGCTGCTGCTCGCCGTGCCGCTCGGTGTGCCCGGCGTCGTCGAACTGCCCCTCTTCGACGAGGACTTCGTCCTGGTCACACCGCTCGGCCACCCGCTCGGCGACCAGAAGGACATACCGCGCGAGGCCCTGAAGGAGCTGAATCTGCTGCTCCTCGACGAGGGCCACTGCCTGCGCGACCAGGCCCTCGAGATCTGCCGCGAGGCCGGCCGCGAGAACGCGCCGGTGACGACGACCGCCGCCGGGCTGTCCACCCTCGTCCAGCTCGTCGCCGGCGGCCTCGGCTGCACCCTGCTGCCCCGCACCGCCCTCCGGCTCGAGATCTCCCGCAGCAACCGGCTCCTCACCGGCTACTTCGCCGATCCCGCCCCCGCCCGCCGCATAGCCCTGGCCATGCGCACGGGCGCGGCCCGTGCCGCCGAGTACCGGGAACTCGCCGCCGCCCTACGCGAGGACCTGCGGTCCCTGCCGGTGCGGGTGCTGGACGAGGACGACCGGGACTGGCGGCGAGGGCACGTCGTCCCACCGGAGCAACGGCGACAGGCTCCGGCGCAGTGAGGGTGGGACGGGTTCTGCCGCAGTGACAGTGGAGTGAGGGCGAGGGGGGCTTCGCCGGAGCACGGGGGTGAGACGAGCGGGCCCCAGGGCGGGACCCGCTCCCGGGTGTCACTCGGTGCGCAGTCCGTCCGGGCGCATCAGACGCAGCAGAGGCGGCAGACTGAGCAGGGTGACGGCGAGGACGACACCGGCGCCGATGCCGGCCATGGCCAGGACGTTCCACCAGTCCACGGCCACCGGTGTGTCCGTCATCCCCAGCAGCACCGCGCCCAGGGTGAGGCCCACCGCCGAGGCCAGCAGCAGGCCCAGCGCGACCGGGACCGCCGTCTGCCACAGCACCGACAGGCTCAGTGTGCGCCGCCGGGTGCCGAAGGCCACCAGCGCCGCCAGCAGCTTCTTCCGCTCCCGCAGCTGCTCCAGCTGTGACACCAGCAGGCTCGCCCCGATCAGCAGCAGCACACAGATCGAGCCGATGAACAGACCGGTGCGCAGGGAGGCGAACTGCCTCGTCCGTTCGCTGGACACCCACAGCGTCGTGACCGTCAACGGATCCACCCGCGCGGCGGTGTTGCGCACGTGCTCGGGAGCGTCCGGCACCGACGGGTCGATCTTCAGGAAGACCGCGCCCCCGCCCCTGGAGAGGAGTTCCGCGGGCACCGCGGCCGGAGTCAGCAGGAAGCCGCCGCGCCGCTCTCCCGTCGGGCTCTTCACCGAGCGGGCGGACTTCAGACCGGCCGGGACGGTCCACACGACCTGCCGGGCCGGGTCCTCGGCCGAGGCGCCGAGGTAGAGCCTGCGGCCGGGTTCGGCCAGCTTCGCGGTGTCGGCGTCGGCGGGTTCGTGGTCCGCGCCCGTCAGCGTGAAGACGTCGCCGTCCCGGCAGGAGGGCAGGCGCGCCACCTGGCGCAGGGAGTCGCAGTCGCCGATCGTCACCTGGACCAGGGGATCCGGAAGCCGCTCGTCGCTCCCGGGACTGTCACCGGCGTCCGTCCCCGACAGCGCGGTGACCTCGCGCACGCCCCGGGTGGCGGAGAGCTTCTCGGCCGCCGCGGCGAGCGCGACGCCCTCCGGCACGTTCACCTGCATCTGAGCCCGCCGCAGATCGTTCTCGGAGTGCCTGGTGTAGTCGCTCTCCACCCCCGCGAAGAGCATCTGCAGCGCGATCGCCCCGGCCACCGCGACCGCGATGCCGTTCACCAGGCGTGCCGCCGTACCGCTGCTCAGCTGGAGCCGTCGTACCGCCAGTTGCCAGGACACCCCGCCCCCGCCGAGCCGGGCGACGACCGTCTCCACGACCCACGGCAGCAGCGCGGTCACGCCGACGAGCAGCAGCGCCACACCGCAGACCACCAGGAACTGGTTGAAGGTCCCGTGGGTGCGGCCCTGGCCGAGCATCGGAAGCAGCATCGCCAGACCGCCCAGCGGCAGCAGCAGCCGCCACCACAGCCGGCGCCGCGGGGGCTTCGCCGTGCGCACCACACCCAGCGGCTCGATGGCCACCCCGCGCAGCGCCAGCAGGGTGACCAGCACCGCGGTGGCCGGGACCGCGACCGCGACCAGCGCCGCCAGCACGGGCGAGGGATCGAGGTAGCCGGGAAAGACACTGATGCCCAGCACCTCGACGGAGCCCGCGAGCCGGCGGCCGATCAGGAAGAAGACCGTGCCGAAGACCAGCCCGAGCAGGGCGCCCGCGAGTGCCTCGCCGGCCGCGATCCAGCGGGTCATCCGGGTGTCGGCGCCGACCAGCCGCAGTGCGGCGAGCCTGCGGTCCCGCTGCTCGCCGCCGAACCGCACGGCCGCGCCGATGAACACGGCGACCGGCATCAGCAGCACCACGAAGACGGACATCACGAGCAGCAGCAGCACCGGGTCCGTCTGCTCGGGCGAGGGGGACGGACGGCCGAACTCGGTGATCCGGGCCGCCTGCCAGCCGTTGATGCGGGACGCCAGGTTCTCCGCCCCCGCGTAGTAGGCGAGTTCACGCGGGCCGATCAGCCCGCTCTCCCCGATCGTTCCGGTCACCCGGTACGGCAGCCGCTCCCGCAGCAGCTTCCCGTCCTCGGAGTCGAGCAGTTCCTTCAGCGCGGGGGAGACGATCATCTCGCCCGGTGCCGGATACCTCGTCAGGCCCGGTGCGAGCGGGGCGCGGGGCCCTTCGGGCTCCACCAGCCGCCCGCGGATGTCCTTGTCGTGGTACGAGGTGCCGACGTCCGCGATCACCAGGGTGTTGTCGGCCTTCGGCACGGTTTCCTGGGAGTACGTGTAGTCCAGACGGGCCTCCTCCCGCTGGTGCCGTGCCGTGAGCACGTTGGGGACCGCGGTCGTCAGCAGCAGCAGGGCCGCACCGAGACCGACGCCGACCGCCGTCAGCAGCATCCGCGTCCAGCCCTCACGGCCCCCCGTGCACGCGAATCCGACGCCCATGGACAGGTCACGGGCCCTCTCCCAAGCTCTCGACCGCGCTCGAGCGGGGAGGTGCCCCCCACGTGCACTCATATGGCCCGCTCCATGTCCCGTGACCTGCCGTCGCGCACGACGATCTCGCGGTCGGAGTAGGCGGCGACCCGTGCCTCGTGCGTGACCAGGACGACGGCGGCGTTGGAGGACCGGGCGGCCTCCGTCAGCAGCTCCATCACCCGCTCGCCGTTGAGGGAGTCCAGCGCGCCGGTCGGCTCGTCGGCGAACAGCACCCGGGGACCGGTGACCAGGGCGCGGGCGACCGCGACACGCTGGCCCTGACCGCCGGAGACCTCGCCGGGCCGCTTTCCGCGCAGGTCGGCGACCTCCAGGCGTTCCATCCACGCCAGTGCGGTGCGCTCGGCCTCCTTGCGGGACGTGCCGTTCAGCCGCAGCGGCAGGGCCACGTTCTCCACGCAGGTCAGTTCGGGCACCAGCCGGCCGAACTGGAAGATGAACCCGAACTCCGAGCGCCTGAGCGCACTGCGCTGGGTGTCGCTCATGGCGGACAGCTCACGGCCGTCGTAGGTGATCGACCCCGAGTCGGGGGTGACGATCCCGGCGAGGCAGTGCAGCAGCGTGGACTTGCCCGAGCCGGAGGGGCCCATCACGGCGACGATCTCGCCGGGGTGGAGGGAGAAGTCGGCGCCGTCCAGCGCGACGGTCGGGCCGTAGGTCTTGCGCAGGTTCTCGGCGGTCAGCAGGGCGCCGGGCACAGGAGCCATCACCGGGTCACCGCCTCACGGAGCTTGTCGAGGCGTGCGGCGGTCAGCTCCAGCCAGCGCAGATCGGCCTCGAGGTGGAACAGGGCGTGGTCGCAGATCAGCTGGTCCGCGAGATCCCCCTTGCGTTTGCGGTCGGTCAGGATCCGCATGCTGCGCAGGTGTTCGGCGCGCTGGATGTCGAGGATGTCGGCGGCGTTGCGGTGGGTCAGCAGCGCGAGGACGACCTTGGTGTAGAGCGTCGACTGAAGGTACGGCTCCGGCTTCTCCGGGGTGGTGAGCCATCGCTCCACGTCGGTGATGCCGGCCTCGGTGATCGCGTAGCGCTTGCGTTCGGGGCCGTCGCCCGCCTCGATGCCGTCGACGACGACGAGCCCGTTCCTCAGCAGGCGGGACATCGTCGAGTAGACCTGGCCGTAGTGCAGCGGCCGGTCGTGACCGAACTTCTCGTCGAAGACCCGCTTCAGGTCGTAGCCGTGGCGCGGGCCGGACTCCAGGAGTCCCAGAAGGGTGTGACCGATGGACATGGGAAGCACTGTACGCGCGGTGTATACGCAGCATGTATACATCGCGTGTTTACTGCGCGGTGCGGAGGGATGACTCCGCAGGTGGGAGGCGGTTGTCACGGTTCTGTTACGGAAGCCGCGCGCGTCCGTGCAGCCCAGGTCCGTCCCGCCGCGGCGCCCTCGGGCTCCCGATGGCGCGGCACCTTCGAGCCCGGTGGTCCGGGATGTCCGGCGGTCTGGTAGCCCGGGATGTCCGGCGGTCCGGTGGCCCGGGCCCTGAGACCCGAACCCCCGCCGGTCCCTAGACCGACGGGGGTGTGTCGGGAGCGGAGTCCTTGGGCGGGCGGCCGCGGCGGGGCAGGGGGCCCGTGCCCTCGGGCAGCCGGCCGGCCTCCGCCAGAGCGCGGCGCAGCAGGAACTCGATCTGGGCGTTGGCCGAACGCAGTTCGTCCGAGGCCCATCGGGCGAGCGCGTCGTAGACCGACGGGTCCAGCCGCAGCAGCACCTGCTTGCGCCGCTGCGGCCTGCGCCTGGGGGAGGGCCCCTCCTCGGTGGCCGTCACTGGTAGAGCGTCCCCGTGTTCAGTACCGGCTGCGCCGCCCGGTCTCCGCACAGCACCACCATCAGGTTCGACACCATCGCGGCCTTCCGCTCCTCGTCCAGCTCCACGATGTCCCGCTCGGACATGCGGGCGAGTGCCTCCTCGACCATGCCGACCGCGCCCTCCACGATCTGGCGCCGGGCCGCCACGACCGCGCCGGCCTGCTGCCGCTGGAGCATCGCCGAGGCGATCTCGGGAGCGTAGGCCAGGTGCGTGAAGCGGGACTCGATGATCTCCACTCCGGCCGCCTCCACGCGCGCGTGCAGTTCGGCGGCGAGCTTCTCGGTGATCTCCTCGGCGTCGCCGCGCAGGGAGAGGCCGCCCTCCTCGTGGGCATCGTAGGGGTACTCGAGGGCGATGTGACGCACGGCCGCCTCGGTCTGGGTGGAGACGAACTCCAGGAAGTCGTCCACCTCGAAGGTGGCCTGTGCGGTGTCCCGTACCTTCCAGACGACGACCGCGGCGAGTTCTATGGGGTTGCCGTAGGCGTCGTTGACCTTGAGCACGGCGGTCTCGTGGTTGCGGACGCGAGTGGAGATCTTCTGCCGGGAGGTGAACGGGTTCACCCAGCGCAGCCCGTCCTCGCGGATCGTGCCCCGGTAGCGGCCGAAGAGCTGCACGACCCGTGCCTCGCCCGGCGCGACCATGTTCAGCCCGCACATCGCGAGCAGTGCGGCGAGGCCGATCAGGACGCCCGCGACGATCAGTGCGGCCTTGGCGCCGGCCGCCGTGACCGTCGTGGCGGTCGCGATCAGCGCCACCGCGACCAGCACGCCGAGCAGGCCCAGGAGCAGGGCGAGTCCACCCCTGATGCTGCGCGCCGGGAACTCGCGCACCCGCGGCTCGGGCATGTCGGGCACATCGGGGAGGCGGGCGGGGGGTGCGGCGGGCGCGGAGCCGTGTGGCGCGTGTGCGGACATGGCGGGTTCCTCTGTTCTTGTTCTCGTACGGCCGTTCCCATACGGCCTGTGACCTGATAGCCATAGCTCTTGTCTATCTAAGTGATATCACTTTTTCGCGCCGTGGCAACCCTGCGGAAAGCTGAAGCGTCGGTTCCAGTGGAGCAGGTGCTCATTCTCACGTCCGATAAAGGGCGATTCGGGAGCCCTTCGGCATGGACGCCGGTGCTAGCTTGCTGAGCTGACCTGCACCCATTCGAGTGACTGGCGAGACGGAAGCGGAGCGGACGAACCCATGGGACGAGCGGAAGACAGACGAGCGCGACAGCGCGGTGGCCGCCGCGCGGCGCCCAGGCGCTCGCCCGGGAGACCGGCGGGCGGCAACGGCCCCGCCGCCGGCGGCAGGGCCGCGGCGCGCAGGGCCGCCCGGCCGGAGAAGAGCGTCCTGCGCCGGCTGTTCACCTGGCGGAAGCTCCTCGGCGCGTTCTTCGCCCTCTGCCTGCTGGGCATCGGCGCCTTCGTCGTGCTCTACCTGGCCGTGGACATACCCAAGGGCAACGCCGACGCGACGCGTCAGAGCAACGTCTACCGGTACAGCGACGGCAAGATCCTGGCCCGCAGCGGGGAGATCAACCGCGAGCTGGTGGACCTGTCCAAGGTGCCCAAGGAAGTCCAGAACTGCTTCGTCGCCGCCGAGAACAAGACCTTCTACACCGACTCCGGCGTCGACCTGAAGGGCATCGCGCGAGGTCTGCTCAACACGGTGACCGGCAGGGGCACCCAGGGTGGTTCGACGATCACCCAGCAGTACGTCAAGAACTTCTACCTCAACCAGGACCGGACCGTCACGCGCAAGGTGAAGGAGCTGGTCATCTC
The DNA here is from genome assembly GCF_039525155.1 of Streptomyces thermoalcalitolerans. Classification (NCBI taxonomy): domain Bacteria; kingdom Bacillati; phylum Actinomycetota; class Actinomycetes; order Kitasatosporales; family Streptomycetaceae; genus Streptomyces; species Streptomyces thermoalcalitolerans. Next base: position 42,878 of record NZ_BAAAHG010000016.1, on the reverse strand, counting down.
GTTGAAGGTGGACCGGAAGATGACCAAGGAGGAGATCCTCGCCGGGTACATCAACACCAGCTACTACGGCCGGGGCGCCTACGGCATCCAGGCCGCCGCCCGGGCCTACTACCGCGTCGACGCCAAGGACCTCACCGTCGAGCAGGGCGCCTACCTCGCCGCCCTGATGCAGGCCCCGAGCCAGTACGACTGGGCCGTCGCGAGCGACAACGGCAAGGAGCTCGTCAAGAACCGCTGGAACTACGTGCTCGACAACATGGTCGAGCAGAAGTGGCTGGACCCCGCCGAGCGCCGGACCATGAAGTTCCCCGTGCCCAAGGAGCCCCAGCCCACCCCCGGGCAGGAGGGCCAGAAGGGCTACCTGATCGCGCTCGCCAACCGTCAGCTCGCGGAGCAGCTGATGAAGGAGCAGGGGCTGACCCGGGCCGAGGCGGAGCGGGCGGTCGAGGCCCAGGGCTGGAACGTCACCCTGAACATCGACAGCAAGAAGCAGGCCGCGCTGGAGAAGGCGGTCGAGACGGAGCTGACCAGCAAGCTGGACCCGGACAAGCGCAAGGTCGACGGGCACGTCCAGGCCGGTGCCGTCTCCGTCGACGTGAAGACCGGGAAGATCGTCGCCCTGTACGGCGGCGAGGACTACTTCAAGCACTGGCTCAGCAACGCCACCCGCCGGGACTACCAGCCCGCGTCCACGTTCAAGCCGCTCATCCTGGCCGCGGCCCTGGAGCACGACGCCAAGACCCAGGACGGCCAGCCGATCACGGCGAGCACGATCTACGACGGCACCAGCGGGCGCCAGGTCGTGGACCACGGCACCAAGGTCGGTTTCGGGCCGCCGAACGAGGACAAGGTCAACTACGGGCCGATCACCGTCCAGAAGGCGATGAACCAGTCCGTCAACTCCGTCTTCGCACAGATGGGTGTGGACGTGGGGATGACCAGGGTGATGGACACGGCCAAGCAGCTGGGCATGGACACCAAGGGCATGCAGGCGGTGCCCGCCCAGACGCTGGGCTCCATGGGCGCGAGCCCGCTGGAGATGGCCGGGATCTACGCCACCCTCGCCAACCACGGCAAGAAGGTCACCCCGAGCATCGTCAAGTCGGCCGAGCAGCGGGGCCGCACGATCGAGATGCCCGACCCGATCGGCGAGCAGGTCATCAGCCGTCAGGCGGCCGACACGGTCACCTCGGTCCTGACCGGCGTGGTCGACGACGGTACGGCCCAGAGGTCGGTGCGCGACAACCCGCTGCGCCGCGGCCAGCAGGTGGCGGGCAAGACGGGGACGTCCGACGAGAACAAGTCGGCCTGGTTCGTCGGCTACACACCGAAACTGGCCACCGCGGTGGGCCTGTTCGGCGAGGACGTGAAGCAGAACGGCAAGCACGTCCCGCTGTACGGGGCGCTCGGTGTGCCGCGCGTCAACGGAGGTGGCTTCCCCGCCCAGATCTGGGCCAGGTACACCTTCAACGTGATGGGCGAGATCAGCACGTTCGACCTGGACACCAAGCAGGGGGACGCGGTCCAGCCCTCGCAGACCCCCTCGGGCAGCGAGTCGCCGAGCGAGACCCCGTCGGAGACGCCCACCACCAGCGAGCCGCCGGTGTCCGAGACGCCGAGCAGCACGCCGCCGAGCCAGACGCCGTCGCAGACACCGAGTCAGACGCCGTCGCAGACGCCGAGCAGCACGCCGCCGAGCCAGACGCCGGCGGACGACGTCCCCGACGACCCGGTCGATCCCGGCAACCAGTGAGCGATGCGAAGGGGCGCCCGGTCGAAGGACCGGGCGCCCCTTCGCGTGTCCGCCGGCTCAGAACCGGTCCCGGAGCAGTGCCGGGCCGCTTCCGGCTCGCTTCCGGGCCGCTTCCGGTTCAGCTCCGGTTCATCTCGAACCAGACCACCTTGCCCGTGCTCAGCCGGGTCGCGCCCCAGCGCCGGGCCATCTTGTTCACCAGATACAGTCCACGGCCCTCCTCGTCCGTGACGCGGGCCTGGCGCATGCGCGGCAGCTGCGGCACGTCGTCGCCGACCTCGCAGCGCAGGACGTCGGTGCGCAGCAGGCGGAGGGTGATCGGGCGGGAGGCGTAGCGCACGGCGTTGGTGACGACCTCGCTGACCAGAAGCTCCACGGAGTCGGTGAGCTCCGGCAGGTCCCAGCGCTCCAGCGTCCGGCGGGCCAGACGACGGGCCTGGCCGGGAGCGGCGTCCTCCGGGTCCAGGGACCAGCACACCACATCGCTCGGCGCGATCCCGTCGAAGCGGGCGGCGAGCAGCGCGATGTCGTCGTCCCGGTCACCCGGGCCCAGCATGTCCAGGACCTCGTCGCACAGTGCCTCAAGCGGCGGCGGATGGTCGGGGCCGGTGAGCCGCGCGGTCGCCTGAAGCCTCTCGCGCAGCTGCTCTATGCCCGTCCACACGTCCCTCAGCCGTGACTCGACCAGGCCGTCGGTGTAGAGGAACAGGGTCGCGCCGGCCGGGGCGTCCAGCTCCACGGCCTCGAAGTCGACCCCGCCGACACCGATCGGCGCGCCCGCCGGCACCTGGAGCACCTCCGCACGGCCGCCCAGGTGCAGCAGCACAGGGGGCGGATGACCGGCGTTGGCGATGGTGATGCGGTGGTTGACGGGGTCGTAGACGGCGTACAGGCAGGTCGCCATGCGGTCGGTGCCCAGACGCTGCGCCTGCTCGTCGAGGTGGTGCAGCACCTCCTGCGGCGGCAGGTCGAGCCCGGCCAGGGTCTGCGCGGTCGTCCGCAGCTGCCCCATGATCGCGGCCGAGGTCATGGAGTGGCCCATGACGTCGCCGACGACAAGGGCGACCCGGCTGCCGGGCAGCGGGATCGCGTCGTACCAGTCGCCGCCCACACGTGCGGTCTCCGCGGCGGGCAGATAGCGCGAGGCCAGCCGTACACCCGTGGGGTGGGGCAGCGTCTCGGGCAGCATCGTGCGCTGCAGCTCGTCGGCGATGTACGCCTCACGGCCGTACAGCACCGCTTTGTCGATGCCCAGCGCGCTGTGCGTGGCGAGCTGGGCGGCGACCAGCAGGTCGTCGGGCTCGAACGCATGGCGCTCCGGGCGACGCAGGAACAGCGCGGCACCGATGACCCGGCGCCGGCCGCGCAGCGGGGCGAGGATGGTGCGCCGGCCGTCGGGCAGCGTCAGCCTGGAGCCCTTCCCGAGGAGTTCGGTGAGGGCCGCCCGGGAGGCCGCCGTGTCCGTGAACACCGGCCGTACGCCCCGCAGCACCTCGCCCAGCGCGCTGCCCGGCTGTACCTCGCGCAGCTCGCTGGTCACCGTCGACAGCGCCGCCGGCTGCTCCGGCACCGGCGAAGGCACGTACACGCCGTCGGCGCCGCGTTCCACCGGGATCCGGTCGGTACGGCGCAGCCGCAGCACCAGCGGACCCGTGGGCCGCTCGTCGCCCACCGGCAGGGGTTCGCGCAGATAGACGAGGATCGCGTCGGAGAAGGTCGGCACGGTGGCCCGGCACAGACCCATGACGATCTCGTCGAGGTCCATGCCGCGGGCGATCCGCCGCGTGGCCGCCCCCACGAACCGCAGCCGGTCCCCGTCCCGCCGCATGGGCGCCGGACGTCCGGGCGGCAGGCCCCGGCCGGTACGGCGCTCCTTGCCGCCGGGGGGCAGGCCGCGCCGGGATCTGCGGCCCTGGCCGCCGGGTGCGCCCGCCCGGGGCGTCTCGGTGTCCGTGCGGGCGGATGCGCCGCCGCCGGGTGTTCCGCCGTCGCCGGTTCCGGGAGATGCGCCTGCGTCCGTGCCGGTCCCGGCTTCGGACGACGCGCCCTCGGCCGGCTCCGCCTCGGCTGTCACGGTTTCGGTTGTCATGGCCTCAGTTGTCGTGGGTTCCACGGCCATCGCCTCCGTGGCCGTCGCCTCCGCGGTCCTCGTCGCCGCGTCCGGCTGGGCCGGGATGCCCTCCGGAGCGGGACGCGGACGGTGTGCGCCGGGCTCGGCGGACAGGTACTGGGAATGCTCGGAGCCGCCGGCGCGGGACTGCTGCGGTAACGCCGAGGCTCCCGAGGAGACAGAGGTGTGCAGGAGTGCCCCATGGGCATCCGCGGGGCCGGTGCCCGTCTGGGAGTGTTCGAAGGAGGTCGGGTGCTCCGTCACGCGTGTCGAATCCATCCGTCCGGGGCCGCGCGCCGGGCGCGCGGTTCGTCCCGCCGAAGACCCGATACCCGGAATACCTGCCCCAGGAACGGATTTCCGGCGTGGTCAGAGGCTGCTTCTGTGCCACCGGCGAACCGTTCGTGGCCCGCACGGGTGTTGCCGTCGTACACCTCGCTCACGTCCTGCCGCCCCTCGGTGAGGTTCCGTCAGTCCCGGCCGGCGGTCCGGGGGTTGCTCCTGATCCTCGTTCGATTGTTCCGAATGTTGCGGAGGACGATCCTACGTTTTCGAACCGGGGGCGCATCAAGGGCCTCATGGGGCCGTGTGCGCGGGCGCACGGTCCCAGTCGTCCGGGAGTGACGGTACCGTCCAGGTGGGGTCCGGGCGCCAGTTCTGCCAGGACTCGCAGAACGGAGACCGCCAGGCGCGGATCACCTCCACCGCTTTCCGGCCGGCGGCCCTCACCCGCTCGGCGAACTCGGCGTCCACCAGCCCGTCGTGCTGTGCCTGCGCGAACTCGTCCTCGTCGTGCCAGCGCCAACTGCGGTCCGGTCGCACGGAGATGTCCAGAAAGTAGTCCTCGGAGTCGACCCCGCCCGCCCAACGGGAGCGCGGCTCCTCCAGGTTGACGTACCAGTTCTTGAACCGCCAGCCTGGTTCCCAGAACAGCCACACCGACCAGGGCTCGTCCGGCCGGGCCAGCTTCAGCACGCCGGTGCCGGACCAGCGGTCGCGCCGCACGGTCCGCGGCTTGGTGTAGCGCGACGCGAGCGGCTCCAGATGCACGGGAGTGCCGTCGGCGAGCACGGGTTTGACGCACTCGGTGCCGGGCGCCATCCATACGGCGAGCAGGTCCGGGTCGTCTCGTACGACGGTGACGGGGCGCGCGATGTGGAAGCGTGCCCCGCCGTTCTCCCGGTACCGCCACAGAATCTGGCTGCCCGGGGCCCAGCGGGTCGTCGCACCGCCCGTGGCCGCGCGTGTGATCGCTCCGTCGTCTGCCATGGGCAGATTTTAGGTGCCCAGGGCATCTGATGCCGCCGGGAAGCCGAGGGTTCACGCTCCGGCGTGAGAGATCACGGGCGGGTCATCCGCAGGACGTCCAGCGCCTCGTCGAGCTGCTCGAGCGTGAGCTGTCCGCGCTCGATGTACCCGCTCTCGATGACGGCCTGGCGGATGGTCTTCCGCTCGGCCAGCGCCTTCTTGGCGACCTTCGCCGCCTCCTCGTACCCGATGTACCTGTTGAGCGGGGTGACGACGGAAGGGGAGGACTCGGCGTACTCACGGGCGCGTTCCCGGTGGGCGACGATCCCGTCCACGGTGCGGTCGGCGAGCAGCCGGGAGGCGTTGGCGAGCAGCCGGATGGACTCCAGGACGTTCCTGGCGATGACCGGGAGCATGACGTTGAGCTCGAAGTTCCCGGAGGCTCCGGCGACGGTGACGGTGGTGTCGTTGCCGATGACCTGGGCGCAGACCATGAGGACGGCCTCGGGAACGACCGGGTTGACCTTCCCCGGCATGATGGACGACCCCGGCTGCAGATCGGGCAGGGAGATCTCGGCGAGCCCGGTCCGGGGCCCGGAGGCCATCCACCGCAGATCGTTGGCGATCTTCGTCAGTCCCACGGCGATGGTGCGCAGCTGTCCGCTGGTCTCGACGATGCCGTCCCGGGCACCCTGCGCCTCGAAGTGGTCGCGGGCCTCGGTGAGCGGGAGCCCGGTGACACGGGCGACCTCCCGGATGACGGCGGCGGAGAACCCGGGCGGGGTGTTGATCCCGGTCCCCACGGCGGTCCCGCCGAGCGGCAGTTCGGCCAGCCGGGGCAGGGAGGCGTTCAGCCGCTCGATCCCGTACCGCACCTGGGCGGCGTACCCGGCGAACTCCTGACCGAGGGTCACGGGCGTGGCGTCCATGAGGTGCGTCCGCCCGGACTTCACCACGTCGGCGAACTCCTCGGCCTTGCGGGTGAGGGCCTGGGCGAGGTGGTCCAGGGCGGGGATCAGGTCGTGGAGGACGGCGGCGGTGGCGGCGATGTGGAGGGAGGAGGGGAAGACGTCGTTGGACGACTGCGACGCGTTGACGTGGTCGTTGGGGTGCACGTCCCGTCCGAGCCGCTCGCTCGCGAGGGTGGCGATGACCTCGTTGGCGTTCATGTTGGAGGAGGTCCCGGAGCCGGTCTGGAACACGTCGACCGGGAAGTGCTCGTCCCACACGCCCTCGGCGACCTCCGCCGCCGCCTCCTGGATCGCCTCGGCGATGTCCCTGTCGAGCACCCCGAGTTCCGCGTTGACCTTGGCCGCGGCGCCCTTGATCCGGGCCAGCGCCGCGATGTGCGCCCGCTCGATCCGCTGACCGGAGACGGGGAAGTTCTCGAGGGCACGCTGGGTCTGGGCACGCCACTTGGCGTGGACGGGGACCCGGATCTCACCCATGGAGTCGCGCTCGATGCGGTATTCGCTCATACCGGGTACAGCGTGGGAGGAGGTGCGGATGTTCCGCCGTGTACGCCGAACGAAGGCTTTCCCGCCTCTGCCCGTCCTTTGGCTCTTTGTCCCTTCGGCCTTGTGCCGGGGGCTGTGCCTGGGGACTCCGGGGGCTGTGCCTGGGGACTTTTGAGGGCCCCTGAGGGCTCCTGGGGACTGCGCTTCCGGAACCCTGTGCCGGGTGGGGTCTCTCGGACAGCAGGACGGGACCCTTCTTCCCGCCGAGCCGGACGGGCCGGGTGGGCCGGGTGGGCAGGGCCGGAGAACAGCCCCGAGCAAGGGGTCCGGGTCGGGCCCCGGGCCGCGGAACTCCACCGCGGCCCGGTACTTCACCGCGGCCCGGTACTTCACCACCCCTCGGGCAAGGCCCCCGTCACTCCAGACCCGGGCCCCGCACCGGAATCGAGGTGAACGTCGGCTGCGGCGACGGGTCGGTGAAGAAGTCGTTCCCCTTGTCGTCGACGACGATGAACGCCGGGAAGTCCTCCACCTCGATCTTCCAGACCGCCTCCATGCCGAGTTCCTCGTACTCCAGCACCTCCACCTTCTTGATGCAGTCCTGGGCCAGACGGGCCGCGGGACCACCGATGGACCCCAGGTAGAAGCCGCCGTACCTGGCGCACGCGTCCGTGACCTGCTTGCTCCGGTTCCCCTTGGCCAGCATCACCTTCGAACCCCCCGCCGCCTGGAACTGCTCGACGTAGGAGTCCATCCGCCCGGCCGTGGTCGGACCGAACGAACCCGAGGCGTAGCCCTCGGGGGTCTTCGCCGGCCCGGCGTAGTACACCGGGTGGTCCTTGAGGTACTGCGGCATCTCCTCGCCCGCGTCCAGCCGCTCCTTGATCTTCGCGTGGGCGATGTCCCGTGCCACGACCAGCGGACCGGTCAGCGACAGCCGGGTCTTCACGGGGTACTTCGTCAGCTCCGCGAGGATCTCGTCCATCGGACGGTTCAGGTCGATCCTGACGACCGCGTCGTCGGACAGCTGCTCGTCCGTGGTGTCCGGCAGGAACCGCGCCGGGTCCTTCTCCAGCTGCTCCAGGAACACACCCTCGGGCGTGATCTTCGCCAGCGCCTGCCGGTCCGCCGAGCAGGACACCGCGATCGCGACCGGGCAGGACGCGCCGTGCCGCGGCAGGCGGATCACCCGCACGTCGTGGCAGAAGTACTTGCCGCCGAACTGCGCCCCGATGCCGATCTTCTGCGTCAGCTCGAAGACCTTCTCCTCCATCTCCTTGTCCCGGAAACCGTGACCGAGAGGGGAGCCTTCGGTGGGCATGTTGTCCAGGTAGTGCGCGGAGGCGTACTTGGCGGCCTTCAGCGCGAACTCCGCGGAGGTGCCGCCGACCACGATCGCCAGGTGGTACGGCGGGCAGGCGGCCGTGCCCAGCGAACGGATCTTCTCCTCCAGGAACTTCATCATGGAGGCCTCGTTCAGGACGGCCTTCGTCTCCTGGTACAGGAAGGACTTGTTGGCCGAGCCGCCGCCCTTGGCCATGAACAGGAACTTGTAGGTGTCGCCGTCCGTCGCGTACAGCTCGATCTGCGCGGGGAGGTTGTTGCCGGTGTTCTTCTCCTCCCACATGGTGAGCGGGGCCATCTGCGAGTAGCGCAGGTTCAGCTTGGTGTAGGCGTCGTAGATGCCCCGGGAGAGGGCCTTCTCGTCCTCGCCCTCCGTGAGCACGTTCTGCCCGCGCTTGCCCATCACGATCGCCGTACCGGTGTCCTGGCACATGGGCAGCACGCCCGCGGCGGCGATGTTGGCGTTCTTGAGCAGGTCCAGGGCGACGAACTTGTCGTTCGCCGACGCCTCGGGGTCGTCGATGATGCGGCGCAGCTGGGCGAGGTGGGCCGGGCGCAGATAGTGCTGGATGTCGCGGATGGCCTCCTCGGCCAGCCTGCGCAGCGCCTCCGGCTCGACCTTGAGGAACGTACGCCCGTCGGGTCCCTCGACGGTGGAGACGCCCTCGGACGTCACCAGCCGGTACGGGGTGGTGTCCTCACCCTGCGGAAGCAGGTCGGTGTACGCGAACTCCGGCATCGCAGCCCATTCCTCACTCGACAGACGGCTGCCCGCCGACGCCGGCGGGCACCACCAGCGTAGGACCTGCCGCCGGCGGCGAATCTGTGAGGTCCGGCTCAGTTCCCGCCCCGGTTCTGATTCGCGCGGTCCAAATCGCCCTCGGACCTAGTCGCGATCTATCGCGTTTCGGTACCCTGCTGCCGTGGACCTTCAGAAGCAGGTGGACCTTCAGAAGCGGAACGAACCGCACGCGGCCGCGGCGCCCGCTCCCGTCGCCGAGCTGCGCGCCTCGGACGCCGACCGTGACCGTATCGCCGACATTCTGCGCGAGGCCCTGGCCGAGGGCCGTCTGACCGCCGACGAGCACGCCGAGCGCGTCGAGGGGGTGCTGAAGGCCAAGACGGTCGGCGAGCTGGAGGTCTTCATCAAGGACCTGCCCGCCGCCCACCAGGGGCGTACGACCCCGGCGCACACCTCCGTGCCCCACCGCCCGGCAGCCGGCGCGATACCTCCCGTCGCCGACGAGAACGTGGTGGCGGTGTTCAGTGCGGCCACGCGCAAGGGCCGCTGGCGCCCCGGGCGCCGGCTGCACGCGTACGCGATCTTCGGCAGCGTGGAGATCGACCTCAGCGAGGCGATCTTCGAGTACCAGCAGGTGGTGATCAAGGCCGTCTCGGTCTTCGGCGATGTGCAGATCCGCGTCCCGGAGAACGTGTCGCTGCGCGGCACCGGAGGCGGCGTCCTCGGCAACTTCGAGGTGCGCACCCTGGACGCGGCCGAGTCCGAGGCGCCCGTCATCTATGTCGACGGCTGGGCGGTCCTGGGCAATGTCGAAGCGCGGCCCAAGCGGGGCAAGTTCGTCGCGGACATCCTCGACCGGGTGCAGCGCAAGGCCGAAAAGCATCTGCGCAAACACCTCTGAAACACCCCGACCGACCGCACGGTCCGGAACTCAGTGCATAGGCGCGCGCACAGCGGGTAGACCTTGCTGCATCGTCTCTCGGAGCACTCCTCCATCCCGCGAAGCCGTCGTCAGGAGAAGACCGTGCTGCAACCGCCGCATTCGTCCCTGCAGGTAGCTGCCCTTCCGGCCCAGCGGGTGCCAGCGCGCAAGAGGGACCAGGACGTGCCCTGGCACACCGAGGCGGTGTGCCGGCGCGACGAGGCCGGACTGTTCTTCGCGCCCTCCAAGGAGCCCACCGCCGCCCGGCTGTCCCGTGAGGAAGCGGCCAAGCGGGTCTGCGCACGCTGCCCGGTCATGGTCGAGTGCCGTGAGCACGCGCTGCTGCAGCCCGAACCCTATGGCGTCTGGGGCGGCCTCACCGCCGCCGAGCGCCGTGTCGTCCTGGCCCGGCGCCGCCGCCGCGACCTGGAACTGAAGAAGGCGACCCGCACCACGGGGCGCATAGCAGCAGCCGGCTAGCCATCGGACTCTCCAAGCGTTCCCCGGCACATGTGTGAGGCGCCCCCGCCGCACCGGGGGCGCCGTAGGGGGTGTCGTGTGGATCGTGCCGCAGGTCTCGGGGTTCGGCACGCACATCTGCGGCGTTGTCGTCACTCGCCGACGCTCCGCGTCGACTCCCTCCTCCGCCTTGCAGCTGCACGCACCGAACCCCGCTCACCTCGGTCACCAGGCACCGTCCATCGGAGCCGGCCCGATCCACACAACACCCCCTGGATTCCGTACCGCCGCGTACGCGGTGCTGCTTCGGCTACTTCGCGCGGTCGAAGTCGATCGCGCTGTAGGCGCGCAGCTTGCTCAGCCGGTGCTCGGAGTCGATCCGGCGGACCGTGCCGGACTTGGAGCGCATGACGATCGAGTCGGTCGTCGCCGTCTCCGCGCGGTAGCGCACACCACGCAGCAGCTCGCCGTCGGTGATGCCGGTGGCGACGAAGAAGACGTTCTCGCCGGCGACCAGGTCGTCCGTGGTCAGGACGCGGTCGAGGTCGTGCCCGGCGTCGATCGCCCGCTGCCGCTCCTCGTCGTCCCTGGGCCACAGCTTGCCCTGGATCGTGCCGCCCAGGCACTTCGCGGCGCAGGCCGAGATGATGCCCTCGGGCGTACCGCCGATACCGAGCAGCAGATCGATGCCGGTGCCGTCGCGCAGCGCCAGGATCGAGCCGGCCACGTCGCCGTCGGAGATCAGCTTGATCCGGGCGCCCGTCTCCCGGATCTCCTTGATGATCTCCTCGTGCCGCGGGCGGTCGAGGATGACCACGGTGACGTCCTCGGGCGTGGCCCGCTTGGCCTTGGCGACCCGCTTGATGTTCACCGACACCGGCGCGTTGATGTCGACGAACTCGGCCGCCTCCGGCCCGGTGACCAGCTTGTCCATGTAGAACACGGCGGACGGGTCGAACATCGCGCCCCGCTCGGCGGCCGCGAGGACCGCGATCGCGTTCGGCATGCCCTTGGCGGTCAGCGTGGTGCCGTCGATCGGGTCGACGGCGATGTCGACCTCGGGCCCGGTGCCGTCGCCGACGCGCTCGCCGTTGAAGAGCATCGGGGCCTCGTCCTTCTCGCCTTCGCCGATGACGACGACGCCGTTCATCGACACGGTGGAGACGAGCGTGCGCATGGCGCGCACCGCGGCGCCGTCGGCTCCGTTCTTGTCACCGCGTCCGACCCAGCGGCCCGCGGCCATCGCCGCGGCCTCGGTCACCCGGACGAGTTCCAGAGCGATGTTGCGATCGGGTGCCTCGGAGGGAACCTCCAGCTCGGACGGCAAATGATGGTTCTCGGTCATCGGTGCGCACCTTTCTGATACGTCGACGGCCGGATGAGGGTGTGAGCTCGACTCTAACGCCGAGTGCTCAGAATGAGCAGGGGACCCCACGAATGAGCGGATCGAGCGCCTGGGACGATGGAGGCGTGGCACGTGCGAACAGCAAGCAGAAGACGGTCTGGGACATGCTTCTCTCCCTGGCCGTGATCGGGCTCGCGGCGGGAGTCATCTACCTCTTCGTCCCGCACGACGGTGGCCCGCCCGACCTCAAGCGGGTCGACTACAGCGTCGAACTGGCCACGGCACGCCGTGCGGCGTCGTACCCGGTGGCCGCGCCCGAAGGCCTGCCCGACAGCTGGAAGCCCACCTCGGTCCGCTTCCGCGCCCATGAGAAGGACCACTGGCACCTGGGTTTCCAGGATCCCGACGGCCAATACGTGGCGATCGAGCAGTCCGCCGAGAACCGCAAGGACTTCATCGAGGACGCCAGCCAGGGCGGGCACGCCACGGAGGTCACCCAGAAGATCAACGACCGTACGTGGACCCGCTACACCGGCGGCCGCTACAACGCGCTCGTGCTGGAGGGCACCGAGGGGTCCACGACGGTGGTCGCGGGCACGGCGTCCTGGGAGCGGCTGACGACGATGGTGAAGGCGCTGAAGATGGAGAAGGAGACGGAGACGGGGAAGGGGCCGGAGAAGACGTCGTCCTGAGCGTCCTGAGCCCTGGCCGGGGCTCACCCGGGCCTGTGTGAGGCCCAGGTCGCCGTGAGGCCCGGCCCGCCGTTACGGCCCGGTCTCGGCCCGGTTTGCCGTGGGGCCCGGGAGCCGGGCGGCCCGCTGGGGGGGGACGGCCCCTACTCCTCCGAGGCCCGTGCCCCGTCCTCCTCCGCCTCCTCGGCCAGCGCCGCGTCCAGCCGGGCGCGCGCTCCCTCCAGCCACCGCCGGCACACCTTGGCCAGCTCCTCGCCCCGCTCCCACAGCGCGAGGGACTCCTCCAGGCTCGTGCCACCCGCCTCCAGGCGCCGGACGACCTCGATCAGCTCGTCGCGGGCCTGCTCGTAGCCGAGCGCCTCGTCCGCCGGGGATGCCTTGCCTGTCATGCGATCACCTTGTGTGTCCTATGTGCCGACTGCGTCCTCCGTGCCGACCGCGTCGACACGGACAGTGAACTCGCCCTCGGCGACCCGTGCCCGCAGGGTCTCGCCCTCCGTCACCTCGGCCGGGGCGCGGACCACGTGCCCGTCGGCCTTCTGCAGCACGGCGTACCCGCGCCTGAGGGTCGCGGCGGGGGAGAGGGCCACCACACGCGCGTGCGTGTGCGCCAGCTCGGAGTCCGCGCGGTCCAGCAGATGCCGCAGGGTGCGCCGGCTCCGGTCGAGCAGCGAGGCGATGTGCTCCGCCCGCTCGTCGATCATGCGGTGCGGGTCCTGGAGGCTGGGCCGGGCGAGCGCGTGGGCGAGTCCGCGCTCCTCCCGCTCGATGAACGCCTCCAGGCACCTGCGGGCACGGTCCCGCAGCTGCCGTACCCGCTCGTACTCCTCGCCGACGTCCGGCACGACCTTCTTGGCGGCGTCGGTCGGGGTGGAGGCACGCAGGTCGGCGACGTAGTCCAGCAGCGGGGTGTCCGGCTCGTGCCCGATCGCGGAGACGACGGGCGTACGGCAGGAGGCGACCGTGCGGACGAGCTGCTCGTCGGAGAAGGGCAGCAGGTCCTCCACGCTGCCGCCGCCCCGCGCCACGATGATCACGTCCACGTCCTCGAGCTCGTCGAGCTCCTTGACGGCCTGCACGACCTGCGGGACGGCGTGCACGCCCTGCACGGCGACATTGCGCACCTCGAAGCGGACGGCGGGCCAGCGCCGCCGGGCGTTCTCCAGCACGTCCCGCTCGGCGGCGGAGGCACGGCCGCACACGAGCCCGATGAGCTGGGGCAGGAAGGGCAGGGGCTTCTTCCGCTCGGGGGCGAACAGCCCCTCCGCCGCGAGCGCCTTCTTCAGCTGCTCCAGCCGGGCCAGCAGCTCCCCGACCCCCACGAGCCGTATCTCGGCGGCCCGCAGCGACAGCTGCCCGCGCGGGGCGTACCACTCGGGTTTCGCGTGCACGACGACCCGGGCGCCCTCGCTGACGACATCGGCGATCGCGTCGAACACCTGCCGGTAGCAGGTCACGCTGACGGAGATGTCGTACGACGGATCGCGCAGGGTCAGGAAGACCACGCCCGCGCCCGGCCGCCGCGACAGCTGGGTGATCTGCCCTTCCACCCACACGGCTCCGAGCCGGTCGATCCATCCCCCGATCAGCCGCGACACCTCACCGACGGGCAGCGGGGCATCGGGCGACGTGGAAACAGCCATGTCCGCGAGCGTATCCGTCCTCACCGACAACGCGTCCGGTCCCGTGCGTCCGAGTCCCACGCGCCTTCCTCGCGCCTTCCTCGCGCCTTCCACGTGCCTTCCACGCGCCGCACGGAAGGCCCCGCCCGGCCGGGCCTTGTCTCCCGGCTGCGATCTTCGGGCCGCGGGTTCGGCCTTACCATGGGGGCCATGACTGCTTCGTCTGGCCGCCGCGTCCTGCTCGCCGCCCCCCGGGGCTACTGCGCGGGGGTGGATCGCGCCGTGCTCGCTGTCGAGAAGGCACTGGAGCAGTACGGAGCTCCCGTGTACGTCCGGCACGAAATCGTGCACAACAAGTACGTCGTCCAGACCCTGGAGAAGAAGGGCGCGATCTTCGTCGAGCGGACGGAGGAGGTGCCGCCGGGCAACATCGTGATGTTCTCGGCCCACGGCGTGGCCCCCTCCGTGCACGAGGAGGCCAAGCGCGGGCGTCTGGCCACCATCGACGCGACCTGCCCGCTGGTGACCAAGGTCCACAAGGAGGCCGTCCGGTTCGCCAAGCAGGACTACGACATCCTCCTGATCGGGCACGAGGGCCACGAGGAGGTCATCGGCACCACCGGCGAGGCCCCGGACCACATCCAGCTCGTCGACGGCCCCGAGGACGTCGACAAGGTCGAGGTCCGCGACCCCTCCAAGGTCGTGTGGCTGTCGCAGACCACGCTCTCGGTCGACGAGACCATGGAGACGGTCGGCGCGCTCAAGAAGAGGTTCCCGCAGCTGGTCTCCCCGCCCAGCGACGACATCTGCTACGCCACGCAGAACCGTCAGCTCGCCGTGAAGCAGATGGGCGCCCAGGCGGACCTGGTCATCGTGGTCGGCTCCCGCAACTCCTCCAACTCCAAGCGGCTGGTGGAGGTCGCCAAGCAGGCGGGCGCGGCCCAGGCCCACCTGGTGGACTTCGCCGACGAGATCGACGAGGCCTGGCTGGAGGGCGTCTCCACGGTCGGCCTGACCTCGGGCGCCTCGGTGCCGGAGGTCCTGGTCGAGCAGGTCCTCGAGTGGCTCGCCCAGCGCGGCTTCGAGGACGTGGAGATCGTCAAGGCGGCCGAGGAGTCCATCACCTTCTCCCTGCCCAAGGAGCTCCGCCGGGACCTGCGCGCGGAGGCGGCGGCACTGGTCGCCGAGCGCGGAGGGACGGGTACGGCGCAGGAGTGACGGCCGGACACCACGGGCGGGAGCGGCGGCCGGACGCCGCAGTGCGGGGGTGACGCTCGGTCCTGCGGCGTAACGTGGTGTCATGCAGATCTTCGGCGTGGACATCGGCGGGTCCGGGATCAAGGGTGCCCCGGTGGACCTGGACAAGGGCGACCTGGCCCAGGAGCGGCACAAGGTGCTCACCCCGCACCCGGCGACGCCCGACGGAGTGGCCGACGGGGTCAAGCAGGTGATCGACCACTTCGGCTGGACGGGACCGGTCGGACTGACGTTCCCGGGCGTCGTCACCGGCGGTTCCACGGTCCGTACGGCGGCCAACGTCGACAAGAGCTGGATCGACACCGACGCGCGTGCGTTGCTCGGCGAGCGGCTCGGCGGCCTGCCGGTGACCGTCGTCAACGACGCCGACGCGGCCGGCGTCGCCGAGATGCGCTTCGGCGCCGGCCGGGACCGCAAGGGCACGGTCATCCTGCTGACCTTCGGCACCGGCATCGGCAGCGCGGTCTTCGTCGACGGCGTCCTGGTCCCCAACACCGAGCTGGGCCACCTGGAGCTGAACGGCCACGAGGCGGAGAAGCGGGCCTCCAGCAAGGTCAAGGAGGACCAGGGCCTGAACTGGGAACGCTGGGCGCGCCGGGTCCAGAAGTACCTCGCCCACGTCGAGATGCTCTTCAGCCCCGAGCTGTTCATCATCGGCGGCGGCGTCAGCCGCAAGGCCCACAAGTTCCTGCCCCTCATCAAGGGCATCGAGGCGGAGATCGTCCCCGCCCAGCTGCAGAACAACGCGGGCATCGTGGGCGCGGCGATGCACGCGGCGGAGCAGCACGGCCAGGACGAGGAGCAGCACGGCGGAGACGCGCAGCAGCACGGCTGAGACGGCGAGGCGCCTGGGACGGTGAGGCGCCTGGGACGGTGAGGCGCCGCCGCACGGCCTCACCTCCGCGTACGGTTCCGCACCGCCGCCCGCCGCCGTACCAGCGCCGTGATCCCCGCGAGCAGTGTCCCCGCGTACAGCCACGGCGCCTGGGTGGCGAGCACGGTCACCAGCCCCGGCAGCCTGCCGAGGAGCCCTCCGCCCCCGTCGACCACCGGCAGCAGCCCCACGGCGAACCCGACCGGCGCCACGATGGGCGCGGTGAGCAGATCGCCCCGGCGCACCCACAGCGCGGTCAGCACGCACACCGGCAGGAACAGCACGCTGTACGCGAGCGGGGACCCGTCGAGGAGCAGCAGATCGGCAAAACCCAGCAGGAGCATGGCGGCCCCGCAGAACAGCCCGGCGCCCAGCCCCGTCAGCCGCGGACCGGGCCGCTGCCGCGGGGCGCGGGCCGCGGTCGGCCTGGGCACCGGCGGAGGCCCGGCCGCCGACGCCCGCCGCGCCGCGGGGATCGGCGGCCTGTCGTGTCGTGGTCCGTGCTGCCGGCGTCGCGCTCCGTAGTGCTCCACTGGACCAACCTAGGTCTGTTTATGTGTCGAATACGCCGTTTGACACGCCGGACCCCGCGTCCCGGCCCGGCGCTCGGACCGTCTCGGGGCCGAACCGCGACACGCCGTAGACTGGTGGATCGGCCGCCTGGCCCTTAAGTCTCCTCACGTACGGGAAGTCGTAAACGTGTCGCTCACGATCGGAATCGTCGGTCTGCCGAATGTCGGCAAGTCGACCCTGTTCAACGCCCTGACCAAGAACGACGTGCTCGCGGCCAACTACCCGTTCGCCACGATCGAGCCGAACGTGGGCGTTGTCGGCGTCCCGGACGAACGGCTCACCCAGCTCGCCTCGATCTTCAAGTCGGAGCGGATCGTCCCGGCGACCGTCGACTTCGTCGACATCGCCGGCATTGTGCGCGGCGCCAGTGAGGGCGAGGGCCTGGGCAACAAGTTCCTGGCGCACATCCGCGAGTCGGACGCGATCTGCCAGGTCATCCGTGCCTTCAAGGACGAGAACGTCGTCCACGTCGACGGCAGGGTCTCGCCCAAGGACGACATCGAGACGATCAACACCGAGCTGATCCTCGCCGATCTCCAGACCATCGAGAAGGTCCTGCCCCGGCTCCAGAAGGAGGCGCGGGTCAAGAAGGACGTGGCCCCGAAGGCCAAGGCCGTCGAGGAGGCCAAGGAGATCCTGGAGAAGGGCGACACCCTCTTCGCGCACGGCATCGTCCAGGGCACCGAGCGCGCCGCGCTCCTGCACGACCTGCACCTGCTGACCACCAAGCCCTTCCTCTACGTCTTCAACGTCGACGAGGAGGAGCTGGTCGACGAGGACTTCAAGAACGAGCAGCGCGCCCTGGTCGCCCCCGCCGAGGCGATCTTCCTCAACGCCAAGCTGGAGGCCGACCTGGCCGAACTCGACGAGGAGGACGCCCTGGAGCTCCTGCAGTCCGTCGGCCAGGACGAGCCGGGTCTGGCCACGCTGGCCCGCGTCGGCTTCGACACCCTCGGCCTGCAGACCTATCTGACGGCCGGCCCCAAGGAGGCCCGCGCCTGGACCATCAAGAAGGGCGCCACCGCTCCCGAGGCCGCCGGTGTCATCCACACCGACTTCCAGAAGGGCTTCATCAAGGCCGAGGTCATCTCCTTCGAGGACCTCGTCGAGGCCGGCTCGGTCGCCGAGGCCCGCGCCAGGGGCAAGGCCCGTATGGAGGGCAAGGACTATGTGATGCAGGACGGGGACGTGGTGGAGTTCCGCTTCAACGTCTGACGCCTGACCCCCTGATCGGCCGAACCGCCGATCAGAGCAGAGAACTCCAGGTCAGGGGCCGGATCGCACGGTCCGGCCCCTTCCTGTTCCCCCTGTTCCCCCTGTTCTCCTCTTCTCCTCTTTCTGTTTCCCGGGCTGTTTTCTGCTCTCCGGGGGCTGTTTCCTGTTCTGCCGGGCTGCTTCAGGCTGTTTTCCGGCCCTGTGCTGACTTGGTGCTGACGCGCTGAGGCGCGCTGAGGCGTATCGAGCGGGCCCCGCTCGATACGAAAGGGTGGACCGGCTTCTTCAAGGGCGTCTTCTTCAGGAGCACCCGCTTCAGGGGCGATCCGAGGGCGTGGTGGGCAGAGTGCCGTCGATGGCCCGGCGGATGTGGTCGGTCGTCAGGACCGTGCCGGGGTTGGCGGCGGTGAACTGACGCAGCCGGCCGAGCGGGGAATCGGCGGGCGGAGGCGAGTCCGCCAACTCCGCGCCGAGGATCTGGAGAGCGAAGCGGAGGCCGATGTCGTCCGGGTCGATGTGAGGGTGGGGCATTGCCCCAAGGTACCGCTCGGGAGATGCACCGCCTTCGGCCTCGGGCCGTTGTGCTGCTGCCGCGCGGCCGAGGGTTCCGACCGCCGCGTCCCACCGGCCGGGAGCGCGGTGCGGTTTCAGGGCCCCAGGGCCGATCCGGCCCCGCTTCGGGGGCTCACCGGCACAGGTGCGGGGATTCTCGCCGCACGCTCTCCGGCGGGTGGGCTCGCCTGCCGCCCTGGATCAGCGGGTGGGGACGGCCTCGGCGGCTTCCGTGTCCGTGGCCGGGGCAGGGGTGGTGTTCTCCGGACCGCGCAGGGCGATGCAGACGAACAGAACGCCCATGACGACCACACCGGCCCACATGGCCTGCTGCCAGCCGTCGACGAAGGACTGCTGTGCGGAGTGGACGAGGTCCTGGGCGCGGGAGCCCGCGCCGCCCGATGCCTCGATGGCGGTGGCGATGCCTTCGTGTGCGAGGTCCGCGGTGTCGGCGGGGATGCCGTCGAGCCTGTCGTCGATGGCGTCGCGGTAGCCGGCCGAGACCAGGGAGCCGAGCAGGGCGACACCGAGCGCGGTGCCGAACTCGCGGGTGAAGTCGTTGAGCGCGGAGGCGACGCCCTGCTTCTCGCGCGGCAGTGACAGGGTGATGGCCTCGGTGGACGGCGTCATCGCCAGGCCCATGCCGGCACCCATGGCGATCATGCCGGGCAGGATGGCTGTGTAGCCGCCGTCGGCGGAGACGAACAGGGCCATCAGAGCCAGACCGGCCGCGCCCAGCGCGACACCGACGGCCATGGTCGAGCGGGAGCCGATGCGGGCGGCCAGCTTGGGGGCCATGCCGGACATCACCATCATCATGACGGCCATCGGCATCAGCGCCAGGGTGGACAGCAGCCCGGACCAGCCCAGCACGGCCTGGAAGAACGGGAAGAGAACCACGGAGACACCGGCCTGGACGCCGAAGACCACCAGCAGCGTGAGGGAGCCCCCGGCCGGCCCGCGCTCACGGAACAGACGCACATCCAGGAGCGAGGCGTCGCGGCGGTGCAGCTGCCAGGCGACGAAAGCCACGGTGGCGACGAGCCCGACGACGAGGCCGATCAGCGGTGCGGTGGCGGTCCAGCCGCGCTCGGGGCCTTCCTGCAGGACGAAGATGAGGCCGGCCACGGCGACGACGGAGAGCAGCGCGCCGACGGTGTCGACGGAATGCGCGGAGCGTTCGCGGGAGTTGGGCACCGACTTCAGCGTCATCGTCAGTGCGGCGACCACCAGGACCACGGGCAGGACGAACAGGTGGCGCCAGTCCGCGACATCGACGAGGAGGGCGGACAGGAACATGCCGAGGATGCCGCCGCCACCGGCGACACCGGTCCACACGCCGATCGCCCTGCCCCGCTGCTCCTTTGGGAAGGTGGAGGTGATCACAGCCAGGGTGATCGGCATGATCACGGCCGCTCCGACGCCGGCGACCACACGCGAGGCCAGCATCGCCTCGGCGTTCGGGGCGAAGCCGGCTGCCACGTTGGCGACGCCGAAGAGCGTGAGCCCGGTGATCAGCACGGGCCTGCGGCCCAGACGGTCACCGACCGCGCCGAGCGGCAGCAGCAGCGCCGCCAGGGTCAGGGTGTAGATGTTGATGATCCACAGAACGGTGCTCTGCGAGGCGCCGAACTCGACCGCGAGGTGGGTCTGCGCGACGTTCAGCCCCGTCACGGAGGCGACCACGGCCATCAGGGCGAGGGAGACGGCGATCAGGACGCCGCGCAGCTGACGCGCGTCCGGCGCGTCCCCGCTGTCCTCGGCCACCACCTGGGGAAGCTGGTTCGTACTCATGGATTCCTCTCACAACAGGCCGCAACGGGCATGCGGGATCGAACGCCGGAACACAACCGGTCGCTCGGGGGAGGGGACTGGGAGCCGGGTCTTGGGTGCGGGAAGCCCGAGCCGGTGGCGGCCCGGTGGTCAGGCGGTCGGCCCGCCCGGTCCCGGGCCTCGGCTCACGAAGCTAACCCCGGATTGCAGAAGAGGCATACGCTATTGCCCATGAAGCAAGACGATGGCGATCTGGACAGCCTCGTACGCAAACGGATCCGCGCCCTGCGGGTGGCGCAGGGGTGGTCGCTCGAGGAACTGGCCAGGCGGGCCAACATCAGTCAGTCCTCGCTCAGCCGCATCGAGAACGGCCGGCGCCGTCTGGCCCTCGACCAGCTGGTCACGCTCGCCCGCGCCCTGGACACAACACTGGACCAGCTCGTGGAGACGGCGTCCGACGACGTCGTCGTCAGCCCGATGATCGACAGTGCCCACAGGCTCATGCGCTGGCCCGTCAAGGGGGACCCGGGCGTGAGCGTCGTGCGTCAGCGGCTGACCGAGCCGCCGCCGGACAACCCCGCCCGCATGCGCGCCCACCCGGGGCGTGAATGGCTCGTCGTCCTGTCGGGCACCGCGGTCCTCCTGCTGGGAAACCGCCGCTTCCGCATCGAGACCAACCAGGCCGCGGAGTTCCCCACCATGCTGCCCCACGCCATCGGCGCGGAAGGAGGGCCGTGCGAGATCCTGGGCATCTTCGACCGCGACGCCCGTCGAGGCCACCAGCGCGACGGCAACGGCGAGCGCACCGGTGACCGCGACGGACGTGCTTCACGCGCATGACCGGCACGAGTCCGGGGCGAGGTGCTTTGCCTCTCCGGCACGCCGCGCGACCACCTTCTTGCCCGGACCGGGACACCGCGTGCGCCATACGCATGGCCGCCCCTACCGTGCGGCCATGCCTCACGCACCTCACAGCCCTCACCACCAGCACGACGCCGACAGCCAGGTGGAAATCCTCGATCTGGACGCGGACGTCCTGGCCGACCACACAGCCGCCATCATCCGGTGGCTGCCCCTCCCGGCGCCCCCGCGCGAGATCGTCGACCTCGGCTGCGGCACAGGTGCGGGCACGTTCGCCCTGCTCGAACGGTTCCCCGACGCGCGGATCACGGCGGTCGACGCCTCTGCCGGCCACCTGCGGCGCCTGCGGGAGAAGAGCTGTGCCCTGGGTGTGGACGATCGCGTGCGAACGGTCCTGGCCGATCTGGACGAGAGCGACTGGCCGGACCTCGGCAGCCCGGACCTGGTGTGGGCGTCCGCCTCGATGCACCACATGGCCCACCCGGACGAGGCGCTGCGCCACGTGTACGACCTGCTCGCCCCGGGAGGACTCTTCGCCGTCGTGGAACTGGCCGGCCTGCCGCGCTTTCTGCCCGCGGACGCCCCGGAGGAACGGCCCGGCCTGGAGGAGCGCTGCCACGCCGCCGGCCGGAAGTTCCACGCCCACCACCTGCCCCACCGCGGTGCCGACTGGGGGCCCATGCTGACCGCCGCCGGTTTCTCCCTCGAAGGCGAACGTACCGTCACCGTCACCGTCGAAGGATCCCGCGACCCGGCGATCGGCACCTACGCGCTCGGTGTCCTGCGGCGCCTGCGGCACAGCGTCGTCGACGCCCTGCCGGCGTACGACGTCGCCGCCCTCGACCGGCTGCTCGACACCGACGGCCCGCACAGCATCCTGCGCCGCGACGACCTCGCCGTGCGCACCGAGCGCACCGTCTGGGCGGCACGTCGTCACGGCTGACCGAGGACCACCGCACCACCACCGCACCAAGGAGGCCCTGACACAGGCCGGCGCATACGCCCGGGCCGACGGGCTCACGGTCGGCCGGCAATTCCCGGGCGTACACCTGGTTCCCGTACGGGGAGAGGCCGAGCGTCGGCTGGTGCCGCGGGCCGGGTGCGCCGTTCAGAGCGGCTACCGGGATCGCCGCAGGCTGTCAAGCCCCGAATTTCAGCGGCATGACGCCGAGGGCGCCAGCAGGGCCTACTGGAGACATGGGCCCACGCGGAGCGGGTGGCCCTCGCATCGTCCGGAACGGCCGTGGCGATGTGCCGTACGGGACATGTGTCCCGCCGGAGAAAGGCCCGTGAACCAACAGGGCCGTTCAGCACCCCCGACCTTTCTCACTGGAGGAGACCCCACATGCCTCGTACTTCGTGGAAGCAGCGCCTTGTGATGGCCACTGCCTCGACCGCTCTGGCCGCAGGGGGTGCGCTGGTGCCCACCAGTGCGTTCGCTGCTCCGGCGACGCCGCACACCGGGACCGTGGCCACGGCCGCGGTCGCCTACGGCGGGCATGGCGGTCATGGGGGTCATGGTGGCCATGGCGGTCATGGCGGTCATGGGGGTCATGGCGGTCATGGTGGCCGTGGCGGTCACGGTGGCCATGGTGGTCATGGCAAGTACGACGAGTATGACTACGGTCATCACAATGGCGCCAAGGACGGCGGCAACAACGGCTCCGTCATCGTCATCGTCATTGGGGACAACAACACCGTCAATGGCAACGGGAACGGAAACGGGAGTGGGAACGTTCTGACCTGATTTCCACGGAGAGCAGAGACTTCACGGCCTGGCTGGGCGAAAATGCCCAGCCAGGCCTTCGTGTGTCCGCAGGACATTCTCAGGGCGGGCTGTTTCGCATGGTTCTGCGCCGTGGGCGGCACGTGCAGAACGAAGGGGGAGGGTGCCCGTTCCGAGGGCTGTGCATGCGTCCGCCTCGGGCTTGCCGAGTTTTTCCTGCTTCTGAGAGCGTGCGCGGGAGGAGCGAACATGCTCATGCGCAGCAGTACGTGGATGTGTCATCCGGTTCTCGCCGTCCGCGCCGTACTGCCTGTGCCGTAGTCGTCTCCGTCGCCCATGGCCACAGGAGTGGCTGCGGGCGGCACCGGCATTCCTTCTCGCCCCTTGTCCTGACAGGCCGATGCCTCCTGACAGCACAAGCGCGCCTTCGACGGGGCGTGGGGAACGCACCACGGGCGGGCGACGTCGGCGCCGGACGATGACGACTGAATGGTGCGTCAGAAGTGCCTGAAATGAAGGCAATTGATGGCATTTCAGGAAATGCTTGACTGCTGCCATGGCCGTCGGCGCCTCGAAATGACCATGGTGACTGGAGGCAGTCCTCGGGCTATTAGTCGACGCCTTCGATGCCGTCAAGTCCCGAGTCCTCGGAGCATGACGGCTTCTTGCCGATCGGGCTCAATGGAAGTGCGGAACTCACCGGAAAGGAAATGAGACCGCAGAGCGCGGAGGAAATCCTCGACGAGGATTCTCCCTCTCGCTGGACTACCAGCCGTTCCAGCGCGGTGGTCCCGATCGGAGGCGATCCGCCGATCACCGTCCTGACTTCTCGGGTCGGGTCAGAAAAACCTTTCAGAAGGAGAAACGCATGATTCGTAACGCTCGTACTCACAACGACGCCAAGTCCAAGCGACGAGGATTCCGCTTCGCGATGGTCTTCGCCTCGGCCGCTCTGGTCACTGGAGGCGCCGCCCTTCCGGCGTCCGCCGCGACGCAGGCCCCGAGCCACTCCGTGACCTCGAGCGTCGTCACCGGTGGCGGCTCCGGCGGTTCCGGTGGGGGCAGCGTCTTCGGCAACGGGGGCGACGGCGGCGCCGGTGGCAGCAGCGTCTTCGGCGGCGGAGGCGGCGGCGGTGGCGGTGGCGGCAGCGTCTTCGGCAACGGAGGCAATGGCGGCTTCGGTGGCAGCAGTGTCTTCGGCAACGGCGGTTCCGGCGGTTCCGGCGGCGGCAGCGTCTTCGGCAACGGGGGCAACGGCGGCTTCGGTGGCAGCAGTGTCTTCGGCAACGGGGGCAACGGCGGCTTCGGAGGCAGCACCGTCTTCGGCAACGGGGGCAACGGTGGTGCCGGCGGCTTCAGCATCTTCGGCAATGGCGGCAACGGCGGAGTCGGCGGCTTCAGCGTCTTCTGATCGCCACGGGCCACAACGGCCCCGTCTCGACGGGGTGGAGGTCTCGAGGGCCTCCACCCCGTCCCGTTGATCACCACGATCGGCCTCGGCCGGCCGGACACGGAGCCCGAGGCCCTACCCCTGATCGACACCCTTGACCTGGAAACGGAGAATCCTCATGTTCAAAAACCCTCGGCAGCGTTCCCTCGTCCTGGGGACGGCCTCCCTGGTCATCGCCATCGGCACCGTGTACGCCGCCGACGCGGCGCGGGGCGCCCCAGCGGACACTCACCACTCCACCCATGGCAGCCACCGCTCCTTCGGCCATCACTCGGACTGCGGCAAAGGCGGCAGGGGAGGGGAAGGCGGAAAGGGCGGCAGGCCCGGTCAGCCGGGCGAACCCGGCAAGCCCGGTTGTCTCCGGTCCGGCGACCTGCTGCCGGACAAGCCGAAAGGAGCGAAGCTCCAGGGGGTGGACAAGATACGGATTGTGATGTCCGTGATGTCCGGACACACGACGCGCGCCGAAGCCGCCAAGAAGTACGAGGTCTCGGAAAACGAGATCGACACCTGGAAGCGGCAGTTCCTCAACGGCGACTGGTTCACGTTGTTCGGGGAGAACAACGGAGAAAACGGAGAGAACGGAGAGGACGCCTTCCCCTTCTGCTCGTGACGCACGACCGCGGGCAGAGAGCGAGGGGCCGGGCCAAGCCCGGCGAGCAGGCTCGAGGAGGTGGACTTCCAGCCGTGGAAGCCGGTGAACATGCGGTGGTCGATCGGCCGCCTGGGCCCTGTCGCCCAGGCGGCCGACTCCCGTCCGGCGGTCCCGGTCCGAGGCAGGAGCCGTTCGCCCTACGCAGGACGCGAGAGCGGCATCGGTGATGCCCGACCGACCGCCTCCACCGCGCGCCGGTCGGTGCGGACGTACGGCACGGCCCCGTCCCGGTCTCGTCGTCGCCACGACAGGCCCTCCCCATCGCGACCGTCGCCCGGCGCCGCGAGCAAACGTGCGTCACGGAAGGCGGGAAGGCGGAAGACGAGCGGAGGGCGGGGCTCAGGGCATCCATCCGACGCGCGCTTTCCCGTGATCCCGGCACCGCCGCACGGAACAGCCACGCGGAGACATCCGCGGGCCGCGACCGGTCTGATCTGGGCGACTTGCCGCTCTTTGGGCGATATGAAATACCTGAAGAGGGCTTTTCAACGCTCACCGGGGACCCCTACCGGGCCTCCTCTCATGGAAGAGGGAGCGCCATGACGGGAGCGTACGAGGCCGCCGGGCGCGTGGTCGCCGGGCGTTACCAGCTCCTGCGTCGGCTCGGCACCGGTGGCATGGGACGGGTGTGGCTGGCTCATGACCAGGAGCTGGCGTGCGAGGTCGCGCTCAAGGAGATCGTCCTGTCGCCGGACATCCCGGAGAGCGAGGTGAGCGCCCGGATCGCGAGGGCCCGCGGCGAGGCACAGCACGCCGCCCGGCTGCGCAACCACCCCCATGTCGTCACTGTGTACGACATCGTGGAGTCCGGCGGTCTGCCGTGGATCGTCATGGAGTTCGTCCCCGGCGCCACGGACCTGGAGGCGGTGGTGCGCGAGCAGGGGCCGCTGCCGCTCGCCGACGTCCGCCGGATCGGGCTGGCGATCCTGGATGCCTTGATGGAGGGGCACCGGCTCGGTGTCCTGCACCGGGACGTCAAACCGGCCAACGTCCTGCTGACCGGACCCGGCCCGCACACCTCCCACGCCGCGGAGGACGGCCGGGTGCTGCTGACCGACTACGGCATCGCGCTGGAACCGAGCTCCGGCGCGCCGCGGCTGACCGCACCCGCGGAGATCATCGGGACCGTGCGCTTCATGGCCCCGGAGCGGCTCCGCGGTGAGACGCCCACCCCGGCCTCCGACCTGTTCTCGCTCGGCGGCACTCTGTACTTCGCACTCGAGGGCACCGGCCCCTTCGACCGCGGCTCCGACGGCGCCCTGCTGAGCGCTCTGCTGTCCGAGCCTCCCGCCCCGCCGCGCCGGGCAGCGGAGCTGGCCCCGCTCCTCCTCGGGCTGCTGGCCAAGGATCCCGAGCACCGGATGAACGGCGACGAGGCCGCCCAGCAGCTCACCTCCCTCGCCCTCCAGCCCAGCCCGGCCTCCGCGCAGCCCGTGGCCCTCCCCACGGCCATGCCGTCGGCCGGGGCGGAGGAGCCGGTCGGCCCGAAGTCGCCGCGCTCTGCGGAGCCGACGCCGCAGACCGAGCTTCTGCCGCCGGTCGAGTTCCGGCTGCCGGCCGAGTTCCGGTCGCCGGCCGAGCCGGAGGAACCGGGCGGCCCGCCCCCGAAGTCGCCGTCGAGCCGGGAGGAGAAGGCCCGGCCGCACCCCCGCCCGCCACGGCCCGGACGCCGGCGGGCCGGGCTCATCGCGGGGGCGGTGGCGCTGGTCGCAGGGGGCGCGGGCATCTACCTGGCGCTGCCCGACCCTCCCGCACCGGCATCCGTGTCCTCGATCCGGGTCGGCGGCCATCCGGAAGAGGTGGCGGTGTCCCCGGACGGGCGCCGGGCCTATGTGACCAACGAGCGCTCGGGTTCGGTGTCGGTGATCGACACCGCGACGAACAAGGTGGACGGCACCATTCCCGTCGGCAGTTTCCCGAAGGGGGTGGAAGTGTCCCCGGACGGACACCGGGCCTATGTGGCCAACCTGGGTTCGGGTTCGGTGTCGGTGATCGACACGGCGACGAACAAGGTGGACAGCACCGTCCCCGTCGGCCGTCAGCCGGACGGGGTGGCGGTGTCCCCGGGGGACGGAAGCCAGGTCTACGTGACCAACGGAAGGTCGGGTTCGGTGTCGGTGATCGACACGGAGACGAACAAGGTGGACAGCACCATCCCCGTCGGTTCCAGTCCGGCCGGGGTGGCGATGTCCCCGGACGGGCGCCGTGCCTATGTGGCCAACCTGGGCTCGGGTTCGGTGTCCGTGATCGACACCGCGACGAACAAGGTGAGCCGTACCATCCCCGTCGGCCGCTCTCCGCAGGGAGTGGACGTGTCTCCGGACGGGCGCCGGGCCTATGTGACCAGTCTGGGTTCGGGTTCGGTGTCGGTGATCGACACGGCGACGAACGAGGTGGACGACACCATCTCCGTCGGCTCCGGCCCGCAGGGGGTGGCGGTGGCCCCGGAGAACGGCCGCTGGGCCTATGTGACCAGCTTCAGCTCGGGTTCGGTGTCGGTGATCGACACGGCGACGAACGAGGTGGACGACACCATCTCCGTCGGCTCCGGCCCGGCCGGGGTGGCGATGTCCCCGGACGGGCGCCGGGTCTATGTGGCGGACTTCAGCTCGGGGTCGGTCTCGGTGATCACCGCCTAGAGGGCGTCACTGGCTGGAGGGCGTCACTGGAGGGACCAGAGGGCGCCAAAGGACATCGAGAGGGCTCAGGAGACACCGAGGGATGCCGAAGGGCGCCGGGGGACGTCCGGGAGCCGGGGCGACGATGGCCCGGGCCGGTCGGGCCGGTTCACCGTCGCGGGCGGGGACTGGTGTGCGGCGATGCCGGCGCAGAGGTGCGCCGGACCTCGTGGGAACGCGAGGCCAGTGCTCGGTGACGACACCAGGTCCGGCGGAAACGCGAGGCCAGTGGTGGTCGTCCCACCTCAGGGTGGGGTGCAGCCCGGCGGCTGCCAGGTGCGCATGCCGCTGTCGTCGTACTTGTACCCCGTGCAGCGGTCATGTGATGCCATGCTCGGGGACTCCGCCATGGTCTTCGGTACCTGAGACGCTGCCTCGGCGCTCGCCGCCCCCACTGTTCCGGCGAGCAGTGCGGCAGCGCAGAACCCGCCGGCGAGGTGCCGGATGCCCTTCCAGGTGCGTGTGGTCATGATGATCTCTCCTTGGGTGGATGGGTTGGTTCACTCACCAGCGTGAAATTTGCGCCAAGAGGGTGTCAAAGCGACCATTGGGACTTTCCTCAAGGCTTCCTCCCTTCTCCTGCGGTGCCGTCCCAGGGCCTCGCGAGGCCGGGTTCCCGGTGACGGGCGGGAGCGCGTCGCGGCCCGGACCGTTCGGGAGCCGGACTGCCGAGCGGTGCGGGCCGAGTGATATGGACCGAGTGGTGCGGCCCGAGTGGTGCGGCCCGAGTGGTGCGGCCCGAGTGGTGCGGACCGAGGGGCCGGCCCGGTGGCCGGGGGTCACCGTCACATCCCGAGGGTGATGGCCAGTCGCATGAGCTCCGCCGAGCTGTTGGTGCCCGACTTGGCCCGGATGCGGCGCAGATAGGCGTCGACCGTGTGCGGGGAGAGCCCCATGCGGCGGGCCGTTTGGGCGTAGGTGCGCCCGGCCGCGATGTGCTGCAGAACCTCCTGCTCGCGCGGGGCCAGCAGGACCCGAGCGGGGGCAGGGGCTTCGGTGTACGGCGTGGATATGAAGCTCATGGGGTACGGGGACTTCTCTCTGCGGCGGATTGGCCCGGGTATCGCTGCACGTACGACTGGAAGAGATGGATATGTGCAGAAATGTCCGGTTTCTGTAGTCCACGCAGGGAGTCCGGGACGCGGTTCCACGCCCTGTGCACTTTTTGAAGATTTTTCCGGGGAGTCCTGCCGGGAGGGGCCGCCCGGCCGGGCACCCGGGGTGAGCAGGGCACCGACAGGGCCCTGCCGCCCGGCCCGTCCGCGGCTGGTCCGGCCCGCCCGCGGCTGGTGTCCGGCCCCATGACAGCGCTGCGTTGGTGCTGCGTGCCGCGTAGGAACATGCTTGTCAGTAGAGCCCTGGCGTGCGGATCCCCCCGGGGACCGCGGGGAAAGGAACGAGCGAGGGCGAGATGAGCGGCGATGGAGCGACCTCCCACACCTTCTGGTGAGCGGCCCGCCAGGACGGACGACCTCGGTGAGTCGGCGTACACGGCCGCGGCCACCGTCGACGCGTACGGCATCGTGACGGGATGGAGCGAGGGGGCGCGGCGGCTGCTCGGCTACGAGCCCTCGCAGGTCGTGGGGCACCCCGCCGCCCGCCTGCTCGCCGACGCTCCCGGCGAGAACGTACGGCGGGACGCGTCGGGGCGGGACAGGTGGAGCGGCAGTGTGGCGATACGGCACCGGGACGGCAGCCGGCTTCGGCTGCGTCTGCTCGCCAACCGGCGCGCGTACGGCGGGCGGGCCGACGAGTGGCTCGTGGTGTCCGCCGTGGCGGGCCGGTCCGGCAGGTCCCCCGGCGGGCCCGGGGAAAGGGCGCCGGGGGAACAGCCGGGGGACCAGCTGGGGGAACAGCCGGGGGACCAGCTGGGGGAACAGCCGGGGGACCGGCTGGAGGAATGGACGTTCACCCAGTCCCCCTGCGGCATGGCCGTCTTCGACACGGATCTGCGACTGGTGCGGGCGAACGCCGCCATGGAGCGCCTTCTCGGCTTCACGGAGCCCGAGATGCGCGGGCTGTGCCTGCCGGAGATCGCACCGCGGCCGGTGAGCGAGGAGGTCGACCGGGGGATGCGCCGGGCCGTCGAGACCGGCGAGCCGCAGCACCTGCGGGTCGGCCTCTCTCCCGAGGCGGCGTCGGGCCCGCAGCACGGCCGGCCGGCCTCGTCGGCCTCGCTGACTCCGTTGAGTGACCCGGACGGCCGGGTGCGCGCCGTATGCCTGACAGCGCACCACACCAGGGCGCAGGAGCCGCCCGCCCGGCAGCACACGCTCCTGCTGAAGGACGCCGGCGCCCGGATCGGCACCACCTCGGACATCGTGCGCACCGCGCAGGAGCTGGCCGACGCCGCTGTCCCCCGTCTCGCCGACTTCGCCGTCGTCGACCTGCTCGACGCTCCCGGAAGCGACGACGAGATGCCCTCCGCCCCGTCGGCCGGGGGCGTCACCCTGCGCCGTACCGCGGTGCAGTCGGTCCTCGGTGAACGCCCCGAGTCCCTGGCCGCGACGGGCGGGACGATCATTCACCCGGCACGGTCACCCGTGGCCGCGTGCCTGGCCCACAACCGTGGCGCCCGGTACGCGACGACGGACGCCGTCGTCGCCCGGTGGGCGGACGAGGACCCCCAGGCCGCCCGGATCCGCGAGGTGGGGACCCACTCGCTGATGGTGGTGCCGATGCGGTCGTGGGACACCACGGTCGGTGTGGCCCTCTTCGGCCGTCACCGGAACCCGGAGGCCTTCACACCGGAGGATCTGTGGCTGGCCGAGCAGTTCACGGCCCGGGCGGCCGCGGGCATCCACAGCGCCCGGCGGCATCTGCGCGAGCGCACCACCACCATGGCCCTGCAGCGCAGTCTGCTCCCGCAGACCCTGCCCGACCAGGCGGCCGTCGAGATCGCCTCCCGCTATCTGCCCGCCGGCGGCCGGGCCGGGGTGGGCGGCGACTGGTTCGACGTGATCCCGCTCTCCGGCGCGCGGGTGGCCCTCGTGGTGGGCGATGTGGTCGGCCACGGCATCCGTGCCTCGGCCACCATGGGGCGGCTGCGCACCGCGGTGCGCACCCTGGCCGATGTCGACCTGCCGCCCGACGAGCTGCTCACCCATCTCGACGACCTCGTCATACGCCTGTCCACCGACACGGCCGTCACGGGCGGCGCCGGTGAGACCGCCGGGGGCATCGGCACCACCTGCCTGTACGCCGTCTACGACCCGGTGTCCCGCCGCTGCACCCTCGCCCGGGCCGGCCACCCCCCGCCCGCCGTGGTCACCCCGGAGGGCGCCGTGTACCTCCTCGACGTCCCGGCCGGCCCGCCGCTGGGCCTGGGCGGCCTGCCGTTCGAGACCAGCGAGACCGAACTGTCCGAGGGCAGCCTTCTCGCCCTGTACACCGACGGCCTGCTCGACGCCCGCGACCGCGACATCGACGAGGCCCTGGACAAGATGTTCGCCGCCGTCGCCCGACCCGCCCAGACACCGGAGTCGGCCTGCGACCGGGTTCTCGCGGCTCTGCTGACCCGCCGCCCGGACGACGACATCGCCCTGCTCATCGCCCGCACCCGGGCCCTCGACCCCGGCCAGGTCGCCGCCTGGGACCTGACCTGCGACCCCGCCGACGTCGCCCGGGCCCGCCGGCTGGCCACCGACCGGCTGGAGGCCTGGGGATGCGAGGACGCCGTGTTCGTCACCGAGCTGGTGGTCAGCGAACTCGTCACCAATGCCATCCGCTACGGCCGGCTGCCCATCCAGCTCCGGCTGATCCATGAGAACAACACCCTGATCTGCGAAGTCTCCGACTCGAGCAGCACCACCCCGCACATGCGGCGTGCCCGGATCTTCGACGAAGGAGGGCGTGGCCTGCTGCTGGTCGCCCAGCTCGCCCGCCGCTGGGGCACCCGGCACTCCCTCGTCGGCAAGACCATCTGGGCCGAGCAGTCCCTGACCGGGAGCTGAGCGGGGCGCCCCGCGCAGGCCGGGGCGGCGGGCAGTTCCCCGCCAGGACCCGGCCCCCGGTCCGAACCGCGCGTACGGGCACCGCGGTTGACCCCGGCGGGGACCGCCGGGGACCGGGCGGACGCACCGGCAGCGCGAGAAGCGGGCGGCCGGTCACGGGCAGCGAACCGCGGCCCCGGACGGCGCGAACCGCGGCCCTGCGGAGGCTACGGCCGGGCCAGGCCCGACTTCAGGCCCGCCCCGCACAGCGGCACCACCGCCGACTTGCCGCCGAGGGCTCCTCCCCGGACCGCCGCCCAGCAGACCGCGCTCGTGGACTCCACGTAGAAGCCGCGGGAGGCGAGGTCCAGCTGGGCGTGGCGGATCTGGTCCTCCGTCACGGTGAGGAAGGTGCCGCCCGACTCGCGTACCGCGCGCAGGATCTGGCGGGCGCGGGGCGGACGGGGGATGGCGATGCCCTCGGCGTGGGTCGGGCCCACGGTGATCGGGTCCGTCAGATCCTCCGCGCCCTGCTCCCAGGCACGAGCCAGTGGGGCGACCGCCGCCGCCTGCACCGCCCACAGCGCCGGGCGCCGGTCCAGCAGACCGGCCCCGTACAGCTCGGCGACGGCCAGCGCCGCGCCCAGCAGCAGCGTGCCGTTGCCCACCGGCAGGACCAGGACCTCCGGCAGACGCCCGCCGAGGTCCTCCCACAGCTCGTGGACGTAGGTCTTGGTGCCGTGCAGGAAGTACGGGTTGTAGACGTGCGAGGCGTAGAACGTGTCCGGCTCGTCCGCCACACGCTGCGCGGCCCGGCCCGCCGCCTCGCGGCCGCCGTCGACCACCTCCACACGGGCGCCGTGCGCCTCGATCTGCTCCAGCTTCTTCGCCGATGTGCCCAGCGGGACGTACACCGTGCACGGCAGCCGTGCGCGGGCGCAGTACGCGGCGATCGCCGTGCCCGCGTTGCCGCTGCTGTCCGCGATCACCCGGCGCGGGCCGGAGCGCAGCGCGACCTCGGTCAGCAGCACCGCGCCCCGGTCCTTGAAGGACAGCGTCGGCATCAGGAAGTCCAGCTTCGCCGAGACCTCGTCCGTCAGCGGCACGAGCGGGGTGCGGCCCTCGCCGAGGGACACGGTGGGCGCCGCCAGCGGCAGTGTCTCGGCGTACCGCCACAGGGAGTTGACCCGGCCGGCGAGAGATTTCAGGGGCGCGGGGATGGGGGTGAAGTCGAGGTCCAGGGGGCCGTGGCAGGAGGGGCAGCGCCAGGCGAGGGAGTCGCCGGGGACGCGGACGCCGTCCGTGGGACAGTAACGATCCGGCAGCGGGGTCATGCCCTCAGGGTACGGGCGCTGTTCGCCGACGCTGTGTCATGACCGCCGTGCGGCACGTCCATCACCCTGTGCGAGGTTCTGGGGTGGGCCGACCGGCCGCTGAACGGTGCAGAGGTGTGGCGGCGGCCGGAGCGGGGAGAAATCGGGGGAGAGATCGGGGGAGGGGGCGGGGAGAAAGCGCCTGAGTGAGACCCCCGGCTTCCAGAAGTCATCACATCGGGTGATTCTTTGGCCTTTGCTTGCAAGTACAACCCACGGTTGCCACGCTGTTGCTGTCTGTACAACCTGATGGGAGAGGCCAGTGACTTTCGGTGAGCAGCCGGCGTATCTGCGTGTCGCGGGTGATCTCCGCAAGAAGATCATCGACGGTCTGCTGCCGCCGCACACCCGTCTGCCCTCCCAGGCCAAGATCCGCGAGGAGTACGGCGTCTCGGACACGGTCGCCCTCGAAGCCCGCAAGGTGCTGATGGCCGAGGGCCTGGTCGAGGGCCGCTCCGGCTCGGGGACGTATGTGCGCGAGCGGCCCGTGCCGCGCCGTATCGCCCGCTCCGGCTTCCGCCCGTCCGATGGCGCGACCCCGTTCCGGCAGGAGCAGGCGGACACCGCGATGCGCGGCACCTGGGAGTCCAACAGCGCGCAGATCGAGGCGAATGACGCGGTCGCCGAACGGCTCGGCATCAAGCCCGGTGACCGCGTGATGCGCACCACGTACGTGTTCCGGGAGGCCGGCGAGGCGATGATGCTCTCCACCTCCTGGGAGCCGCTCGCCCTCACCGGCCGCACCCCCGTCATGCTTCCCGAGGAGGGTCCGCTCGGCGGCATGGGCGTCGTCGAGCGCATGCGCGCCATCGACATCATCGTCGACAACGTCACCGAGGAGGTCGGCGCCCGCCCCGGCCTCGCCGAGGAACTGCTCGTCCTCGGCGGTGTCCCCGGCCATGTGGTGATGGTCGTCCAGCGCACGTTCTACGCCTCCGGCCGCCCCGTGGAGACGGCGGACATCGTGATCCCCGCCGACCGTTACCGGGTGGCGTACCACCTGCCCGTGAAGTAGGCCCCGCAGCGGGCCGGTGCCACCGCGGCGCACCGGTGCGCGCCGTGGTGCGCGCCCCCGGGCGCCTGCTCCACGAACCCGCCGTCCACGGCGCTTCGCGCGGGCGCCACATTCCAGCCGTTTTCGCAGGTCGCTCCAGTGGCTGCGGTATGCCTTCGAGGGGACATACCGGGGCACTTGCAGGGCGCGTTCGCCTTCGTGCGCCCCAGAGGCGCGATTTCTTTACTGGCCGGTTGCCTACCTCTTCGTGAAAACCCGTATTCGCTGCGTGAAGGTTGGGCGTAGGCTCGGGCATATGCACAGTGAGGTTTCCTCGACGGGCGGGGCACGGCGGAGTCAGGAGGCCGGGCGCGCAGGGGCGGGAAGGAGAAGCGGGACGCGATGAACGACAGCATGATCACCCTTCCCTGGCACGTCGTCCGGCAGGACGACAACGGCAACCGGTACAGCGTGGGCCGGTACGCCACCCGCGCCGAAGCCCAGAAGATCGCGGACAGCCTCGACGGTCCGGACACCCAGCTGTACTGGGTCGAGCGCGTCGACCGGAGCGGCAGCGACGCGGACGAGGACGGGGACGGCTGACCCTTTTGTTCGCCCGTTTCGTCCGGGGCTTTCGTCTGTCCCTTTCGTCTGTCCCTTTTGTCTGGCGCTTTCGTCTGGCGCTTTCGTCTGAGCCCTTCGTCGCTCTCGTTCCCGCTCCCGTAGGCTCCGGCGCATGACCGAACGGATCGTGGTGGTGGGCGCCGCCCTCCTCGACGGCGGCCGTCTGCTCGCCGCCCGCCGCAGTGCGCCTCCCGAG
The DNA here is from genome assembly GCF_039525155.1 of Streptomyces thermoalcalitolerans. NCBI lineage: Bacteria > Bacillati > Actinomycetota > Actinomycetes > Kitasatosporales > Streptomycetaceae > Streptomyces > Streptomyces thermoalcalitolerans. The sequence goes on along the minus strand of NZ_BAAAHG010000016.1, from coordinate 8,451 downwards.
CTGGCCGGACGCTGGGAGCTGCCCGGCGGCAAGGTGGAACCGGGCGAGCGTCCCGAGGACGCCCTGGTGCGCGAGCTGCGCGAGGAGCTGGGTGTCGAGGCCGAGGCCGTCGAGCGGATCCCGGGCAGCTGGCCGCTGAGGGCGCCGTACGAGCTGCGGGTGTGGACCGCACGGCTGTGTGCGGGATCCGCCGGGCCCGAGCCGCTGCAGGACCACGACGAGCTGCGCTGGCTCGCGCCGGACGAGATCTGGACCGTTCCCTGGCTGGAGCAGGACGTCCCCGCCGTCCGGGAGGTCCTCGCCCGCATCGCTGCCGGTTCCCGGGCGTGAGGAGCGCTCCGGGCGGGCCGTCAGAATCCGCGTGACGCAGGAGAGGCAGGGGGCGTCGGGGGAAGGCGGCGCGGATGGTACGGGCACCCGAATACGGGTATAAGCCTCATAGCCCCACAAAACCGTGAACGGGTGTGCCGACCTGGGAAGTGATTCGGCGTGATCGAGACCGACGGGCACTGCGCCGAGTGGACCTTCCCCGCGGACCCCGGCGCGGTGCACGACGCCCGTGCCGCCGTCCGCGGCCAGTTGCGCGGCTGGAATCTCGCATCGCTCGGCGACACCGCGACCCTGCTGGTGAGTGAACTGGTCACCAATTCCCTGCGCCATGCCACCGGCCCCATCGGCGTCCGGCTGCTGCGCCCCGAGGGCCTGCCGGAGATCCTGCTCGTCGAGGTCTCCGACCCGTTGCCCGAGCCGCCCCACGAGCGTCCGGCCCGCTGCGACGACGAGGGCGGGCGCGGTCTGCAACTGGTTGCCTCTGTTTCCCGCCGCTGGGGTACCCGCCCCGACAAGGACGGCAAAACGGTCTGGTTCGAACTCGCGGTGCCGAGGTGAGCCGGGCAGTCTCCGCGACCTTCGCACCCGATGACACCGTTGGCACGCCCGATGACGCCGCCGGGTGGCCGCAAATGGCCGATGACGGTTGTGCGCGAGTGGGATTCGGCAGGGTCTTGCCTGGTTAGGAGACTGTTTGGTGTTGTCACAGACCAGACCGAAAAGCATCGGGACGGCCCTGTGATGGTGAACACCGCGTTGCGCGGCGTCGTAGTGCAGGATACTGCGGGCAGCCGCCCCCGGTGACCGGTGCCGGACGCGGTGAGCTGGAGGGGACGGTTCGCGTGAGCGAGATACCAGCGAAGGCCACGGAGTCCGAGGACCCGTCGGACGGCGCGAGGACGACTTCCGTGGGCGGCGACTTTGCCGACGGTGCGCCGCCCGCGGACGCGATGTGGCAGAGCAGCCCACCCGGCTCGATGTACGACTACATCAAGGTGGCCTCCTTCTCCATCGGCCCCGACGGCCTGGTCGACCAGTGGAGCCTGCGCGCCGAGCAGCTGTTCGGCATCCCCGCCGAACGTGCCGTCGGACTGGACCCCATCGAGGCCTTCGTCGACTCCGACCTGCGTGAGCGGAGCCGGCGCAAGATGGCCGAGATCCTCGACGGACGGGAGTGGACCGGAGTGGTCCCCTTCCGGATCCCGGACGACGGAACCGGCCGGCGCGGCGAGGACGGGCTCGCCGAGATCTATGTGATGCCCACCCGCACCGCCGAGGGCGAGAAGGCCGCCGTGTGCATCGTGGTCGACGTCCGCACCCTACGGCGTATCGAGACCGATCTCGCCGCCTCGCAGGCGATTTTCGGTCAATCCCCCTTCGGTTTCCTGCTCATCGACACCGATCTGAAGGTCCGTCGCGCCAACGAGCGGTTCGCCTCCATCTTCGGCGGCACACCGGAGGACCACCGCGGCAAGGGTGTCCACGACTACCTGCCGCGCGGCGAGGCCGAGCGGGTCGCCGCCACCCTGCGCCGGGTGCTGGACAGCGGCGAGGCCGTCACCGACCTGCACGTCACCGGTTTCGTGCCCGGCTCGGACGAACGCCGCCACTGGTCCGTCAACCTCTACCGCGTCCACAGCGGAAGCGGCCGCCCCATCGGCATCGCCTGGCTGGGAACCGACATCACCGGCCGCCGCGCCGCCGCCCGCGAGGCCGCCGCCGCACGGCGCAATCTCGCCCTTCTCAACGACGCCGGCGCCCGCCTCGGCAACTCCCTCGACCTGGAGACCACCGCGCGTCAACTCCTCGACGTCGTGGTCCCCAGCTTCTGCGACCTGGCCACCGTCGACCTCTACCAGGGCCTGCTGGCCGGCGACGAGACCGCGCCCGGGCTCGCCGACGGCAGCGCCGAACTGCGCCGCGTCGCCTTCGCCAGCGCCGTCTCCGACGCGCCGTTCAGCGGCACCGGCGCGCCCGTCGCGCTCGGCTCCGTCCACCGCTACCCCTTCAACTCGCCCTGCGCGGACGCCCTGCGCACCGCCCGCCCGGTCACCGTGCCCGGCGAGGAGGGCGACCTGGTGCAGTCCACCCTGGCCGTCCCGATGGTCGCCCAGGACATCGTCGTAGGACTCGTGCAGTTCGCCCGGGTCAAGGGCAGCGAGCCGTTCGGCGACCGCGACCGCGACCTCGCCGTGGAACTCGCCGCGCGCGCCGCCGTGAACATCGACAACGCCCGCCTGTACCGGCGCGAGCACGAACGCGCGCTGATACTCCAGCGCTCCCTGCTCCCGCCCGGCGACCCCGAGGCCGCCGGACTCGACATCGCCTGCCGCTACCTGCCCGGCAGCGCATCCGGCGGCCGGGCCGGCGAGGTCGGCGGCGACTGGTTCGACGTCATCGAACTCCCCGGCCACCGCACCGCGTTGGTCGTCGGCGACGTCATGGGCCGCGGTCTGCGCGCGGCGGTGGCCATGGGCGAACTCCGCACGGCGGTACGCACCTTGGCCCTGCTGGACCTGGAACCGGCCGACGTCCTCACCCATCTGGACGAGATCGCCCGCGGCCTCGGCGCCCCCGGCGGCGTCCGGCAGGCCACCCGCGCGGCCCGCCGCCCCCGCGAGGCCGAACCCTCCGAGGTGTACCTGGCGACCTGCATCTACGCGGTCTACGACGCGGTGACGCGCCGCTGCACCTTCGCCAACGCGGGCCACCTGCCCCCGGTCCTGGTGAAGCCCGGCGAGTCCGCCCGGATGCTGGAGGTCCCGCCCGGGATGCCGCTCGGCGTGGGCGGAGAGCCCTTCGAGGAGGTGGAGGTGGAACTCCCCGAGGGTTCCCTCCTCGCCCTCTACACGGACGGCCTGGTCGAATCCCGCGACCATCCCCTGGACGAGGGCCTGCAGGCCTTCGTCGGCGCCCTCACCGATCCGGTCCGCCCGCTGGAGGACGTGTGCGACCACGTCCTGAACACCCTCGGCTCCCACCACCGCGAGGACGACATCGCGCTGCTGATGGCCCGCGTCCAGGGCCTGCCCGCCGAGGCCGTCGGCGACTGGGTCCTGCCGCGCGAGCCCCGCAGCGTCGGCCACGCCCGCGAGTACGCCCGCGCCCAGCTGGCCGCCTGGGACCTCGAGCAGCTGACCGACACCGCCGAACTCCTCGTCAGCGAACTGGTCACCAACGCCCTGCGCTACGGCGAGGGAGAGATCAGACTCCGCCTCCTGCTGGACCGCACGCTGGTCTGCGAGGTCTGGGACGCCGGCCTCGTCCAGCCGCGCCGCCGCCGCGCCCGCGACACCGACGAGGGCGGCCGCGGCCTCCAGCTCGTCGGCCTTCTCAGCGCGGCCTGGGGCTCCCGCCGGACCCCGCACGGCAAAACGGTGTGGTTCGAACTCCCGCTCCCCGACAGCGGCAGCACCCTCATGGACCCGGCCGAGGCGATGCTGGAGCTGTTCTAGAGCTAGAGACGGTGCACCGGGGCCGAGGTGTCGACCCAGTGCCAGTTGACGGGTGTCCACGCCTTCTTGAGGGCCGTGCGCTGCCTGGCGTAGGCGCGCAGGGCGTTCTCCACGGCCGCCGCGAGATCGGAGAGGTCGTCAGGGGCGGGCACGCGCAGGATCAGGTGCTGCTTGCGGTGGACCAGCAGCAGGTCGCCGTCGGGCGAGCAGGCGGTGAGGGTGAAGTGGACCAGCGGTTTGAACGGCTTGGCCGCGGTGTCCAGCCTGGCACACAGCACACCGGCCTTGTTCCAGGCGTAGAGACCGTAGCGGTTGAGGTGGAAGACCCGGCCACGACGAGGGTCGGAGGCGAGGGTGAAGCAGAAGCCGGTGAAGGGGCTGTCGCGGTACGTGTGCAGGCCGTGCAGCCGTCCGGTCATCTCGCCCTGGTCGTTGACGAGGGCGAACAGGAACGGCTGGCCCCGGTTGCCCGAACGGAAGATCTTGGCGAAGACGGGAACGACGAACAGGTCGTCGGCCAGGGGCACGGGCCGTCCGAGCCGTGAGTCGCGCCACCGCGACAGACGGTCCTCGTCGGCGACCGGTTCGGTCAGCGCGGGCCGGGGACGGTGGTCCTGGCCGACCGGCCTGCCCTGGTGGTGGACGTAGGACTTCAGATCGTCGTCACTCTGATGGGCGGGCTCGGGATCGAGCGAGGCGATCGCCTCGATCACGGGCCGGCTGCCGGGGGTCAGGGCACCGTCGGTGAAGCCGACGACGTTGGCGAGGGAACTGCCGTAGCCCCAGACCCCGTACTCGGAAACGGAGCACAGCAGACGCCCGGAGGGCGTGACACTGATCGACCCGGCGAAGCCGTTGCCCGGCGTGAACTCCTCGAAGGGACGGTGGTCGTTCGAGTCGTACGCGGCGAGCACCCGGCTCAGATCCGGTGCGATCAGGGTGGTGCGGTCCGGGCGGGCGTTGACGGAGAGGGTGCCGTCCGGCAGCACGCACAGGTTGATGTCGTCGCCGTCGAGCACGGCCGAGGCGGTCTTGTCCAGGTAGGAGGAGCGGCACAGGGCGCTCGCCAGCACCTCTCCGTCCGCGGAGTACCGGGTGATGATCCGGTACCCGAAGTTGGCCCGTGCCGGATCCTGCTCGTCCTCGGCGACCTCCCAGGTGTACCGGTGCACGCGGTACAGCGCGTACACGTCCCCGTTGGGGGCGGCCACGACAACGTCGGCTTCCACGCCCCACCCCTGGGAGTAGAGCCTGGTGAGGTCTATGCGGTGGGTGTCCACCAAGGTGCCCGGCAGAGTCAGCGGAAACGTCTGAACCATGCGGCTCATTGTGCGAGGCGCCACTGACAACGACAGCGGCTCCGCCGCCGACCGCCTACGCCCCTGATCACGCTCCATCCGGGCAGCTTCGCACGGCGATCACTGCCAGGACCGGGAGAACCACGACGTGAAACGATGACACCCACGAAAGGTGCGCCCTTATGTGGGGAACTCACCGAGCCAGGCGCGGTTGAGAAGCTGACTGGGAATGTAGTCGGATTCGACCGTGATCGGGAAGCCGGCGTCGAAGGCGAGGCAGGCGATTGCAAGCGGGCCGAGTGCCAAGTAGCCCTCGACGGATTCCTCGCGGTCCTCGTCGCCCGTCCAGAACGACTTGTGAAGCTCCAGTGCTTCGACGAGAGCCTGATTGAAGTCTTCGCGGTCCTTTTGCAGGAAGTACTGGAAGAGGTTGATCGGCTGGTAGAGGATCTTGTTCAGGACTTCGGGGTGGGCGATCCGTGCGACGTCCGGGGAGGACATCTGGATGGCGGCGAGGAGTTTCTCGCCCAGCCCCGGGCGTTCCAGCCAGTACGTCTGCAGGGCGTCGATCCAGTGGTAGATGTACTCGTCGTACTCCACACCCGAGTTGCGCAGGAAGTCGATGGGGATTTCGCACAGTTGAGTCATGCGGTCCTGCTCGCGGCATACGATCGCCAGCCAGAACGCAGAGAGCCAGTTTCCTGCGTTGGCGTAGTATTGCGGGCCGGTCGCGGGGATCGTGCGCATCCGGTCCGCAATGCGGCACTCGATGGTGCCTTCCGTCCGGACGGCCGCGGCGAAGGCCGCGGAAGTCACCTGCATGGCCGTAACCGTGGCTTCCCAGGTGCGGAGGTGCGAGCCGTCCGGATCGACTGCCAGGCATGCACAAAGGTGCAAGGTTGCCGAATTCATCGCACCGTCGAACATGCGCGGCACGCGTTCCAGGACGTCGATCGTCTTGGAGAGTCCTTCACCCAAAGTGCGTACGTATGCCTCGTCGTCCGGTCCAGGACCGCCGTGCCGAGCCACCCTCACTGTCACGGAACTCTCCTGTCAGCCGATGTCGAACTGGTACTTCTCGTAGCCAGCATACTGACCCCCGTCGACCTTGCCCTTCACAAGGATGTATTCCACCTTTCCTTCGGTGAGGGCCTGTTCCAGTTCCTGAGCCAATCGCGCTTCGCTGGGATACTTACGGCCTCTCTTCTCCATTTGCCTGATGATGTCCATGAAGTATTCTCGTGTGCCTTGCATGGCACTTCTCTTGCCGTCGGGGGTAAGAACCTCTCTCTTGCCCAGCGGCGTGTTTACGCTGGACTTTGCTTCGACGACAACGAACCCGCCATCCTTACGGCGCCACACCTGATCGAACTGATCATTGCCATTGGCCGGCCCGTACAGCTTTTCCTTGACCGTTGCGTCCGGGTAGAGCTCAGGGATCACCTGATGTTCTGCGACTGCTTCACCGAAATCCTCTGCCGCTTCGGTCCTTTCCTTCATCGCAGCCTTGTACTCGTTGCTCGCATCGAGCAGTGCCAAGTGCCCGTCAGGTGAGCTGTCGACTGCGGCGGCGAGGAGATCCCTGTGCCGCTCGGCACTCATGGAGTAGTCAATGAGACTTCGTCGGAGGGTGGCTGCCTCGTCCAGGGTTTTGAGGGTGTTGGAGTCCAATACTTCGCCCCGCCCTCGCTTCACCTCGGCTCCGGCGACGTACTTCTCGGGGATGGGAGGCGGTGCATCCGACGCTGCGGTTTTGACTCCAGTGACGGGGTCCACGTGAAGTTGAACCGGTACGAGGCCACTCTCGTCAGGGGTCTTCGTGTTGAGGCGACGACCGTCGGCGTAGTAGTACTGCTCGAAGTACCCAGGTTCGTGATTCGCGCGGTAGACCTGGATTTCCTTGATCTGCTCCGGGGTCAGCGAACCCTCGGGGCCGTACGGGTTGTCGCCGTCCCGCATGAAGCTGGGCCGTTCAGGGCCTGCCTGGTGACCAGACGTCGGCATTTCATCACTGCGCCTGCCCGCGTCACCGAGTGCGTCATCGCCAACCGCGCCAAGTTCGTCCAGTTCGCTGCCTGTCGGACCGTCGGCGCGGGGCAGTGTGTCGGCGGTGCTGCCGCCGGGCAGGTCGTGGCCGCCTGTCGAGCCGCGGCTGAGGTCGTCGGCTTGGCCGCCGGAGCGCGACGCGGTGTCCGAGGTGTTGGAGACCGTGTTGTCCAGGCTGTTGGACGGAACGTGGTTGCCCGAGCCGCCCGGCAGGTTGTCGCCCGTGCCGGTGCGGGGAGGCGTGTTGTCCGCGCTGTTGGTCGGCAGGTTGTCGGCCATGCCGCCCGGGGTGTTGTCGGTGATGCCGCTCGGGCTCTCGACGCGGCCGCCGGGCAGGTGGTCGCCGGCGTGGACGGTGGGCAGGTCGCCGCCGGCGTGGACGGTGGGGGTGGTGGGGGCGTCCTGGCCGAGGCGGCCGGTGTCGCCGAGGCCGCCATCGAGGCTGTCGCCCAGGCGGATGTACTGGCCGGCCTGGTCGGCGGTGCGGGCCCCGGCCCCGACCAGGGCCGGGTCCTTCACCGGCGAGTCCACCCGCGGCACCTCCGCGCCCGCGGGCGGGTCCAGCCGGGGCTGGTCGACGATGTCGCCCGGACTGTCCAGGACGTCGTCGACGACCTTGCCGTGCTCGTCGAGGATGTTGCCGTCCGGGTCGAAGTACCGGGCCGGGGCGCCTTCCGCGGTCGGGAGCTTGACGGTGCCCGCCGGCAGCACCGGGGTGTTGTCGGGCAGCCTGACCGTGCCGTCGGGCAGTTTCGCCGCCCCCGCGGGAAGCGCGGCCCCCTCGGGCAGACGGACGGTGGTGTCGGACAGCCGGATTGTGCCTTCGGGCAGGGTGATGGCGGTATCCGGCAGCTTGGGGATATTGATGGCACCGATGCCCTTGAGACCCTTGGCGATGTCGCCGATCTTCGACAGGCCCGCTCCGGCGCCCTTGGCGATGTAGGTCATCGGGTCGATGGCCCGCCCCGCCTTGCCCGCCACCGACAACGCCCTGGCCACCGCGCCGGCCTTGCCCGCACCCGAGGCCGCACCCCCGGCGCCGCCGGTGAAGACCGTGGTGAGCACGTTGAAGGTCACCGCCCCCGCCGCCCGGGCGGGGTTCTTGCCCCACTCGTCCCACGCCACCAGCGCCTTGCCGGTCTCCTTCATCGCCCTGCGCGAATCCCGGATCCAGGAGGGCAGCTTGTCCTCCGGCAGCGTCCAGAACGCCGCTCCCAGCGGCGATGCCGTCAGCACCAGGCCGGTGGCCAGCTGGGCCAGCCCCTTCCACGCCTGCTTGGCCGCCTCCCAGCCGTCGACGCCGACCAGGGTGCCCAGGCCCC
>NZ_BAAAHG010000015.1:0-120830 GCF_039525155.1 Streptomyces thermoalcalitolerans | reverse complement strand
CCGCCCGTACCGGACCGGCGGCCGCCTGTGCCGGACCGGCGGCCGTCCGGGCCTCGATGGCCCGCAGAACGGCCACCATGTCCTCGTCGCCGTGTCCGAGCGACACCGTCTCCTCGAACAGGGCGTGGCACACGTCCAGCAGCGGGGAGGCGGTGCCGGACGCACGGGCGGCCTCGGCGATCAGCCGGTTGTTCTTCAGTACGTCGAGGACGGCCGCCTGCACGTCGAAGTCCCCTGCCAGCAGCTTGGGCGCCTTCATCCGGGAGACCGGGCTGGCCATCGGGCCGGCGTCCAGGACGTCGAGGAGCAGACGCCGGTCGAGCCCCTGCCGCTCGGCGAAGTGGAACGCCTCGGTGAGCCCGGTCACCAGTGTGATCAGGAACAGGTTCACCGACAGCTTCATCAGCAGCGCGTCCGGCACGGGACCGCACACGAACGTCTCCTGGCACAGAGGGGCCAGCAGCGGCCGTACGGCCTCCACCGCCCGCTCCTCGCCGGCGAGCATCGCCACCAGCCGGCCGTTCTCCGCCGGGACGCGGGAGCCCGAGACGGGTGCTTCGACGTAACTCCCGCCCGCGGCCCGCACGTCGGCCTCCAGGGCACGTGAGTACGCGGGCGAGGTGGTTCCCATGTGGACGACCACCCGCCCGGCGACCCGGGCGGCGAAGTCCGGGCCGCCCCGGCCGAGAACGGCGTCGATCGCGGGGCCGTCCGCCAGCATCAGGAACACCACGTCCGCCCGCGCGAACACCTCACCGGGATCCGCGGCCACCTCGGCGCCGGCCGCGCGCAGGGGAGCGGTGCGGGAGGCCGTGCGGTTCCACACGACGAGGGGGGTGCCGGAGCGGGCCAGCCGGAGCGCCATGGGCTGCCCCATGACTCCGAGCCCGATGAAACCAACATTCACGAGGACCGCCCTGAGTTCGGGACCGCGTTATGACGGCCGTCATAGTAGCGGCGATTATGACAGTGGTCATAGGGTGAGGTGCGCAGCAGGGCACACAGCATCGGGAGGCCGACGATGACGGGGACCGAGCGGGGGCCGCGCGAGCGGATGGTCTTCAGCGCGGCCCAGCTGATCCGGCGTGACGGTGTGGGCGCGACCGGCATGCGGGATGTCGCCGCCCATGCCGGCGCGCCGCGCGGATCCCTGCAGCACTACTTCCCGGGCGGCAAGGAACAGCTGGTCAACGAGGCGGTGGCGTGGGCCGGCCGGTATGCCGGCAAGCGGATCGCCCGCTTCATGGCGGGGATGAGCGAACCGACGCCGAGCGGGCTGTTCGCCGCGATGGTCCGGCAGTGGACCGACGAGTACGAGACGGCCGGCTTCCTCTCCGGATGCCCGGTCGTCTCGGCCACGGTGGACTGCGTCTCGTCCGCCCCCTCGACCCGGGAGGCGGCCGCCGCAGCGTTCGCGACCTGGCGGAAGCCGGTGGCCGAGGCCCTGACCGGCATGGGAGTACCGGCCGAGCGGGCCGAGTCGCTCGCCACGCTGATGATCAGTGCTCTGGAGGGGGCCATCGTCATGGCCCGCGCCGAGGGAGGCGTACGTCCCCTGACGACCGTGGCCCGCGAACTGGGCCCGCTCCTCGACGCCGCGCGTGAGAGCTGATGCCGGGCCGTGCCGCGAGGCACGCGGTGCGAACCGCCACGCCTGCGGCCGATGCCGGCAAGCCGCTGCGACGGCCGGGCGGCACACCGCGCACCGGCGGACCCGGCTCAGCCCCTCTTCGCTTCTCTCACCCCGCCTTCTCCGCCGTCTTCGCGGTCTTCCCCGCCTCCGGCCTCTCCAGCTCCACGGCGTGTCCGCCGAACTGGTTGCGCAGCGCGGCGACCATCTTCATCTGCGGCGAGTCCTCCTGGCGGGAGGAGAAGCGCGCGAACAGGGCGGCGGCGACGGCCGGCATCGGCACGGCGTTGTCGATGGCGGCCTGCACGGTCCACCGGCCCTCGCCGGAGTCCTCCGCGTAGCCGCGCAGCTTCTCCAGGTGCTCGTCCTCGTCGAGGGCGTTCACGGCGAGGTCGAGCAGCCAGGAGCGGATGACGGTGCCGTCCTGCCAGGAGCGGAAGACCTCACGGACGTTGTCCACGAAGTCGACCTTCTCCAGCAGCTCCCAGCCCTCGGCGTAGGCCTGCATGATCGCGTACTCGATGCCGTTGTGGACCATCTTCGCGAAGTGGCCCGCGCCCACCCTGCCCGCGTGGACGAAGCCGTACGGTCCCTCGGGCTTGAGCGCGTCGAAGATCGGCTCCAGCCACTGGATGTGCTCCTTGTCGCCGCCCACCATCAGTGCGTAGCCGTTCTGCAGGCCCCACACCCCGCCGGAGACGCCCGCGTCGACGAAGCCGATGCCCCGCGCGTGCAGCAGCTTGGCGTGCTTCTCGTCGTCCGTCCACCGGGAGTTGCCGCCGTCGACGACGATGTCGCCGGGCTTGAGCAGGGCCGACAGCTGGTCGATGACGGAGTGGGTGGCCTCACCGGCCGGGACCATCACCCAGACCGTGCGCGGCGACTCGAGCCGGTCCACGAGCTCGACCAGGCTGTCCACGTCGGAGCGTGTGGGGTCGCGGTCGTAGCCGACCACGGTGATGCCGGCCTTGCGGAGACGCTCCCGCATGTTGCCGCCCATCTTGCCGAGGCCGATCAGGCCCAACTGTATCGATGCCATGTCAGCTCACTTCCTCAGAGTGCGGTCCGCGGCCACGAGGGCGGCGGTGGACGGGGTGCCGGGCATGTCAGACGGTCTCCTCAAGGGCCCTGAGGTCCTTGCCGCGCAGGGCGACGGCGTACATGTCGTCGGCGTCGAGGCGGCGCAGCTCCTCGGCGATGAGCTCCGACAGGGGGCGGACCTTCAGCGCGAGGGTGCGCGACGGCTGGCCCGGCAGGGTCAGCGTGGCCAGCGGGCCCTTGGGCCGGTCGAGGACGATCTCGCCGTTGTCGGTGCCCAGCCGTACGGCCGTGACCAGCGGGCCGGCGGAGACCACGCGGTCGGCCTTCACCGTCAGCCGGGCCTCCAGCCAGCGGGCCAGCAGCTCCGCGCTCGGGTTCTCCGCCTCGGCCTCCACGGCCGCCGAGGTCACCTTCACCGGGGCCTGGTCCAGGGCCGCGGCCAGGAGCGAGCGCCAGGGGGTGAGCCGGGTCCAGGCGAGGTCGGTGTCGCCGGGGGTGTAGAAGCGGGCGCGGGTCTCCAGGACCTCCAGGGGGTGCTCGACGGCGTACAGGTCGGTGATCCTGCGCTGGGCCAGCCTGCCCAGCGGGTCCGTGGAGGGGTTGTCGGGAGCGTCCGCCGGCCACCACACGACCACGGGGGCGTCGGGCAGCAGCAGCGGCAGCACCACCGAGTCGGCGTGGTCGGACACGTCGCCGTAGGTGCGCAGCACGACCGTCTCGCCGCTGCCGGCCTCGGCGCCCACCCGCACCTCCGCGTCCAGCCGGCAGCTCGTCCGGTCCCGCAGGGTGCGGGCGTGCCGCCTGATCACGACCAGCGTGCGCGAGGGATGCTCGTACGAGGCCTCCTCGGCGGCCTTGAGCGCGTCGTAGGCGTTCTCCTCGTCCGTGACGATGACCATCGTCAGGACCATGCCCACGGCGGGTGTGCCGATGGCACGGCGGCCCTGGACCAGTGCCCTGTTGATGTCACCCGCGGTGATGTCGGTCAGATCGATCTTCATGGCCTGCGCCAGCTCCGTCCGTCTCGTGCGAGCATCTCGTCGGCTTCCGCGGGCCCCGGGGCCCGCCGGGTACTGGGCCGGCCTGCCGTGTTCGCCCCAGTACGCCTCGATCGGCCGAGGGTTCCCCAGGACTCTTCCACTTCCTGGCGGCGGAGGAACCGGTCGGCGTCACCGGGCAGCATGTCCGGGACGGGAAAGGCGAGAAATTCGTACGCTCGGGGGCCGGACCCCGTGAAGGACCTGGCGCGGACGAGGTGCGGTGACGCGTTCCGGGTCTCCAGGTCCCTCCGGAGCCGGGCCGGACGGTCATGCCCCTGTCCGGGCGGCCGTCCGTGCGGCCGCGGATCACGACGGTGCTCCCGGCCGGTTTCCCCGCGGCCCCGTGCATCCTCTGCGCGGAGCCCCGGTCCTCCCCGGCGTCGGCGTGCGGCCGGTCGGCCGAGTGGGGCCGGACGGCCGAGCAGGGCCGGTCGGCCCGGTCGGCCCAGTTGGTCCGGTCGGTCCGGTCGGTCTTGTGGGCCGCGGCGGCCGGCGGTCCCGGGCTCCGCGCGGCGGCCTCACCCGTTCGGCGGAAGGCACGACCGGGGCGAGCACGGTGGCCGGCTCGGCGGGTCTGCCGGTCATACCGCGTCCCCTCCGTTCCCTCCATCCCCTCTGCCCCTGCTATCCCCTCCAGCCCCTCCAGCCCCTTCATCCACGTCGTCCCTCCGTCCGCTCCCTCGTTCGCCTCGTCCCCGGGCAGCCGTGCGGCCTCGTCGCAGGAGGCCACCGGCCGCTCGGCCACCGCCGGGCCGGTGCGGGCCGGTGAGCCGGACCGGCGAGTGCCGCGGTAGCGAGTACCGCGAAACGGTCATGATCATGCAGACGGCACGACAACGGGGCCCCACGCGTGTGCGTGGAGCCCCGAAATGTCGAACTGGTGTCCGATCGGGTGTTCGGCTGGTGACTGTCAGTGGCCGAAGTTGAACCAGTTGACGTTCACGAAGTCCGCCGGCTGACCGCTGGTGAAGGTGAGATAGACGTCATGGGTGCCGGTCACCGGGCTGATGTTCGCGGGGATCGTCCGCCAGGACTGCCAGCCGCCCGTGTTGGCCACGGCGAAGCTCCCGATGGGGGAGTTGCTGCGGCTGTCCAGCCGCACCTCGACCAGCCCGCTGACCCCCTGGGGCGCGCCGCTGGCGACGCGGGCGTAGAACTGCCGGGCCGGGGTGGAACCGAAGTTGACGCCCTTGTAGAGCGCCCAGTCGCCGTTCGCGAGCGCGCCGATGTTCTGGCCGCCGCCGGTGTCGGTGGTCGACTCGGTCATCACGCCGCTCTGGCCGTCGAAGGACTCGGCCTGGATGGGGCTGTAGGCGTCACGGTTGCCGGGCTGCGGCGTGGGATCGCTCCCGCCGCCGGAGGACTGGAGCACCTGCACATAGTCCACGACCATCGGGTGGCCGGGCTGGGTGCCGCTGTCGGGACCGCCGCCGAACGCCGCGGGGAAGCCGCCGCCCATGGCCACGTTCAGGATGATGAAGAAGCCGTGGTTGGTGGCGTTGGCCCAGGTCGTCGGGTCCATCTGGTTGGCCCGGACGGTGTGGAAGTTGACCCCGTCGAGGTAGAAACGGACCTCCTCGGGGCTGGTCGACCTGTCCCACTCCAGCGCGTAGGTGTGGAAGCCCGCCTGGCAGGTGGTGCCGGTGCACGACGTCGAACCGCTGATGCCCGTGGTCTCGTTGCACGGCCCGTTGGGGTTGACACCGCAGTGCATGGCCGCCCAGGCGGTGTTGAGACCCTGGACGTTCTCCATGATGTCGAACTCGCCGACGGCGGGCCAGTTGTAGTAGTTGCCCCGGTAGGGCCCGCCCAGCATCCAGAAGGCGGGCCAGTAGCCCTTGGCGGCGGCGCCGGTGACGTTGGGCAGCTGGATACGGGCCTGCACGCGCAGCTTGCCGCCGGCCGGGGGCTGGAAGTCGGTGCGCCTGGTCTCGATGCGGCCGGAGGTCCAGTTGCCGGCGGCGTCCCGGCGCGGGGTGATGTGCAGATTGCCCTGACCGTCCAGGGAGACGTTGCTGGTGCTCGAGGTCATCGTCTCGACCTCGCCGGTGCCCCAGTTGGGAGGACCGCCCGGGTACGAAGTACCGGTGGCGTACTGCCAGTTGTTGGTGTTGACACCGGACCCGGCGGGGCCGTCGAAGTCGTCGAGGAAGACCTGCGTCCAGCCGGACGGGGGTGTGGGGGCGGAGGCGCTCGCGGGGGGAGCCGCGGTGAAGGCGACGGCCGCCGCCAGGCCGAGTGCGCCGAGAGCGGAGACGAACGCACGCCGCACGGAGCGCCGTCTGCGACAGACGCCGACGGGTGCGCCGGAGGATTTACTCATGGGGGGAAGCCTCTCGGGTGGGGAGTGGGTACGCGAGAGCCTTGCGGGGGAGCGCACGGGGAGGTTTTTGAGAGCGCTCTCACGCGAGGTTGCGCCGCCAATGTGCTCCCGACTGCTGCGGCCGTCAAGAGTTAAAACAAAGAAAGTCCTTGCAGAGCACGGGAGTTCAGCTGATGAAGGCGGAGATTTCCGTGTTGTCCCCGGAGGACTCGAGGACTGGGCCCCGGAGGATGGAAGAGTAGGCAGCGGGGCGGAACCCCGCCCCACGGACACAGCCCGGAACGGCGCGAAAGGGACAAGGGACAGACGTGAGGCTCACCATCCTCGGCGGCGGGGGATTCCGCGTACCGCTCGTCTACGGCGCACTCCTCGCCGACCGTGCCGACGGGCGGGTGACGCATGTCGTCCTGCATGACGTGGACACGGCCCGGCTGACGGCCATCACCCGGGTGCTGGCCGAGCAGGCCGACGGGGTGCCGGACGCGCCCGAGGTGCGAGTCACCACCGATCTGGACGACGCGCTGCGCGGCGCCGACTTCGTGTTCTCCGCGATCCGGGTCGGCGGGCTCGAGGGGCGGGTGCACGACGAGCAGGTGGCGCTCGCCGAGGGGGTGCTCGGGCAGGAGACGGTCGGCGCGGGCGGCATCGCCTACGGACTGCGTACGGTGCCCGTGGCCGTCGACATCGCCCGGCGGGTGGCCCGCCTCGCGCCCGAGGCCTGGGTCATCAACTTCACCAACCCGGCCGGCCTGGTCACCGAGGCGATGTCCCGTCACCTCGGCGACCGGGTCATCGGCATCTGCGACTCGCCGGTCGGCCTCGGCCGCCGTATCGCCCGGGTGCTGGGCGTGGACCCGCGCCGGGCGTGGATCGACTACGCCGGTCTCAACCACCTCGGCTGGGTGCGCGGTCTGCG
Organism: Streptomyces thermoalcalitolerans; assembly: GCF_039525155.1. Classification (NCBI taxonomy): domain Bacteria; kingdom Bacillati; phylum Actinomycetota; class Actinomycetes; order Kitasatosporales; family Streptomycetaceae; genus Streptomyces; species Streptomyces thermoalcalitolerans. The sequence goes on along the minus strand of NZ_BAAAHG010000015.1, from coordinate 113,880 downwards.
TGTGGCCGGGCGCGACGAACTCCCGCGCCTGCTCGCCGACCCCCACCTGCTCGGCTCCTTCGAGGAGGGCAGGCTCTTCGGCGCGCAGTGGCTGCGCTCGCTCGGCGCGATCCCCAACGAGTACCTGCACTACTACTACTTCCACCGCGAGGCCGTACGCGCCTACCAGCAGGCCGGGAAGACCCGCGGCGCCTTCCTGCGCGACCAGCAGGCCCGCTTCTACCAGGAGGCGAGGAACCCGGACACCTCGGCACTGGCCGCCTGGAACCGCACCCGGGCCGAACGCGAGGCCACCTACATGGCCGAGAACCGCGAGGCGGCCGGGGCGGGGGAGCGGGAGGCCGACGACCTCTCGGGCGGCTACGAGAAGGTGGCCCTCGCCCTGATGCGGGCCATCGCCCGTGACGAGCGCACCACGCTGATCCTCAACGTCCGCAATCGCGGCACCCTTTCCGTGCTGGACTCCGAGGCCGTCGTCGAGGTGCCCTGTCTGGTCGACGCGAGCGGCGCGCACCCCGTCTCGGTGGATCCGCTGCCCGGTCACGCCACCGGGCTGGTCTGCGCGGTGAAGGCGGTCGAGCGCGAAGTGCTCGCGGCGGCCGAGTCGGGCTCCCGTGCGACGGCGGTGAAGGCCTTCGCGCTGCATCCGCTCGTCGACTCGGTGACCATTGCCCGTCGCCTCGTCGACGGCTACATCGCCGTCCATCCCGGCCTTGCGTATCTGACGTAGGCGCAGGGCGCAGGGGGCGTGCGTAGAGGGTGTGCAGGGGTGTACGCGGGCCGGTCGGTCGCTCCCCCGTTCGGCGACCGACCGGCCCGGTTCCCCCGTGGTCCCCCCCTGGTTCCCCCGTATTGGCTCCCCCGTGGCCCCCACACTTGAGAACCACTGTTCCGGGTCCTGATACACCCTGGACGAAAAAATCTTGGAAAGAGGCCGGGACCTTCACCATGACGCCATCTCACCCGGGCCCTCACCGGGCGCCAACCACCCTGCTGAACAGGCGTGTTGATCTCACGCGGCGGCATCCGGCACGGGCCGCCCGCCATGCCCGCCCCGGCGGTCGCCGATCCTCTGCCGCGGGAGCCCGTCGCCGCGAACTCGTCGGCTGCCGACCCCCGCGGAGCCGACCCCCGCCGGACCCGGACGCCGACGGCGGAAGACGGCCCGGAACCGCCCTCCGGCCACCCGGGACTGCCCTCTTCCTTCGAGCCGGTGAAGCCCCGGACAGACCCCCGGACGAGAGCCGTAGGAAAGTTACGGACAGCGGCACAAAGGTGACACGGAGAAGAGCGGTGATCATGCGCATACTCGTCACGGGCGGGGCCGGGTTCATCGGGTCGCAGTTCGTCCGGGGACTGCTGACCCGGGGCACCGACCAGGTGACGGTGCTGGACGCACTGACCTACGCGGGCAACCCGGCCAACCTCGCGCCGGTCGCCGACCGCCCCGGCTACACCTTCGTGCACGGCGACATCCGGGACGCCGGCACCGTCGACGAGGTGATGCCGGGACACGACGCCGTGGTCCACTTCGCCGCCGAGTCGCACGTCGACCGGTCGATCACGGGCGCCGCGCCCTTCGTCTCCACCAATGTGCTCGGCACCCAGGTGCTGCTGGACGCGGCCCACCGGCACGGCGTGGCACGCTTCGTGCACATCTCGACCGACGAGGTGTACGGCTCGATCGACGAGGGCGCCTGGACGGAGTCCCAGCCGCTCGCGCCCTCCTCGCCCTACTCCGCGTCCAAGGCCGGCGCCGACCTGCTGGCCCTGGCCTACCACCGGACCCACGGCATGGACGTCGTGATCACCCGCTGCTCCAACAACTACGGCCCGTACCAGTACCCGGAGAAGCTGATCCCGCTGTTCGTCACCCGCCTCCTCGACGGCGGACGTGTCCCGCTGTACGGCGACGGCGGCCACATACGCGAGTGGCTGCACGTCGAGGACCACTGCCGGGGGGTGGAACTGGTCCTGCACAAGGGACGGCCCGGCGAGATCTACCACATCGGCGGTGGAACGGAGTTGACCAACCGCGAGCTGGTGGACCGGCTGCTCGCCGCCTGCGGGGCCGACTGGAGCAGGGTCGACCACGTCGCCGACCGCAAGGGGCACGACCGCCGGTACGCCCTGTGCAGCGACAAGATCCGGGACGAGCTGGGATTCGTACCGCAGGTCGACTTCGAGACGGGGCTGGCACAGACGGTGGCCTGGTACGCGGAGCACCGGGAGTGGTGGTCACGGCACGCCGACCGGTGACGGGGCGGGTGCACCGCTCCCTGTCCGGCACCAAGTCCCTCCGCACGCGTCGACCACCCCGGACCGCGGCCGGCACGGGTCGCCCTTGTCCTGCCGCCGCCCGATGTGCTCTTGTGGTGCCCGTCGTACGGGCGACCAAGGCGACCAGGACGGCCGGGGCGACCAAGGCGGCCGGAGGCGAGAGATGACGGGGCGAAAGGTGACGAAGTGACGGGGGAGGCCGGAGTCCGGTGATCGAGGAGCTGCTCCCGGACTCGGTGGTGGCCGTGGAGACGTACGGCGACGAGGAGACCGACCGTGCCCCGCTGTACCCCGAGGAGCGGGCACTGGTGGCGCGGGCGGTCGACAAACGCCGACGCGAGTTCACCGGCGTGCGCGCCTGCGCCCGCCGCGCCATGGAGAAGCTCGGCGTGCCGCCGCAGCCCGTCCTGCCCGGTGAGCGAGGGGCTCCGCGCTGGCCGGACGGGCTGACCGGCAGCATGACCCACTGCGACGGCTATCGTGCCGCCGCCCTGGCCCGCACCACCGACCTGGCCTCCCTCGGCATCGACGCCGAACCCCACGCCCCGCTGCCGGAGGACGTGCTGCCCACCGTCGCCCTCCCCGCCGAGCAGCGGCGTCTGGCCGACCTGGCCGTGCTGCACCCGGACGTGCACTGGGACCGGCTGCTCTTCAGCGCGAAGGAGTCCGTCTACAAGGCGTGGTTCCCGCTCACCGGCGCGTGGCTGGACTTCATGGAGGCGGACATCGAGATCCGCACCGCCGCGGGCACCGGCCGGCACGGCGGCTTCCGGGCGCGGCTCCTGGTGCCGGGCCCGCTGGTCGGCGACCGACGCCTCGACTGCTTCGAGGGACGCTGGACCGTCGGGCGGGGCCTGGTGGCCACCGCGGTGACGGCCCCGCACCCCTGACCGGGTGACGGTCCCGCACCTCCGAGCGGTTCACGCGCACGGACACCAGGGTGCCGCTCCGCACCCGCGAGGACGGAAGAGGCCGACCGGTTCACGCACGCGGGCACCAGTGGTGCAGCAGACGGAAGAAGTCCTCCTCGTTGCCCGCCAGGCCCGCGCGGGCCAGGGCCTGTTCCGCCTCGGCGAGCACGGCGGGCGGCACCACCCTGGGCCGGACGCCGTCCGGGACACCGTCGAACGCGGCGCGCACGGTGCGCAGAAGCCGTGCATACGCCTGGACGGCGGCACGTTCGTGGTCGGTCGGTACGGCGGTGGACATGCGTCGCTCTCCCCGGTCTCGGCACCACACGGTCGCGCCCCCGGTCCCCGGACGACGCATGTGCCCCCGTACGACGACGCCCTTGTGACGACGCCTTCGTACGACGGCGGCACGCACCCCAGCGTGCCACCTCCCACCGACAACCCCGCACCCGGCACCACATCCCCGCTCGGCGCAGCTGGACCCGGCGGTACTTCCGCTCCCCGGGTGCCGGCACCTTGGATGGGCGGGTGCGTCAGGGGAACCCATGCGCTTGCGCCAGGGCCCCATGCGCTCGGACTCCGGATACCGCCCGACGGCACACCCGCCCCGGCGGTCCCCGCCTACGAACGCCCCCGGCCCGGACCCTCTCCTTCCACGCGTCGCCCCAGATAGCCCAGCGACGCCTCGATCCGGCCGGCCAGATGGTTGCGCTGCACCGGGCCGCGCAGGGACGAACCCGCCAGCCACGTACGGCACTTGCTGGCGAGCAGAAGGCCGAAGCGCTCGGCTTCCTCCTCCTCGGCCAGGTCGAAGTGACTGCGTGCGGCGGCCCTGTGCACGACCGCCTGAAGGTCCGCGCCCTCCTCGAGCAGACGGGCGGCGACGCCGACACCGTCGACGTCGTGGCTGCTGTGGCCGGCCTGCATGTGCCACAGCTCATGGCCGAGGATCACCAGCTGGTGGTCGGGGGCGGTGCGCTCCTCGACCAGGATCAGGTCCTGGTCGCGCATGTCGAGCCACAGCCCGCTGGCGGTCCCTGGCGGGAAGGCGGCCGTACGGAAGCGGACGGGCCGTCCGCGGCGCCTGCTCATCGCGTCGCACAGCGCGGTGCACAGGTCGGCGGGCTGGGCCGGCGCCGGCAGCGTCAGCTCGTCGAGCAGCTCGGCGCACAGCCGGCGCATGTTCCTGCCGATGCCCATGCCTCTCCCCAGCATCACGACTCGGGCCGCTTGACGCTCTCCAGAAGCATGTCCAGCCACTCGGCGACCTTGTGCCGGTGCTGGTCGGTGGGCAGCTGCGCGGCCCGCCACGCGATCCCGCGCACTCCGTGGTTCTGCAGCAGCCGCTCCAGCGGGTCGTCGGGTTCCGTCTTCTCCGCCTCCCGCTCGCGGTCGGCGAGCCGCTGGAGCAGTTCCTGCTCGATGCGCTGCAGAGCACCCGCCAGCGCCTCGGGGTCCTCGGCCGTGAGGAACCCGGCGTGCACCCGGAAGAAGCGCTGAATGGCGTCGCAGTGCTCCATCGTCGGACGCCGGTCGCCGTTGATCAGCGCGCCCGCCTGCTGCCGCGACATGCCCGCGCCGTCGGCGATCTCCTGCTGGGTGTAGCGGCGTCCGTTGGGCTTGAGCCGGGTGCGGCGCAGCAGGTCCAGCCGCTGCAGGAACCGGGCCTGCACATCCGGCTCACCCGCGGGCCGGCCGCTCAGCAGTGCCTTGATCACCGGCTCCGGCACGCCGCAGGACACGGAGAGGCGGCCGACGTCGAAGACCTCCTCCCGGGGTACACCGAGCCGGTCGGCAAGTGCGGTGACGCGTGCGACGACGGCCGACAGCATGGCCGGCGCCGTGGCGTCCGGACCTTCGATGCCATCCGTCACCGACAGATCTCCTACGTCTCTCACGGGCTTCTCACGGATTTCCCACAAAGACGGTGTGCCGTGAACTTGACGGAGACTAGCGGTAGTTCGAACTCACATCCAGGTCTCGCCACAACTGTGGCCAATTTCAGCCGTCAAGCGGCATGAAATGCCACGATAGTTGACATGACCGCGGGTGAACACCAGGATCAAGGCGCCGCGTGAAGGCCGCAGAGGCATAAGGGGTGACCTCCCGATGGCACATCAGGCAGGAGGGCAGCGGTCGGCGCCGCGGCCCGTCCCCGTCCGTCCCGAGGCGCAGGAGTACCTGCGGGACTACGCCAGGTTCCTGGAGGCCGTCTCCTTTCCTTCTCTCGTCGTCGACCACCGCTGGGACGTGGTGCTGACCAACAGCGCCTTCACCTCGCTCTTCCGCGGCATCGGCCCGCACCCGACGGCCATGCCGGACGACAACTTCCTGCGCTTCGTCCTCTTCCACCCGGACGCGTGCACGGTCCTCGGCGAGCACGAGTCGCGCTGGTGCCTGCCGATGCTGGCCCACTTCGCCGAGGCCGTGGAACGGTACGGCCACGACCACGAACTGCAGGCCATCCGCCGGGACATCGCCGAGGACCCCATCATGGAGGCCGCCTACCGGCAGGGGCTGCCGCACTGGATCCGCGCGGTCGGCGAGACCGCCGCGGCGTCCGACGGCGCGATCCGTCCCCTGCTGCACCCCGATCCGCGCTGGGGCGCCACCGAGTGCCGCATCATCGAGGAGACCCCGGCCACCCTGCGCGACCTCGGCTACACCCGTCTCACCCTGGTGCTGCGCGAGACCCGCCGCCCCCGCCGCACCGCCGCGGCCCCGCGCAGGCCCCGCCGCTCCCGGCGCGGCTCCGGCCACCTCACCGTGGTCCCCACTCCGGAGTCCTGACCCTCACCGGTCGTCGCCGGTCATCGTTACGCAAACAGCTTGCATTTCTTGCGCTATTCTTGCGCTCATGGCGCGGCGACTTGCGGAAGTGGCGAAGAAGGTCGGGGTCAGCGAGGCCACGGTCAGCCGGGTGCTCAACGGCAGACCCGGGGTCTCCGAGGCCACCCGGCAGGCGGTGCTCTCCGCACTGGACGTCCTCGGCTACGAGCGCCCCACCCAGCTGCGCGGTGAGCGCGCCCGGCTGGTCGGGCTGGTGCTGCCCGAGCTGCAGAACCCGATCTTCCCGGCCTTCGCGGAGGTCATCGGCGGGGCCCTGGCCCAGCTCGGTCTCACCCCCGTGCTGTGCACCCAGACCAAGGGCGGCGTGTCCGAGGCGGACTACGTCAGGCTGCTGCTGCAGCAGCAGGTCTCCGGAGTCGTCTTCGCCGGGGGACTGTACGCGCAGGCGGACGCCCCGCACGACCACTACCGGCTGCTGGCCGACCGCAACATCCCGGTGGTGCTGATCAACGCGGGCATAGAAGACCTCGGTTTTCCGAGCGTGTCCTGCGACGACGCGGTCGCGGTGGAGCAGGCCTGGCGGCATCTTGCCTCCCTCGGGCACGAGCGGATCGGCCTCGTCCTCGGCCCGGAGGACCATGTGCCCTCCGCGCGCAAACTGGCCGCGGCGCGCACGGTCGCCGGCGGGCTGCCGGAGGAGTTCGTCGCGCGCGCCATCTTCTCCATCGAGGGCGGCCACGCGGCCGGCGCCCAGCTCATCGACCGGGGAGTCACCGGCTTCATCTGCGCCAGCGACCCGCTCGCCCTCGGCGTGGTCCGGGCCGCCCGCCGCCGCGGACTCGGCGTCCCCTCGCACATCTCGGTCGTGGGCTACGACGACTCCGCGCTGATGAACTGCACCGAACCGCCGCTGACCACCGTGCGGCAGCCCATCGAGTCGATGGGCAAGGCCGCGGTGGAGCTGCTCAACGCCCAGATCAGCGGAAGCGCCGTACCGGCCGACGAGCTGCTGTTCGAGCCGGAGCTGGTGGTGCGCGGATCGACCGCGCAAGCTCCCCGCCCTGAGATGCTCTGAAGATTCGATCTGCTGTCAAAAAATTTCAATCTCTGCGCGATATCTTGCGCAGAGCCGTCGTCGGTGCTTGAGTGTGCGGCGCTCACCGCTCCTGTCCCTGCCCAAAGGGGGCCACCGATGAGAAGCACCGGGTTCCGCCATGCCGTCGCCGCGATCGGCCTCTGCTCCCTGCTGTTAACCCTGACGTCCTGCGGGGCGGACGACGACACCTCCGCCGACGGCAGGACCCGAATCACGGTCAACTGCCGGCCGCCCCAGAGCGCCAAGGTCGACCGCAAGTTCTTCGACGAGGACGTCGCCGCCTTCGAGAAGCAGAATCCCGACATCGACGTCGTCGCGCACGACGCCTTCCCCTGCCAGGACCCCAAGACGTTCGACGCCAAGCTCGCCGGCGGCCAGATGGAGGACGTCTTCTACACCTACTTCACCGACGTCAAGCACGTCGTCGACACCGGCCAGGCGGCCGACATCACCCCCTACGTCAAGGAGCTGAAGAGCTACCGCACCATCCAGAAGCAGCTGCGCGACATCTACACCGTCGACGGCAGGATCTACGGCGTCCCGCGCACCAGCTACTCGATGGGCCTGATCTACAACAAGAAGCTCTTCGCCAAGGCCGGACTCGACCCCGACAAGCCGCCCCGGACCTGGGCGGAGGTCCGCACCGCCGCCAAGAGGATCGCCGCGCTGGGAGGCGGCGTCGTCGGCTACGCCGACTACAGCGCCCAGAACCAGGGCGGCTGGCACTTCACCGCCGAGCTGTACTCCCAGGGCGGCGACGTCGTCAGCCCCGACGGCAAGAAGGCCACCATCGACACCCCCGAGGGCCGCGCCGTCCTGCGGAACCTGCACGACATGCGCTGGACCGACAACTCCATGGGCAGCAAGCAGCTGCTGGTCATCAACGACGTGCAGCAGATGATGGGCTCGGGCAGGCTCGGCATGTACCTCGCCGCCCCCGACAACATCCCGATCCTGGTCAAGGAGAAGGGCGGCGACTACAAGGACCTCGCCCTGGCCCCCATGCCCGGCGGCAAGGCCACCCTCGTCGGCGGCGACGGCTACATGTTCCACAAGAAGAGCACCCCCGCCCAGATCCGCGCCGGCCTGAAGTGGCTCGACCACATGTTCCTCACCCCCGGCAAGGGCTTCCTCGGCGACTACGCCCGCGCCAAGGCGCACGACGCCCCCGTCGGCCTGCCCGAACCACGCCTGTTCACCGGCGCCGCCGACGCCGAGGACCAGCGGGTCAAGAAGGCCAACGCCAACGTTCCCGTGGAGAACTACCAGGCCTTCCTCGACGGCAACCGGACCCTCCGGATGAAGATCGAGCCGCCCCACGCCCAGCAGATCTACTCCGTGCTCGACGGAGTCGTCTCCGCCGTCCTCACCAAGAAGGACGCCGACATCGACCGGCTCCTCAAGGACGCCTCCGACAAGATCGACGGCATTCTGGCCCGGGGCTGACCGATGACGACGAAGACGGCCGAGCGGCGGCCCGCCCCGGCGACCGCCGCCCACCCGGTGCAGGCGCCGCCCCCGTCAAGGGAGCGCAGGCGGCGCCGCCTCGCCGAACAGGCCCACGCCTACGCCTTCCTCCTGGGCGGCCTGATCTGCTTCGCCCTGTTCTCCTGGTACCCGGCGATCCGCGCGGTCGTGATCGCCTTCCAGAAGTACACCCCCGGCCAGGCACCCCAGTGGGTCGGCACCGCCAACTTCACCCGCGTCCTGCACGACCCCGAGTTCGGCGCCGCCTGGCGCAACACCCTCGTCTTCACCCTGCTCGCCCTGCTGATCGGCTTCGCGATCCCGTTCGTCCTGGCCCTCGTCCTCAACGAGCTCCGCCACGCCAAGGCCTTCTTCCGGGTCGTCGTCTACCTGCCCGTGATGATCCCGCCCGTGGTCAGCGCCCTGCTGTGGAAATGGTTCTACGACCCCGGAGCCGGCCTCGCCAACGAGGTCCTGCGCGCCCTGCACCTGCCCACCTCGAACTGGACCAACGGCGCCGACACCGCCCTGGTCTCCCTGGTCGTCGTCGCCACCTGGGCCACCATGGGCGGCACCGTGCTGATCTACCTGGCCGCTCTGCAGGCCGTCCCCGGCGAGCTGTACGAGGCCGCCGAACTCGACGGCGCGAACCTGCTGCAGCGCATCCGGCACGTGACCGTTCCGCAGACCCGTTTCGTGATCCTGATGCTGATGCTCCTTCAGATCATCGCGACCATGCAGGTGTTCACCGAACCCTTCGTCATCACCGGCGGCGGCCCGGAGAACGCCACGGTCACCGTGCTCTACCTCATCTACAAGTACGCCTTCCTCTACAACGACTTCGGCGGCGCCTGCGCCCTCAGCGTCATGCTGCTCGCCCTGCTCGGACTCTTCTCGGCCGTCTATCTGCGGCTGACCCGCTCCGCTTCCGGTGAGGAGGCCGCATGAGCACCCGTACCCTCGTCTCCCCGGCCGTCCTGGCCCGCCCGCGCGGAAAGGCCGTCTACTGGACCGTCTTCACCGCGGTCGTCCTGCTCTTCGCGCTGGCCTTCCTCTTCCCCGTCTACTGGATGGTGACCGGCGCGATGAAGTCGCCCGACGAGGTGGCCCGGACACCGCCCACGCTCCTTCCGGAGCACTGGCACCTCGGCGCCTACGCCGACGCCTGGGAGCTGATGCGGCTCCCGCAGCACCTGGGGAACACGGTCGTCCAGGCCGCCGGCGCCTGGGCGTTCCAGCTGGTGTTCTGCACGGCCGCCGCCTACGCCCTGTCCAGGCTGAGACCGGTCTTCGGCAAGGTGATCCTCGGCGGCATCCTCGCCACCCTGATGGTCCCGGCGCAGGCCCTGGTCGTACCGAAGTACCTGACCGTCGCCGACCTGCCGCTGATCCACGTCAGCCTGCTCAACGACCCCCTCGCCGTCTGGCTGCCGGCCGTCGCCAACGCCTTCAACCTCTATCTGCTCAAGCGGTTCTTCGACCAGTTGCCGAGGGACGTGCTGGAGGCCGCGCAGATCGACGGCGCCGGCAAGCTGCGCATCCTGACATCGATCGTGCTGCCGATGTCACGGCCGGTGCTCGGCGTGGTGTCGATCTTCGCGCTGGTCGGCGTCTGGCAGGACTTCCTGTGGCCGCTGATGGTGTTCCCCGACACCGCCAAGCAGCCCATCAGCGTGGCCCTCGTCCAGCTGTCGCAGAACATCCAGCTGACCGTGCTCATCGCCGCCATGGTGATCGCCAGCATTCCGATGGTCGCGCTCTTCCTCGTCTTCCAGCGGCACATCATCGCCGGGATCAGCGCGGGCGGCATCAAGGGCTGACACCATCCGTCCCTTTCCCCGTCCCTTGCTCCTCACCCTCACCGCGACAGACCACCGTGACAGAAAGGCAGGCACCGTGGGACAGCCCACCCACGCCCGAAACGGCCGGGACGACACCGACTGGTGGCGCTCCGCCGTCATCTACCAGGTGTACGTGCGCAGCTTCGCCGACGGCGACGGGGACGGCACCGGCGACCTCGCGGGCGTCCGCTCCCGGCTGCCGTACCTCGCCGGACTCGGCGTGGACGCCCTGTGGTTCACCCCCTGGTACCTCTCCCCGATGAAGGACGGCGGCTACGACGTCGCCGACTACCGCACCATCCATTCCGCCTTCGGCACCCTGGCCGAGGCGGAGAAACTCATCGCCGAGGCACGGGAGCTGGGCATCCGCACGATCGTCGACATCGTGCCCAACCATGTCTCCGACCAGCACCCCTGGTTCCGCGCCGCCCTCGCCGGCGGCCCCGAGCGCGAACTGTTCCACTTCCGCCCCGGACGCGGGGCGCACGGCGAACTCCCGCCCAACGACTGGACGTCGCAGTTCGGCGGCCCGGCCTGGACCCGGGTGCCCGACGGCACCTGGTACCTGCACCTGTTCGCCCCCGAGCAGCCCGACCTCAACTGGGCCCACCCGGCCGTCCGCCAGGAGCACGAGGACGTCCTGCGGTTCTGGTTCGAACGCGGTGTCGCGGGCTTCCGCATCGACTCGGCCGCCCTGCCGGCCAAGGACCCCCGCCTGCCCGACTTCGTCGAGGGCCGCGACCCGCACCCGTACGTCGACCGCGACGAACTCCACGACATCTACCGCTCCTGGCGCCGGGTCGCCGACGAGTACGGCGGTGTCTTCGTCGGCGAGGTGTGGCTGCCCGACAGCGAGCGCTTCGCCCGCTACCTGCGCCCCGACGAACTGCACACCGCCTTCAACTTCTCCTTCCTGTCCTGCCCGTGGGACGCCGCCCGGCTGCGCACGTGCATCGACGACACCCTCGCCGAGCACGCTCCCGTGGGCGCCCCCGCCACCTGGGTGCTGTGCAACCACGACATCACGCGCACCGTCACCCGCTACGGCCGCGCCGACACCGGCTTCGACTTCGCCACCAAGGCCTTCGGCACCCCCACCGACCTCGCCCTCGGCACCCGCCGGGCCCGCGCCGCCGCCCTGCTCTCGCTCGCCCTGCCCGGCGTGGTCTACCTCTACCAGGGCGAGGAACTCGGCCTCCCCGAGGCGGACATCCCCCTCGACCGCATCGAGGACCCGATGCACTTCCGCTCCGGCGGCACCGACCCCGGCCGCGACGGCTGCCGGGTCCCGCTGCCCTGGGCGGCCGGGGAACCGTACGCCGGTTTCGGCTCCCGGCAGGAACCCTGGCTGCCGCAGCCCGCCGACTGGCCCGGCTACGCCGTCGACCGGCAGCTGTCCGACCCGTCCTCCATGCTCCGCCTCTACCGTGAGGCGATCCGTCTGCGGCCGGTCTTCGGCACCGCCCCCCTGACCTGGCTGCCCGCCCCCGACGGGGTCCTCGCCTTCACCCGGGCCGACGGCACGGCCTGCGTCGTCAACCTCTCCGCCGCCCCCGTCGACCTGCCCGGACACACACGCCTCCTGCTGAGCAGCGGCCCCCTGGACGACCAGGGCCGCCTTCCGCAGGACACGGCGGTCTGGCTGCACACCTGAAGCCCACGCAGCCGGGCCGCCGGACCGCACCGCGCTATCCCCGTACCCCACACGAAGGGATCAGCACATGCACGGCACCCGCAACGCCAGACCACTCAGGCGCATACCGGCCCTCGGCGCGACTGTCGCCCTCGCGGCCGGCATGCTCGTCGCCCTCGGAGCACCCACCGCCCACGCGGCGGCCGGGGCCACTCTCCCCTTCACCTCGGTCGAGGCCGAGTCCGCCGTCACCAACGGCACCAGGATCGGACCCGACTACACCCAGGGCACCCTCGCCTCCGAGGCCTCCGGACGCCAGGCCGTCCGGCTGAACCCGGGACAGCGCGTGGAGTTCACCGTGCCCCGCGCCGCCAACGCCCTGAACGTCTCCACCAGCGTCCCCGACGGCCAGTCCGGCACGCTCGACGTGTACGTCAACGGCACCAGGCTGTCCAGGACCCTCGCGGTCACCTCCAAGTACTCCTACGTCGACACCCCCTGGATCCCGGGCGCGAAGACCCACCACTTCTACGCCAACAGCAGACTGCTGCTCGACCGGAACCTCCAGCCGGGCGACAAGGTCGCCCTCCAGGCCACGAACGTCCAGGTCACCGTCGACGTGGCCGACTTCGAACAGGTCCCGCAGGCCGCCGGCCAGCCCGCCGGATCGGTCTCCGTCACCTCCAAGGGCGCCGACCCCACCGGCCGGAACGACTCCACCCAGGCCTTCCGGGACGCCATCGCCGCCGCCCAGGGCGGGGTGGTGTGGATCCCGCCGGGCGAGTACCGGCTGACCTCCTCCCTGAACGGCGTCCAGAACGTCACCCTCCAGGGAGCGGGCAGCTGGCACTCCGTCGTCCGCACCTCCCGCTTCATCGACCAGCAGCAGTCCTTAGGAGGCGTCCACATCAAGGACTTCGCGGTCATCGGCGAGGTCACCGAGCGCGTCGACTCCAGCCCCGACAACTTCGTCAACGGCTCCCTGGGGCCGAACTCCTCCGTCTCCGGCATGTGGCTCCAGCACCTCAAGGTCGGGCTGTGGCTGACCGGCAACAACGACAACCTCGTCGTCGAGAACAACCGCATCCTCGACACCACCGCCGACGGCCTCAACCTCAACGGCACCGCCAGGGGAGTGAAGGTCCGCAACAACTTCCTGCGCAACCAGGGCGACGACTCCCTGGCCATGTGGTCGCTGTACAGCCCCAACACCAACAGCAGCTTCGAGAACAACACCATCTCCCAGCCCAACCTCGCCAACGGCATCGCCATCTACGGCGGCACCGACCTCACGGTGAGGAACAACCTGATCCTCGACACCAACGCCCTGGGCAGCGGCATCGCGATCTCCAACCAGAAGTTCCTCGACCCGTTCTTCCCGCTGGCCGGCACGATCAGGGTCGACGGCAACACCCTGGTGCGCACCGGCGCGATGAACCCCAACTGGAACCACCCCATGGGCGCGCTGCGCGTGGACTCCTACGACAGCGCCCTCAACGCCACCGTCATCATCACCAACACCACGATCACCGACAGCCCGTACAGCGCCTTCGAGTTCGTCTCGGGCAGCGGCCAGGGACACCCGGTCAGAGGCGTCACCGTGGACGGCGCGACCGTGCGCAACACCGGTACGGTCGTGGTGCAGGCCGAGACACAGGGCACGGCCACCTTCCGGAACGTCACCGCCACCGGCGTGGGCGCGGCGGGCGTGTACAACTGCCCCTACCCGCCCGGCTCCGGCACCTTCACGCTGACCGACGGCGGCGGCAACGCGGGCTGGGACAGCCTCTGGTCGGACTGCTCGACCTGGCCGCAGCCCGGCCAGGGCAACCCCGACCCCGACCCGGACCGCAACCTCGCCCAGGGCCGCCCCGCCACCGCCACCGGCTCCCAGGACGTCTACACGCCCGGCAAGGCGGTCGACGGCGACGCCTACACCTACTGGGAGTCCACCAACCACGCCTTCCCGCAGTCCTGGACGGTCGACCTCGGCTCCCGGCAGGACGTACGCCGGCTGGTGCTGAAGCTGCCGCCGCTGCCGGTCTGGGGCGCGCGCACCCAGACCATCACCGTGCAGGGCAGCACCGACGGCTCGGCGTACTCGACCGTGGTCGGCTCCCGGGACTACCGCTTCGACCCGGCGACCGGCAACACGGTCACCGTGTCCCTGCCGAGCGGCACCAGCCTGCGCTGGCTGCGGCTGACGGTCCACGCCAACACCGGCTGGCCCGCCGGACAGTTCAGTGAGGTGGAGGTGTACCGGACTCCGTGACCGCCGGCGCCGCAGGTGCCCCGCGCTTCGCCGCCTGGATCTGCTCGTACACCCGGGTCCGCAGCTCGGCGAAGCGCGGGGCCACCCGTGTGCGCACCTGGTCCCGCTCGTCGGGCAGGTCGACCTTAAGCTGCTCCTGGACGACGGTGGGGGAGGCGGACAGGACGATCACCCGCTGGCCGAGGTAGACGGCTTCGTCGATGTCATGGGTGACGAACAGGACCGTGATGCCCCGCTCCCGCCACAGCCCCCGCACCAGGTCCTCCAGATCGGCCCGGGTCTGGGCGTCGACGGCTGCGAACGGCTCGTCCATCAGCAGCACCTCCGGCTCGTACGCCAGCGCCCGCGCGATCGCCACCCGCTGCTGCATCCCGCCCGACAGCTGCCACGGATAGGCCCCGGCCGCATCCGCGAGCCCGACCGCGGCGAGCGCGTCCGCGACCAGCTCCCTCCGCCGGGACCTGCTCAGACCCTTGTACTTGAGGGGGAGTTCGACATTGGCGCCGACCCGCATCCAGGGAAAGAGGCTGCGGCCGTACTCCTGGAAGACGAACGCCATGCCGGGCGGCGGCCCGGTCACCCGCCGCCCCGCGAGGACGACCTCGCCCGCCGTGGGCGCGAGCAGCCCGCCCACGCACTTCAGCAGGGTGGTCTTGCCGCAGCCGGACGGGCCGACCAGACAGACCAGCTCCCCGGCGCCGACGCCGAAGGTCAGCTCGCGTATCGCCTCCACCCGCCGGCCGGACCCCTCGTAGACCTTCCGCAGACCGGACACTTCGACAAGCGCGTGCGCGGACCGCATGGACCGCCCTTTCGACCGCATGGACCGCCCTTTCGGATGCGTCACGGGGACCGCCGGGAGGAGGCGCGCAGACCGTGGTACCAGCCGAGCACCCGCCGTTCGACCGCCTGGAACAGAAGCGAGAGCACAAAACCCAGCAGACCGAGGACGAGGATCCCGGTCCACATGTCCGGAAGCGCGAACCCGCGCTGGAACTGCACGATCGTGAACCCGAGCCCGCTGCTCGCGGCGAACATCTCGCTGATGACCATCAGGATGATGCCGAGGGACAGCGCCTGCCGCAGCCCGGTGAGGATCTGCGGGCTCGCCGAGGGCAGCACCACGTGCCGGAGCCGGGGCATGCCCGTGATGCCGTACGACCGGGCCGTCTCCGCCGTCACCGGGTCCACGGCCCGCACGCCCTCGGCCGTGTTGAGCAGCACGGGCCACACACAGCCGCTCGCGATGACCACGACCTTCATGGTGTCGCCGATCCCGGCGAACAGCATGACGACCGGGACGAGAACCGGCGGCGGAACGGCCCGCAGGAACTCCAGGACCGGCTCGCACACCGCCCGCACCCGCCGGTGCGTCCCGACGACCGTGCCCAGCACGACCCCCACGACGGCCGCGGCCGCGTAGCCGGCGGCCAGCCGCAGCACACTGGGCAGCAGATCGGTGCGCAGCCGCTCGCCGGTCCACACCTCGGGGAAGGTCCGCAGAATCGTCCGCAGCGGCGGCCAGTACACGTTCGTGCTGCCCTCGGAGGTCACCCACCACACGGTGACCAGGACGGCGGGCAGGGCGAGCACGAGCAGCAGCCGCGCCAGCGCCCTTCTCACCCTCCTTGCCCTCCTCACACCACCACCTCCCCGCGCACCGACTGGTGCCAGGCCAGCGCCCGCCGCTCCACCGACCGGGCGCCCGCATTGATCAGCAGCCCCAGCAGCCCGGTCACCACGATCAGCGCATACATCTCGGGCACCGCCTGCGAGGTCTGCGCCACGGCGATGCGCGCGCCCAGCCCGGGGGCCCCGATGACGAGTTCGGCGGTCACGGAGAGGATCAGCGCCACGGCCGCCGCCAGCCGCACCCCGGTCATGACGTACGGCAGCGCGGTGGGCCACAGCACATGCCGGATCCGCGCCCAGGTGCCCAGGCCGAACGAGCGGGCGGTGTCCTCCGCGACCGGGTCGACGTCCTGGACGCCGTGGATCACCTGGATGAGCACCTGCCAGAAGGCGGCGTACACGACCAGCAGCAGCACGGACCGCAGCTCCGTGCCGTACAGCAGCACGGCGAGCGGAATCAGGGCGACTGAGGGGATGGGACGCAGGAACTCGATGGTCGACGCCGTGGCCTGGCGCAGGTACGGGACGACGGAGACGACCACCCCGGCCACGACCCCAGCGCCGACCGCGAGCACCAGTCCCAGCGCCCAGCCGGTGAGCGTGTCGCCGAGCGCCGACCAGAAGGCGCCGTCGCCGAGTTCACCGGCGAGCGCGACCGCGATGCGGCTGGTGGGCGGGAAGTGCTCCTCCCTGACCAGGCCGAGCCGCGGCACCGCCTCGCCCAGGCCGAGGAAGACCGCGAGCCCGGCGGCGCCGAGAGCGGCGTTCGCACCCCTCACGGCAGCAGTGCGTCGAGGTCGGGTGCCTTCTTGAACAGGCCGTCCCGCTCGCCGAGTTCCGCCAGTTTCTCGATCGAGGCACGGTTCGGCTCGGCCGGCCACTTCGGGAAGGTCGTCCGCTCCAGCACATCCCGGGGGATCTTGGTGTACGTGGTGACGATCTGCCGGACCTCGTCGGGGTGGTCGTCCGCGTAGGCGAGGGACTGCGCGGTGGCCTTCCGGAACTTCTCGACCACGTCCGGGTGCTGCTTCTGGTACTGCGTGGAGGTGAAGTACATGGCCACGGTGAGGTCGTCGGCGACGTCCACGAGGGAGGAGGCGATCTCACGGCCGCCCTGGGCGGCGATCACGGCGCGGGCGGGCTCGACGACCATCGCGGCGTCGATCCGGCCCTGTTCGAGAGCGGCCGGCATCTGGTCGAAGGCGAGCTCGACCATCCGCACCTTGTCCGGGTCCCCGCCCGCCTTGAGCACCGACTCGCGTACGGCCGTCTCGTTGATGTTCTTCAGCGTGTTGAGGGCGACCTTCTTGCCCTCCAGCTCCTTCGCCGACCTGATCGGGCTGTCCTTCCTCACCATGAGGGCGCCGAAGTCCTTGCCCGCCACACCGGTGGAACTGGCGCCGTTGACGACCGCCTTGACCGGGACGTCATTGCTCTGGGCGATCATCAGCGAGGTCATGTTGGAGAAGCCGAACTGGAACTGTCCGCTGACCACACCGGGCACGATGGCCGCGCCGCCCTGCGCGGTGGTCATGGTCAGCTTCAGACCGTGCTGCTCGTAGAAACCCTTCTTCTGCCCCAGATAGAGAGGGGCCACATCGAGGATGGGGATGACGCCCACCTTGACCGTGGTGACTCCGTCGGACGACCCGTTCGCGTTCGAGGTGTCCAAGTCGCCGGACGAGCCACAGGCCGTCGCGGCGAGAAGGAGGACGCCGGCCGCGAGGCCGGACAGCAGACGACGCATGGCTCTCCCTGTGCAGACAGTGGTGGTGTTGCGACAGGCAGTGTGCTCAGCGGGACGGTAGAACCCGGTGAGGTACGGGGTCAATGGCCGGGCGACAAGGTTGTTGACGATGAGACAATCGGGAGTCCGGGACGTCCGGGACGGGAATCCGAAGGTCGGATCTAAAGGTCCAGGACGAGTCTTCGCCCCCGGCACCGGGACACACAGATCATCATCGTCTCACCGGCCTCCCGCTCCTCCTGTGTGAGGACCGAGTCGCGGTGGTCCGGGACGCCTTCGAGGACATCGGTCTCACAGGTGCCGCAGGTCCCCTCGGTGCAGGAGTAGAGCACCTCGACACCGGCGGCGCGCACGGCGTCGAGCACGGAGACCCCCGCGGGGACGGTGAGCGTACGCCCGCTCCGCGCGAGCACCACCTCGAACGCACCGTCACCACCGGAGGAGGCCTCACCACCGGAGAGACCGTCACTGCCGGAGAGACCGTCGTTGCCGGAGGGCGGGGCGGACGCCTGGAACCGCTCCAGACGCAGCACCCCGGCCGGGCACCGCCCCCGCACCGCGTCGAGCAGCGGCCCCGGCCCGCAGCAGTAGACGAGCGTGTCGCGGGGCAGGCCGTCGAGCACGGAACCGAGGTTGAGCAGCCCGGTCTCGTCCTGCGGGGCGAGGGTCACCCGGTCCCCGTACCGCCTCACCTCCTCGGTGAACGCCATGGAGGCGCGGGTCCGCCCGCCGTACAGCAGGGTCCACTCGGCGCTCGCCGCCTCGGCCGCGGCCAGCATCGGCAGGATGGGGGTGATGCCGATGCCGCCCGCGATGAACCGGTAGCGGGGAGAGGGCTCCAGTGGGAAACGGTTGCGCGGCCCGCGCACCCGCACCTTGTCGCCCCGCCGCAGATGCTCGTGCACATGGGCGGAACCTCCGCGTCCGTCCGGCTCGCGCAGCACCGCGATCCGCCAGGCACCGCGGTCCGCCGGGTCGCCGCAGAGCGAGTACTGCCGCTCCAGGCCGGGGCCGAGAACGAGATCGATGTGGGCGCCCGGCTCCCAGACCGGCAGCGGTTCGCCGAGCGGATGGCGCAGGGTGAGGGCGAGCACGCCGTCGGCCACGTACTCCCTGCGGTCGACGACGAGCTCGGCCTCGTACGACCTCATGGTGCGTTTCCCCGCCGCCGCTGTTCCCGCTCCCGGTGCCCTTCGGGGTGGCCGAGCATCCAGTCCCACATCTCGACCGGGTCCTGCGCGGTGTGCTCGGCGCCGCAGTGGCAGGTGCCGTGCAGAAGATCGGTGCCGGGCAGCCAGCCGATGCGGTAGACCTCCCCCGTGCGTCCGCTCACCGGACCTTCTCCTCGGGCTTCTCCCCGGGCTTCTCGCCCTCCTCGACCAGCCGGGCGAGGATACGGCGGGCGGCCAGACCGCCGGTGTCGATGTTGATGCTCAGCTCCTGGTAGCCGGCGGGCTCGGTGGACAGCGCCTTCTGCAGCAGATTGAGCGCGTCGACGTCCTGCATGACGACCGTGTGGTTGCTCTTCCGCAGGAACTCGGTGACCTCGGTGTCGTCCGTCGCCCAGTCCCGGGAGACCGCCCAGAAGTCGTACACCTTCCCGGGCGCCGACGGAGTGATGGCGTAGGTGATCTCGGTGTGGAAGCCGTGCGGATCGCTGCCGTCCGCCTCGGGCAGCACACCGACCGGGGCGACCCGGCTGTGCAGCAGGTACAGGCAGGGCGCGTGGTACTCGATGTCCTGCCACCGTGTGATGCGCCCCTGGATGCCGGTGGACTTGGCGTAGAACGGCGGGCACTCCGCGTCGTCCATGTGCCGGCTGACCCGGACGATCCCGGCCGCCTCGTCGACCTCCGTGGTGATCGGCGTCGCGGCGACCTCCGGGGTGCCGATGTAACCGCCGTGCAGATACGTCTCGTGGGACAGATCGAGGAGATTGTCGACCAGCAGCCCGTAGTCGGCGTCGATCGGCTCCATGCCCCGCACGGTGACCCAGCCGGGGGAGTCGAGGTGCCGCGCCCGCGGAATCGTCTGCGGATCGGCGAGCTCCGGGTCCCCGATCCACACCCACACCAGCGAGTCCTGCTCGACGACCGGGTAGGAGGGGACGCGCGCGGTACGCGGAATCCGCTTCTGCCCCGGCACGGACACACAGCGTCCGGTCGTGTCGTAGGTGAACCCGTGGTACCCGCAGACGATCCGGTCCCCGTCCAG
Source organism: Streptomyces thermoalcalitolerans (assembly GCF_039525155.1). Lineage (NCBI taxonomy): Bacteria > Bacillati > Actinomycetota > Actinomycetes > Kitasatosporales > Streptomycetaceae > Streptomyces > Streptomyces thermoalcalitolerans. The sequence goes on along the minus strand of NZ_BAAAHG010000015.1, from coordinate 93,997 downwards.
CCGGCTCGCGGACAACGGGTAGCGGCGGTGCACACACCGGTCGTGCAAGGCGACCGGCGTCCCCTCCTTCTCGGTGCGGTACAGGACGAGCGGCTCCCCGAGAACGGTCCGGCCGAGTAACTCCTCCCGCCCGACCTCGTGGCTGTAGGCGACGACGTACCACTGGTTTCTGGCAAACGCGGTCATGTGCGGCATGGTTGTGTCCCCGTCATGCTCGACGTCGCATCACCACCACCATGACGACGCCGCCCATACCCGGCAATACCGCTTCCGCGACTCGGCGAACTCTCGCACGGTGCGGAACACCGGGCGAGAGCCCGTGACCGTCAGGTACTGGGCAGGCTCACACATCCGTATCGGGTAGTAAGTGAGGTTTTCTCAACGCTTTTCTTTCCATGCGTTGTTGAGGACGAGGGCGGCCTGAGCGATGGCTCCGATGCGGCTGGGGCTGAGCGTGACATGGTGGAGGGCACGCCAGCGTTGCTTGAGTTCGGCGGCGGCGCGTTCGCCCAGGGCTCGGATGCCGCGCAGGAGCCGGTTGTGGGTGCGGGTGTTTGCCGCCAGGGGTGAGGCGATGTCGGGGTGCGGGCGGAACGGGGTGTGAATGCCCGCTGGCGCCGGTGCAGCCGACATCGGCCGGCGTCGGCAGCCCGGCGCGGGCTGCGGCGTACAGGGCGGGCAGCGATGTCGCGTTCTGGCTGTGCGAGGGTGTTCCCGACGGCTGGCGGGTGGCTGTCTTCCGGCGGCAGACCCCGTACGGGAGGAATCACTGAGCCTTTTCCAACCTGCCTGGCTGCAGGGTGGGTTGCCATGAGGGCCGTCCGCAGGAAGAGGTGAAGCTCCTGGTAGATGGGTTGTCGACCAAGAGCAACCTGTCCGCCCGGAGCTTCGTGTGCTTGTCTACCCATCGGGGATCGATCTGTCCAGCCAGACCCTTCGGTTCCTGTCGGGCCTGCTGACCGCCCGGCGCCGGGAGCGCGGCACGCGCTGGCGTCGGCTTACCGCTGACCGGCAGGCGCTTTTGGTGCTGGCGTACCTGCGGTGCGGGCACACCTACGCCCAGCTCGCGGCCGGGTGCGGCGTCAAAATCGCCACGGTTTACCGGTACATCCGCGAAGGCGTCGAGGTCCTGGCGGCCCTGGCCCCGGATGTGTTTGACGCCGTCCGGCCGGCAGCGCGGAAGGCGTTCGTCATCCTCGACGGCACGCTCCTGCCGATCGACCGGATCGCCGCCGACCGGCCGTACTACTCCGGCAAGCACAAAAAGCACGGGATGAATGTGCAGGTCATCGCCGACCCGTTCGGGCGGCTGGTGCGGGCCTCGCCCGCGCTGCCCGGTGCGGTCCACGACCCCAAGGCGGCCCGCACCCACAAGATCATCAGGCTCTCGCCGAGGCCGGCCTGCCTTGCTGGGCCGACAAGGGCTACCAGGGCGCCGGCGGCACCGTCCGCGTCCCCTACCGCGGCCGCTGGGAGAACCTGTCGGCAGGCCAGCAGGCCGTCAACGCCTCCCACGCCAAGATCCGCGCACGTGGTGAACAAGCCATGGCCACCCTCAAGACCTGGCGGCTCCTGCGGAAGCTGAGGTGCAGCACCACTCGCATCACCGGCCTCGTCCAAGCCATCCTCGCCCTGCACCTCAGCACCTCAAACTGAGGTTGGAAAAGGCTCAGTGCAGCCGTGACGATCGCTGACACTGTTGACCCGTGGTACTTCGAAGCGCTGTAGCCGCTGGGCATTCGGTCGGTCCGTGTCCGAGGCTCCGGGGCGACGAACGAAGGGAGGCGCGGGCGTCATGGAGGTCGAGGCGTCGTTCCCCGCGGACAGCCGGGCGCTGAAATGGTGGATTGGGGCAAAGGTCTGCTTGACGACGTAGCGGGGTTTGCTCAGGCCCTCGATAGGGGGGACTGTCTTTGCGGGAGATCACCGACAGGATGTGGCGCCCGCGCAGCTTGCGGCGGTCGGGGTTGCCGTCGTAACTCTTGTCGTCGAGCAGAGTGTCGGACCGGCGGCATGGTCGTTTGAGCTTGCCGGTCACCGGTGGGATGCCGTCGACCAGGGCCAGGGCCTGGGGCGACATCGTTCAACAGCGGTGCCGGCTGATGTCGTTGCAGAACACGTACAGGATGTCCTGCAGGCTCAGCCGGCCGTTCGCCGGTTTCGGGCCGGGAGCCTTCTGCGGCCAGGGCGGCAGCAACGGCCCGATCGGCGCCCACATTCGTCGTCCACGATCCACGGACGATTCCCCACACCTCACGAACGGCGGAATCGTCCCACTGATCACGCCCGGCCGGCACACTTCGACAAGATCGCACCACGGACATTGGAGGTGCAGCAAGAGTCTTGCGGTCGGACCCTCAAACGTCGATATGGACCTGCTCTGGCATCTCCTTATGCGCTTCAGTTGCTCCAGCTGTGGATCGTGGTCTCACGTGGTGTCGCCGGGGGTCTGGCCGATGCAGGCCGGTGCTCGACTTCGGCACGGCTGAGGTTGGGATCGACGTGTCGCCTGGCAGGCTCTACTCGTTGTCGTCGTGCTCGAACGGCCAGCCGATGACGTCTTCCGCTCGGATGTCGCGCAGGATCGCTCCCTCGAACCGGGCCCTGGTGACGTCGGTCAGCCCGTGCGGGGGCGTACCGGTGTTTACCCATCCGAAGCTGGCGCCGGTCAGATCGGTGTCGCGCAGGTCGGCACCCCGCAGATCGCAGCCGGCCAGGCTGACTCCGCGCAGTGAGGCCCCGCGCAGGTCTGCGCCGCTGAGGTCGCAGAGCTTGAACGAGCACCTGTCCAGGGTGGCGTGGCGCAGATCCGCCCCGGTGAACAGGCAACGGGTGAACCACAGCTGTGAGGTGCGCACGGAAGCAAGGTCCTGGCCGGTGAAGTCCTCACGGTTCACCGACGCATAGCGGTGAAGCGCGGCAAGTCGTTGTCTCGCGGTCGGTGACGTGGGCATACGTGCCAGGATGTCAGCTGGGTCGGTAACCGTCTCCTGAATTTCCGACGGCTCGCCGCCCGCCAGTCGATCACACAGGTCCAGAACGTCCTCGTCGCAATTGACGAAACCTGTCCCGAATTCGGTTTCGTCCTGACCTTGTTGCCGGACGTGCCGTTCAGCGGGCAGGAGCTGGAGGCCCACCCGTACGAGCGGCGTACTGGAACCCGTCGGTTGCTCGATGGCAACCTCGCCCGCCACCCTGTCTGCGCGGGGCGGGAGCGTCGGATCGCCGGGCGGCCTGACCGACACCGACATCGCACACCGAGTGCACCCCGGGTGGAGGTTGTCCCGGTCTCGGAGTCGAAGTGATCGATTGCGTGACGGAAAACATCACCGAGTTCATGAAGGGGCGAAGTTGCGGCCCTGCAATAAATCCCTCGCCGTTGTATCACGGCCGTGATAACTTCCCCGGCGTGGGGTATGTCGACGTCAACTCTGTCACCTACAACCTGCCCGACGGCCGGGTGCTGCTGGACAAGGTCTCGTTCCGGGTCGGCGAGGGCGTCAAGACCGCGCTGATCGGGGCCAATGGGTCCGGCAAGACCACCTTGCTGCGGATGATCGCCGGTGACCTGGCCCCCCACGGCGGAGCGGTGACCCTGAACGGAAGCCTTGGCGTCATGCGGCAGTTCGTCGCCCGCAAGGGGGAGCGGGTACGGGATCTGCTCCTGTCGGTGGCGGATCCGCGCGTGCGGCGTGCCGCGAAGAAGCTGGACGCCGCGGAAGCGGCCATGCAGGCCAGTGGTGACACCGCGGCGCAGATGGCGTACGCGGACGCGCTGGCCGACTGGGGCGACGCCGGGGGCTACGACGCCGAGGTGCTGTGGGACGTGTGCTGCACGGAGGCCCTCGGCATCTCCTTCGACCAGGCCCGGGACCGTGAGGTGGACACACTGTCGGGCGGCGAGCAGAAGCGGCTGGTGCTCGAGGCGTTGCTGCGAGGCCCGGACCAGGTGCTCCTGCTCGACGAGCCGGACAACTTCCTGGACGTTCCCGGCAAGCGGTGGCTGGAGAGCCGTCTGGCCGAGACGCCGAAGACCGTCCTGTACGTCAGCCACGACCGGGAACTGCTCGCGCGCACGGCGCAGAGCATCGTCACCATCGAACTCGGTGCCGCCGGAAACACCGCCTGGGTGCACCCCGGCGGATTCGACACCTACCACCGGGCCCGCACCGAGCGGTTCGAACGCTTCGACGAGCTGCGCACCCGCTGGGACGAGGAGCGCGCCAGGCTGAAGGCGCTCGTCCAGATGTACAAGCAGAAGGCCTCCTACAACTCGGACATGGCCTCGCGGTACCGCGCCGCACAGACACGGCTCGAACGGTTCGAGAAGGCCGGGCCGCCCCCCGCGCAACCACGCGAGCAGCACCTGTCGATGCGGCTGCGCGGCGGACGCACCGGCAAGCGGGCCGTGGTCTGCGAAGGGCTGGAGCTCACCGGCCTGATGAAGCCGTTCGACCTCGAGGTGTGGTTCAACGACCGGGTCGCCGTGCTCGGTTCGAACGGCTCGGGCAAGTCGCACTTCCTGCGGCTGCTCGCCGCCGGCGGCAGCGCCCCCGAGCCCGAGCACGAGCCGGTGGGCGACCTGCCGGTCGAGTCCGTGCCGCACACGGGGGTGGCGCGCCTGGGCGCCCGGGTACGCCCGGGGTGGTTCGCGCAGACACATGGGCGGCCCGACCTCGTCGGCCGCACCTTGCTCTCCATCCTGCACCGCGGTGACGAGCGGCGACAGGGGATGCCGCGCGAGGAGGCCTCGAGGGCGCTGGCCCGGTACGAACTGGCGGGTGCGGCGGAGCAGACCTTCGACTCGCTGTCCGGAGGGCAGCAGGCGCGCTTCCAGATCCTGCTGCTCGAACTCGGCGGCACCACCCTGCTGCTGCTCGACGAACCCACCGACAACCTCGATCTCGTCTCCGCCGAGGCACTGCAGTACGCGCTGCGCGGCTTCGAGGGGACCGTGATCGCGGTCACGCACGACCGGTGGTTCGCCCGCGATTTCGACCGGTTCCTGATCTTCGGGGCCGACGGCACCGTCTACGAGTCCCCCGAGCCGGTGTGGGACGAGAAGCGCGTGGCCCGGCGCCGAGGATGAGCGCTGAGTCCCGCGTCGGTGGGAGGGCCGGGGCGGGGGAGGCCGCTCCTGTGGAGTACGACGCCGTCTGCCCGCCCCTCATTTATCACACCTGCGATACTGTGTGGCGATGCCCGCTCGGATCGACCTCGAACAACGTCGCAAGGATGTTGTCGAGGCAGCTTTTCGCCTCCTGGTCGCGGAGGGCTTCAGCGGCTTGTCGCTGCGGAAGGTCGCCGCCGAGTCCGGATTGAACATCGGCTCGGTGCGCCACTACTTCGACGACCACCGCCACCTTCTCATGGCGGTCGCGACCGAGGTCGGCCGTCGCATGGAGAAAAGGCTCACCCGGTATCCGGCCGATACACTGGCCGGACTCACCGGTGAATCCGCCGTCGACGCTCTGCAGGAGCGGCTGGAGGAGCTGCTTCCGCTCGACGAGGAACGCCGTGCCGAGGCGATCGTTCTGATCGAGTTCATCGTCGCCGCCCGGGTGAATCCGATCTTCCGCCCGGTGACCGAGCAGATGGCCGCCGACATGCGGCAGGTCATCACAGACGCCCTGCGCGTTCTCGACGTGCACGATCCGGCCGAGGAAGCCGAACGGCTCACCGCGCTGCTGGTCGGTCTGACGCTGGACGCGGTGACGCCGCACGGATCACTCGGCAGCGAGCGGCTGCGTACGACGCTGCGGGCGCACCTGCGCTCGATCCTGCCGGCCGGTTCCGGTGGTACGGAGGCCTGACCGGTCGGCGCCCGACCCGGAATCCGGACCCAGGGCCGCTCCGCAGGACCGGCAGTAGTCCGGGGCGTCGTCCCGACGTGCAGGGTGAAGCGGCGCCGCGAAGTGGCCGCCGTACCAAGCAGCCCATCTGATCGCCGCGTCGGGTACGGCCTCGAAGTACCACAGGCTGCCCTCCTCGTCAGCGTGGCGGAAGTAGTGCCGCTGGGTGGCGTTCTCGGCGGGTGCTCGGAAGTACGCCACGGTTTCTGCTCTGATGCGCTCCAGGTCACCCACGGAATCATCGTGCGGGCAAGCGCGCGCGGGTTGCTCCGTTCTGACAGCCACGAGTGACAGCAACGACGCCGGACGCCAGTGGCCCTGGGCGGCTCGACACGGTCGGCCCTCGGCGGCGTCGGCTTGTGAGCCATGAGCCGGGAGAGGACAAGAGGTGTGTTCGTCGTCGGCGAAGACAGGCGTGAGGTACGGCTGCTGCGGCCAGGGTGTCCTCATGAAGACGACACCGGACGGACGGCCGATTCCTCCCGCGCACGCCGACGAGCGGAGCATGCTGGAAGCTTGGTTGGACTTCCATCGTGCGACTCTCGCCCTGAAGTGTTCGGGCCTGAGAGACGACCAATTACGGCTTGCCGCGGCGTCACCCTCGCCGATGACGCTGCTCGGGCTCGTGCAGCACATGGCCGAGGTGGAACGCAACTGGTTCCAGCGTGTTTTCGCAGGTCAGAACGTGCCGCTGGTCTTCGGGGAGAGCAACCTCCACGGCTTTGCCCTTCAGCCTGAACGAGGGTTCGACGAGGTGGTGGCCGCGTGGCAGGCGGAGATCGCTCGCGGTCGTGAGCTGATCGCTGACGCGTCGCTGGACGACTCCGGCCGCCTGCCCGAACAGGAAGCGGGTCACGTCGGCGACCAGGAAGTCTCCCTGCGCTGGATCATGGTGCACATGATCGAGGAATACGCACGTCACAACGGTCATGCCGACCTCATCCGCGAGCAGATCGACGGCACCACCGGCGTATGAGGCGGGCTTGTGCGGTCAGAAGGTGACCAGGAATCTCTGGCCGACTCCGGGGCCATCAGGGGGAGTCGGTCGCTGACTGTGAGGATGCCGGTGGTGCCGCCCGGGACGGTCCGACCCGCCGATTGACCGACGCACAGGCTGCCATCGTTGATGGCATGTCGGCCGCTCCGGCCGCCCGGGACTGCCCCAGGGACACCCGCGCTCGCATTCCGCCGGGCCGCACGGAGCGGAGGGGGCATCTCACGACGGTCCCCGAGAACTCAGCCGTCTCACGAGCCGGCTTGTGCAGCGGTGGGGCCGCTTCTCGGGAGTGCCGGTTCGTCCGCCGGGGAGCGGTGGTCGAAGGCGGTCAGCGGATCGCCGGTCAGCGGGTGGTCCACCACGGCCGTACGGCCGTCGTAGGCGACATGCGGGTCCTCGGCGTCGATTCTCACCTTCCGCTCTCCCGGATCCTCAACCGCCGTTTCCCAGCCGCCGGTCCAGCAGATACAGCAGCGCCGGAGCGTCGATCAGCGAGGTGACGACCCCGGTCGGCAGTTCCTGCCGGCCGGGTACACGCACGTGTCCGTGTGCCCATGTATTGCAAGGCGGCACGCCGACGGACCGCCGTCCGCCGCCGATTGTTGCCGTGTCACGGCTGTGTCATGGCCGCGCCCTGAAGGGAAGACAGGCGCAACGCACGGGCTTTGGGCCTCCTCATAGTCAGCACAGAGCGGGAACCGGCGGAGAAGGCCGCCGGCTTTCCACCTCCCAGCCCAGGCTCTCAGTCCCGGAAGGAATCTCCTGTGATGAACCACCGCCTGCGCACGACCGTTGTCGCCGCTGCCGTGCTCGCCACCGGACTCCTGCTGACGGCGTGTCAGAACGGCACCGAAGACAACTCGTCCGGCAGGAGCGGAACGGAGGCGGCAGCGGTCGCGAAGAAGACGCCGGGCTCCGGGACCTCGAAAGGTGTCAGCGGTTCGTTCAAGAACGGCAAGGTCACCTATCTCGCCCCGGGCACGTACATCGTGTCCGTGCCGGGCAAGGGCGACCAGCAGTTCCTGGTCGCCGACGACACCGGGGTCTACGGCGCCGGCACGATCTGCGGCGAGGCGGGGGCCAAGGTGGACGCGCCCTGCACGCTGGACCAGTTGGAGGCGGCCGCCAAGAAGGGCGCCGTGAACGCCGACGTGGAGATGAAGGACGGTGTCGCGACCTTGGTGACCGAGCGGCGTGCCGCCCAGCAGGGTTCCGGCTCCGGGACGGGTTCCGGATCCTCCGGTCCGGGTGCGGGCTCCGGTGCGTCGTCCGGCTCGGGCTCCGGCTCCGGCTCCGGCTCGGGCTCCGGTTCCGGTGAGACCGTCGTCGAGGGCATCAACAAGGGCAAGGGTGTCAACGGAACCTGGTTCGGCAACGTCTCCTACCTGGCGCCGGGCACGTACACGGTCTCCGACCTGAAGGGCGTCGAGCAGCAGTTCTTCCTCTCCGAGGACACCAGGATCTGGGGCTACGGCGACATCTGCGGTGACGCGGACACGGGTGAGGGCGGCCAGGGCGGTACCGAGTGCACCGAGGCCGAGCTGGAGGCGGCGGCCAAGAAGGGCGTCAGCGCCGAGGTCGTGATCCGCAACGGCATCGCGACCACCATCCGGGAGGACCACTGAGCCGTCCCGCGACGAGTCGCCGAAGCCCGTGGGCGGAGGGAGCCTCCGCATGGCTTCTCAGGACGTGACGTCGACGGCGACCCGGCCCAGCTCGCCGAGGTCGGCGACCAGGCGGTCGCCGGCACCGATCGCCGTCGGGGCGCACAACGTACCGCTCAGGACGATGTCCCCGGCCTCCAGCCGCATTCCCCTGCGCCACAGGTGACCTGCCAGCCATGCGACTGCTGCGGCCGGATCGCCCATGACGGCGGTCGCACTGCCCGGCACCGTCCGGGAGCCGGTCCGCAGCGTGGCCGTGATCCTCGACAGGTCCGCCGGCGGCGTCACCCGGGGCCCCAGCACGGCGCGCGCCGCGTTGGTGTTGTCGGCGACCAGCATGGGGAGCGTCCGTGCGCCGCCCCGCCATCTGCTGTCGACGATCTCGAGGGCCGGGGCGACCGCGGCGGTGGCGCGGTGGACGTCCTGGACGGTCACGTCCGTGCCGGACAGGGCCTCGCCCAGGACGAAGGCGATCTCCACCTCCGCCATCGGTGCGAACAGACCGGCGGTGGTGAGCGGCCGGCCGTCCTCGAGCAGCCTGCCGGCGAGCAGGTGGCCGGCGGCAGGCCGGTCGGCGCCGAAGGCGTCCCGCGCGGGCTGCGAGGTGAGGCCGATCTTGTAGCCGATCACCCGGTCACCGGCCGCGAGCGCCAGGTCCCGGGTGGCGCTCTCGACCGCGTAGGCCAGGTCGAGGCCGTCGAGCCGGTCGGCCGCCGCGGGGTCGACCGGTGGGCCGCCCTGCGCGGCCTGCCACAAGTGCCGGGCCAGGTCCTGGACCGTCTGCCGGGCCTGGTCCTGGATCATCGTTTTCTCCACGTGTCTCTCCTCATGACAGGATGTCCGATACTTTGGACAGCGTCCAATACGGCGTCCAATACCAAGGCTGGGAGGAACGCATGGCGCGCCTGACCGCTCCGGCTCTTCGCCGGGGCCTGGACATCCTCGAACTGCTCGTCGACGAGGACCAGGGGCTGCGGGTCCCCGAGATCACACGACGGCTCGGCCTGCCGCGCGCCACCACGCACGAACTCGTCAACACGCTGATCGACCGCGGCTACCTCGACCAGTCGGAGGAGACCGGGCGCGTCACCCTGGGCGTCAAGGTCCTGCGGCTCGGGGCGGCGTACGAGCGCGGTCTCGACCTCGCCGCGGTGGGCCGGGAGTGCGCGGCCGAGGTGGCGAACGCCTGCGGCGAGACGGTCCAGGTCGTCGTGCGCGACGCCGGGTTCGCCGTGTTCATCGTGCGTGTCGACAGCACCCATCCGGTCCGTCTCGTGTCGCAGGTGGGCAGCCGGCTGCCGGCGTCCTGCACCGCGGGCGGGAAGGCTCTGCTGAGCACCCTGCCGGAAGCCGAGCTCGACGCGTTGTTCCCCGACGACGCCGCGTTGCAGAAGATGACGCCGAACAGCATCAGCACCCGCAAGCGGCTGCTGGCCGACCTGGAAGCGGCGCGCGAGCGCGGCTGGGCCGAGGAGAACTGCGAGTCCAACGACCATGTGGCCTGCGTCGCCGCTCCGGTGTACGACCGCCTCGGCAAGTGCGTGGCGGCCATGAGCATCTCGGTGCCCGTCCTGCGGTGGGACGACGCCCAGAAGCAGCGCTGTGTCGAGCTCATCCTGGGCGGGGCCAGGAAGATGTCGCAGCTCCTGGGGGCGCCGGCCGCCTCGTGAAGCGGTGTCCTCTCACCGCTTCTTGTGGGGGACGACCACCGCGCGGCCGGTGGCTCCCCGTGACAGCGCGGCGTACGCCTCGTTGATCGCCGGGAGTTCGTACGGCTCGCCGAGCAGCCTGTCGAGCGGCAGGCGCCCGGCCTTGAACAGGTCGAGCAGCCTCGCGATGTCGACCGGTGTGTTGGCCGAGCCGTAGAGGCTGCCGATCAACCGTTTCTCCTGCTGCACGAGGGGGTTGATCGGCACGGGGACGGTGGCGCCCGCCTTGCCGAGGCCGACGGCCACCGCGGTCCCGCCGGTGCCCACGACCTCGATCGCCTGGGCGAGGGTCTGCGGCGTCCCGACGGCGTCCATCGCCCAGGCCATCGCCTTCGGCGAGATCCTGGCGAGCTCCTCGGCTAGGTCGTGCGTGCGCGCGTTGACCGCATGGGTGGCGCCGAGTTCGAGTGCCTTGTCCAGCCTGGCGTCCACCGTGTCGACCGCGACGATCGGATCGGCGCCCACGAGCCGCAGCCCCATGACCGCGCTCAGTCCGACGCCGCCGGCGCCGATGACCACGACACCCTTCCCGGTGGCGTCCTTCATGACGTTCAGCGCCGTGCCGGCCCCGGTCACCACGGCGCATCCGGTGATCGCCGCGATCTCCGGCGGGACGTCCGGATCGATCACCACCACCGACCGCTCCGAGACGACGCAACGCTCGGCGAAGCAGGAGACCCCCATGAGGTGGTGGATCTTCTCGCCGTTCAGGGTCAGCCGCGACGTCCCGTCGAGCAGGCCGCCGGAGGCCGCCTGGACGCGGCCCAGTGCGCACAGCGCGGGGCGGCCGGTTGTGCAGAACGCGCAGTCGCCGCACCGCGGGCGCCACAACATGACGACGGTGTCGCCGGGGCGGACCCGGGTCACGCCCTCCCCGACCTGCTCGACGACGCCGGCCCCTTCGTGCCCGAGCACCGCGGGCAGACGGGCCGTGAGATCGCCGTTCATGTAGTGCAGGTCGCTGTGGCACACCCCGGCAGCGAGCACGCGGAGTGTCACCTCGCCCGGCCCGGGGGCGTCGAGATCGACGTCCTCGACGGTCAACGGCGCACCAGGCCGGTGCAGTACTGCTGCCTTCATGGAGTCACACCCCAGTATGTTCGAAACTTCAGACGTTGTCTTACCAGTCGAGTATGGGAACTCGTCTCGACCGCCGTCAAGGACGTTGACGAAGGGGGCGACGCATGCGACGGTGTCTTGAGATGAAGACTGCGTCTTAAATTTAAGACATTTGAAGAGGTGTGCTGGATGACCGATGCCTGGATGACCGATGCGACGACCCCGCAGGAGCTGGAGCACACACTCGACGCCGCCACAGGCGCGTTCGAGCAGTGGAGCCGCCGCCGGCCGGCCGACCGTGCCCCGGTCCTCCGGGCCGTTGCCTCCGCGCTCGAGGCCGCCGCGCCGAAGCTCGTGGTGATCGCGGACGAGGAGACCTCCCTCGGACAGGACCGGCTGCGCGGCGAGATGGTGCGCACCGTGTTCCAACTGCGGCTGTTCGCCCAGGTGGTGACGGAGGGGGAGTACCTCAGGGCGACCATCGACCCCGCGGACCCGTCGTGGCCGATGGGCCCGCGGCCCGACCTGCGCCGGATGCTCGAGCCTCTCGGCCCCGTCGTCGTCTTCGCCGCGAGCAACTTCCCGTTCGCGTTCAGCGTGGCCGGCGGGGACACCGCCTCGGCGCTCGCGGCGGGCTGCCCGGTCGTGGTCAAGGCCCACTCCGGTCACCCCCGGCTCTCGGCCGCCACGGCGGAGGTGGTGCACGGCGCCCTGCGGTCCGCCGGTGCGCCCGAGGGGCTCTTCGACGTCGTTTTCGGGACCGAGGCCGGCCGGGCCGCCCTGACGGACCCACGGGTGAAGGCAGGTGCGTTCACCGGTTCGACAGAGGCGGGCCGGGCCCTTTTCGACCTCGCCGCAAGCCGTCCGGAGCCCATACCGTTCTTCGGTGAACTCGGCAGCGTCAACCCGGTCTTCGTGACGAAGGCCGCCGCCGAGCGGCGCGGACCCGCGATCGTCTCGGAGTTCGTCGGCTCGTTCACGCTCGGCGCCGGGCAGTTCTGCACCAAGCCCGGCATCCTGCTGGTCCCGGCGTCGGCCGGGCTCGTGGACCTGCTTCCCGAGGCCGTCCCGAGCACACCGTTCACCCTGCTCAACGAGCGCATCCGCGCCTCCTACGCCGGTGCTGTGCGGGAGTTGCGGGACACGGCCGGGGTGCGCGTCCTGGTGAGCGGGACCCCCACCGCCGCCGATCCGTCGCCGACGGTGCTGCGCACGACCTCGGCGGAGCTGCTTCGGGATCCGGAGGCGCTCGTCCGGGAGGTGTTCGGACCGGCCACGCTGGTCGTCGAGTACGCGGAGGAGAGCGAACTGCTCGAGGTGGCGAGGGTCATCGACGGTCAGCTGACCGCCACCGTCCAGGGTGAGGACGACGACACCATTGCGGCGGAGCTGATCAGGCTTCTGGCCGCCAAGGCCGGACGTGTGCTGTGGAACCAGTGGCCCACCGGTGTCTCGGTCACCCACGCGCAGCAGCACGGCGGCCCCTACCCGGCCACCACGGCGCCGGCCACGACCTCGGTGGGGACCGAGGCCATCTCCCGGTTCCTGCGGCCGGTCGCGTATCAGAACGTGCCGCAGCACCTGCTGCCCCCGGCCCTGCGCGACGAGAACCCGCTGGGAATTCCCCAGCGCGTCTCCTGAGAGCGGTCCGCGCCCGGGAAAACGGGCCCGCCTCCCGTCCGGGAGGCGGGCCCGTTTCCGTCTGCGGGTCGTTCACGGCGTGCGTACGTGGTGCCGCGCGATCGCGGCGCTCGACTTCAGGCCCAGCAGCTGCAGGCTGCGTGCGTACTCCTCGCGCAGGATCGTCACGGCGCGTTCCACGCCCCGCTCGCCGCCGGCCATCAGGCCGTAGAGGTAGGCGCGGCCGATCATGACCGCGTCCGCTCCGAGTGCCACCGCGATGAGGATGTCCTGGCCGTGCCTAACGCCGCTGTCGAGGATCACCGTGGCGTCGGGGCCGAGTTCGTCGCGGATCTCGGGCAGCATCGCAAGGGTGGCCGGCGTGCGGTCGAGCTGCCGTCCGCCGTGGTTGGACACGATCACGCCGTCCGCGCCCGCCTTGACGACGCGGCGGGCGTCACGCGGGCTGAGGATTCCCTTGACCAGCAGCCGGTGCGGCCAGTTGGCGCGCAGCCGCGCCAGATGCTCGTAGTTCAGCGTCGGTTCGAACACGACGTCGGCGACCCGCACGGCGTCGATCGCGCCGTTGGTCATGCTGCTCAGCGACGCGAACGTGATCGGGGCCGTGGTCAGCTTGTTCAGCACCCAGGACGGGTAGCGGGCCATGCCGAGCAGCGTCCGGAGGGTGAGCGACGGCGGGATCGTGAGGCCGTTGCGGATGTCCTTGAGGTGCCGGGCCGCCACGGGGGTGTCGACGGTGAGGACCACGGTGGTGAACCCGGCCGCCTGCGCGCGGTCGAGCAGTTCCGCGTTGAGCCGCTCGTCGCGGGTCAGATAGAGCTGGAACCAGTGCTCGCCGCCGGGAGCCGCCGCGGCGACCTCCTCGACGGTCGACGTGCCCACCGTGGAAAGGGTGTAGGGCAGGCCGTGGCGGGCCGCCACGCGTGCGACCGCCGCCTCGCCCTCGTGGTGCATCATCCGCGTGTAGCCGGTCGGCGCGAAGATCAGCGGCATCGAGATCTCCCGGCCGAACAGGCGGGTGGACAAATCCGGGTGGTCGACCGGCGACAGGTACTCCGGCACGAGTGCGACCGCCTCGAACGCCTCTCTGTTCCGCCGTGCGGTCACCTCCGCGTCGGCCGCGCCGTCGACGTAGTCGAACACCGCACGCGGAGTCGTGCGCATCGCCACCTCGCGCAGTTCGTCGATGCTCAGTGCGGCTTCGAGTCGCCGCTCGACCGGGTTGAGGGTCGGCCGGCGCATCTGCAGGAGTTCCCGGAGCTCTGCCCACCGGGGACACCGGCGTGCGACGCGAGGCCGCTTGGGGGCTGCGGGTGCCGCTGGGGACTGGGTGACGGTCACTGTCGTGCCTCTCGATGTGCGGGTACCGGTGGCCGTTCAACGAACGACGAGACGGATGAGATGGACGAGATATTGGACGGCGTCCGAGAAATCGGAGTCTCATCCCGAATTCGCGCCTCGTCAAGCCTTGACGTGCGGCTGCGGCGCGGGCAGCATCTGTACCCCATTTAAGACATCGTCTTAAATTTCAGACACTGGAGGGTGCTGTGCAACTCGGGCTGGCAGGGAAAACCGCTCTCGTCTGCGCGTCCACGTCCGGACTGGGCAGGGCGACCGCCCGGGCCCTGGCGGAAGAAGGCGTCACCGTCGTGGTCACGGGCCGGTCGGGCGACCGGGCCAAGGAAGTGGCCGACACACTGCCGGGCGCGGTCGGCGTGGGCTGCGACCTGGTGGCGGACGGCGGCGCGGAGCAGCTTCTTGCGGCTGCCCGCGAGGCGGTCGGCGACCTCGACATCCTCGTCCTGAACGGACCGGGCCCCGCGCCGGGGCCGGCCCGAGCCACCGACACGGCCGGGATCGAGCAGGCCATCGCCACCCTGGTCACACCCCAGCAGATCCTGGTGCGGGGCGTTCTTCCGGCGATGCTCGAGAAGGGATGGGGCCGCATCCTGAGCATCAGCTCGACGAGCGTGCAGGCGCCCCTGCCCGACCTTTCCCTGTCCAACCTCGGCCGGGCGGCACTCGCCGGATACCTGAAGACCCTCGCCACCGAGGTCGCCGCACAGGGCGTGACGGTCAACTCCCTGCTTCCCGGGCGCATCGCCACCCCCCGGGCCCGGCAGATCGACGAGGCCACCGCCCGGCGCACCGGCCGGTCACTGAGCGAGGTCGAGGCCGCCTCCAAGGCCGCGATCCCGGCCGGACGCTACGGCGACCCCGACGAGTTCGGCGCCGTCGCCGCCTTCCTGTGCAGCACCCAAGCCGCCTACATCACCGGCACCGCCATCCGGTGCGACGGCGGACTCGTCCCGACCCTCTGACCCCGTCAGACGGTTCACCCGACTCCCGACGCGATGAGAGCGATGAACCCGCCATGAGCAGCATCCACACCACCACCGACGAAGCAAGCAGACAGCGCCACGAGGCGCTCTTTGCCGACACCCGCAGAACGGCGCTGGCCGGAATGATCGGCACCACGATCGAGTGGTACGACTTCTACATCTACGGCCTCGCCGCGGCACTGGTCTTCGGCACCCAGTTCTTTCCCGAGTTCTCCCCCGCGGCCGGCGCTCTGGCCGCGTTCGCGACGTTCGCGGTCGGCTTCGTCGCCCGCCCGCTCGGCGGAGTCGTCTTCGGCCACTTCGGGGACCGCGTGGGACGCAAGAACGCGCTCATGGTCACGCTGTTCCTGATGGGCGGGGCGACCGTCGTCGTCGGCCTGCTGCCGGGCTACCAGGTCATCGGGATCTGGGCGCCGGTCCTGCTCGTCACCCTGCGCTTCCTCCAGGGCTTCGCCGTCGGCGGCGAGTGGGGCGGTGCGGTGACCATGGTCGTGGAGTCGGCGCCGCGCGACCGGCGGGGCCTTTACGGGAGCCTGCCGCAGATGGGCGTGCCCCTGGGGCTGGTGCTGTCGTCGACCGCGTTCGCGGTGGTCTCCGAACTGCCCGACGACGACCTCCTCGCCTGGGGCTGGCGCATCCCCTTCCTGCTCAGCGTCGCGCTGATCGCCGTCGGACTGTTCCTCCGGTCGCGCATCAGCGACACCCGGACCGCCATCCGGGTGAAGGAGTCGGGGCAGGTGCGCAAGGTGCCGGCCGTGGACGCGTTCCGCCACCACTGGAAGGCGATCGCTCTCACCGTCGGCCTGTACGTCTCGGCCGGCGTCCCCTTCTACATCGTCTCGGTCTTCGTGCTGTCCTACGGCTCCTCCCAGCTCGGCCTGCCCCGGAGCGTGCTCCTGACGGGGCTGCTCATCGCGGCCGTGGTCGAGGGGGTGACGGTGCCCTGCTTCGGCGCGCTGTCGGACAAGCTGGGCCGGCGCCCCGTGTTCCTGGCCGCCGCCGGATTCGCGGCCCTGCTCGCCTTCCCGTTCTTCTGGCTGCTGGCGACCGGGCGGACGGGGCTTATCTGGCTGGCCGTTCTGCTCGCGCTCGCCGTGGCGCACGCGGGGATGTACGGACCCACCGCGGCGCTGTACGCCGAACTGTTCTCCGCGAACGTCCGGTACACCGGCACGTCGATCGGCTACCAGCTCGGCGGTGTCGTCGCGGGGTTCGTGCCGCTCGTGGCGGGTGCGTTCGTCAACGCCGCCGACGGCGCCTCCTGGCCGATCGCCTCCATCTGGGCGGGAGCGGCGCTGGCCGGGCTGGTCTGTGCGCTGATCGTCCGGGAGACCCGGGGGCGCGACCTGGACTCCGGCCACGACGCGCGCGGCTGAACACGATGCGCCCGTCCACCCTCCGCGCACATGCGGCACCCGAAAAGGTGCACGGCATGACGATCCATGAAGTTCTTCCCGCGACGTCCCTACTGTGCATTCATCGATGGCCGGCCGGGCTTCGGTCCGCGGCCGCCCTGGACCGGAGGTGAGGCTCCATGACCGCGAACAAGGTCCACGTACTGAGCTGTGGAGCGATGAGCTGCGACCTGACGTGGCTGCTGCTCAAGCCCGGCCGTACGCTGCGCGCGCACACCGAGCGCGAGCGCCCCGTCGAGTGGTACTCCTGCACGACCCACTGCGTGCTCGTGGAGACCCCCGAGGGGAATCTGCTGTGGGACACCAGCTGTCCCCGCGACTGGCAGACCCGCTGGGCCCCCACCGGACTGCAGGAGTTCTTCCCCTACGACCAGGTCAGCGAGGAGGAGTATCTCGACGCACGGCTCGGCCGGCTCGGTGTGGAGCCGCAGGACATCGACTACCTGGTCCTGTCCCATCTGCACTTCGACCACGCCGGCAACATCGGCATGTTCGCCGGCACCGGTGCGAAGCTGGTGTGCCACGACAAGGAGAAGAAGTTTGCCTTCGGCTTCGAAGGCCCCTTCACCGGTGCGCACCTCAAGGCGGACTACGCCGCGTACGACTTCGAGACGGTCAGCGGCGACACGGAGATCCTGCCCGGCGTCACCCTCATCGAGGCTCCCGGGCACACCCCCGGCACCATGGCGATGAAGGTCGACCTGCCGGAGACCGGGACGATGCTCTTCACGTCGGACGCCGTCTACATGGGCGACTCCTACGGCCCGCCCGCCGTCCCCGCCGCCGTCGTCCACGACCTGTCCGCCTGGTACGGCTCGGTGGAGAAGATCCGCGGCATCGCCGAGCAGTCGAACGCCACCGTCGTCTTCGGCCACGACGCCGAGCAGTTGCGCTCGATGCGGCTCGCCCCCGAGGGCTTCTACACCTGATCTCCCGGCCGGCCAGGGCGCTCCCCGGCACCGTCCCTCCGCGGTGTCCGCCTTGGCCGGCCCGGGACCCGGCAGCACCGATGTGCCCATCCCCCCACGCCAACGCTCCCGATCACCGATGGAAGGCACCCATGAAACAGCAGCGGCTGATGCCCACCGCCCCGCGCGGCCACCGAGGGCGACATCGCCGGCGTCTCCGGCCGCCCACCGCCGCCGGGGCGAGGTGAGACCCGATGGCCATCTACGAACTCGCCTGCACGGGCGGACACCGCTTCGAAGTGATCCAGTCGTTCACCGCCCCGCTGCCGGGCTGCCCGGAGTGCGGCGGCGAGACCCGCAAGATCCCCAGCAGCTTCGCGATCGGCGGCACCGCCACCGTGCCACCGCCGCCGGAGAGGATGCCGCAGACCTGGAAGGGGACCTACTGCGGCGACCGCGACTACATCACCACTCTGCGGCGTACGGCCGAGGCCCGGCAGAAGCTGGAGGACAGACATCCGGAACTCGCCGGCGACCGGCGGCCGGTCGTCGCACACGAGGGCAGGTACGAGGCGGCCCCGCTGCGCGTCGGCGACCCGCTGCCCGCCCCCGCCGGAACCCCCGGGCACAGCCACTGAGACGTCGTTTCTCATGGCGTGACCGGTCGTTGACCCCATGCATGACGGATCTCGTCGGGCGGCTGGTGCCGGACGAATAGTGGGTACTGTTCGGACGGGTGGTACCGCTTCCCGGACAGCAAGGTCGTGAACCAGCCCGGGAGGCTCCCACACCGCACGGACATCTGCGCGGTCGGTCAACGACACGAGTGTCAGCCATGAGAAACGATGCCCAAAGCCTGCTGGGACCTGGGTCAGGGTCTCGTTCTTGCACAGGTGCACCAGGGCCAGCCGAGAGCAGCCAGGCTTGCGCCGGCGGGAGTGTTGCTCACACCTTCGGGTATGGATGAGCCGGGAAACGTACTCCACAGCCTCGTGAGGAATATCGAGCACGGCTCGATACGAGACCAACAGGGCTCCTGTGCCGAAACGTCGGTGAGTGAGATCACCAGCCGTGACGACCAGGAGCCCTGCCGCGTTACGACCCCGGCCGCCAGCCGTCATCACCCATGAACCATGGGATGGGAAGCGTTCAGTACACGAGTTTGCCGAGGTTCCGGCGCGTCAGTCCGAAGATGCACACCAGCATCATGACAAGTGTTCCGACAGCGAATGACTCCTGCAGCCATCCGCCTTCGATCAGTATTCCGCACAGGATTTGACCGATGGGTTGCACGCTCAGCCCGGCGGCGACGAGGAGGGCCATGACCCTGCCGAGTATGTTGGAGTCAACATTTCGTTGGATGATTGACATGTACTGGACCGAGGCGATGGCATTGAGGATGCCGGCCATGGCCAGGCAGACGGTTGCGACAGGAAGATTGCTCAGTGGAAGCACACCCAGGAAGGGCGCGGCCAAAAGCTGGAGGAGATAGACTATTCGTATGGGATGGAGCGGAATCTTGGGCAGTTTGCCCGCCAGTAGTGCTCCCATGAGGCTTCCCGCGCCGAATCCGGCGATCATCAGACCGAGGCTGGATGCACCCGTCAACTGACGTGAGATCGCGGGCAGGCCTACGGAGAGTTGTCCGGCTGTCACCAGGTCGAGCGTGGCGTCGACGAGCAGAAGCGTGCGCAGCCAGCCGGTTTGCCAAACGAAGGCGAGGCCTTCACGCACGAGGCCAATCATGCTGTCGGTGGTGGCCGTGGTGTTGGTCAAGGAGGATCGGCGTTTTATCAGTGCGGCACAGAGGGCACCGATCGCGAAGCTGACGGCGTTGAAACCGACTGCGGGGATCGGCCCGATGAAAGCGACGGTCATGCCACCGGTGAGTGCTCCGACCAGCATGCTCGTGCTGTTCGAGACCTCCATCAGACTGTTCCCGCGAGGGCGGTCTTCTTCTGAGAGGAGGACCCCAGGAGCGCTCCTGAGGGCGGGCAGGAAAATGCCTCCTGCTATGCCCGATACGGAAACCAGGCCGATGATGGCAACGGTGTTGAATTCCAGAAGGAGAGCAACTGCTAGGAAGCCTGCCAGGGTGCAGCGAATGACATCACAGTGAAGAATGATGCTCAGTGCGCCGAGCCGGTCCACCAGCGGGCCTGAAAAGAGAGTACCGATCAGCTGGCTGATCGTACCGGCGGCCAGTACTGCCGCGAGCGCGCCTGCCCCTCTTCCGGTTTCCAGGATCCAAATGGAGACGGCGATCGACTGAAACGGGCTTCCGATGCTGGAGATGAGCTGCCCCAGCCATACGATCCTGAACTTTCGGAAAGAGCGGACTTCGGGAGGCGATGTTGTTTTTGATGTTTCTGTCACAGTCGTCGACCCTCGCAGCAAAAGCCGAGGGTTTCAGGTCCTCGTGAGTGTTGTTGTGGCGGGATTTTGATGGATTGAGCACAGCGGGGTCTTGACTTGACCACGAGTCACGCCCTTCGGAGTGAGGTGTACGGAGCCTTCCCTGCCCGTCGCCTTCTGATGGCCTTGGTGAGGGCGGGGAGTTCTGACGTGTGGGCACGGCCGATGCAGCGACGCCATCCAGTATGAGCTTGGGGCCACGATCGGCTATGCCAGATTCGGCCACGTACGGGGCTCGTCCGCGTCGTGCTCGGGATGCTCGAAGTGGGCTTCAGGGGCCTCTACTTGTCCGGCGCAGAGCAGGTCGAGAAGAGGCCACTTGGGATTCGGGCTCAGGAATCGGCCGCAGCAGGCAATGAGGCCCATCGTCGTCCGGCCGAAGTTGCAGCAGCCCGTTTCTCCGCACACCGTGGCTGGGCCTGTGGTCTTCGTGACGACTTGACGGCAGTCAGGGGTTGTCCTGTAATCCTTGGCGGGTGTGCGGCGTCGGCCACGGCACCTCGCTGAGTTGTCGAAACATTCGCGTGCACTCAGCATGCGAATTCCCCTCTACTTTGCGATGCACCGCGCCCGACGTCGCGTACTGAACCACCGCTGATTACGGGACAGCCCTCAGAGCTCGGTGGGGACGAGTTCCATGATGGTCCAGTCGGCGGCCGCGCGAAGAGACTCGACCGACAAGCCCACGTCTGTGGCCAGTGCGCGCACCTGTTCCATCGTCCGCTCCTTGCCTCCGTAGTACACCAGCATGCGGAGGTCGTCTTCGGAGTTGCAGCGAACACCTTCCTCGGTGGCGAATTCGTCGATGATGATGATTTTGCCCTGCGGTTCGGCGGCTTTGCGGCAATGACCCAGAATGGTCCTGACGTCGGCGTCGTTCCAGTCGCTCTGGATACGCGACAAGATGTACCCGCCGGCTCCCGGGGGCAAGGGCTTGAGGAAGCTTCCGCTGATCGCGGTCGCTCGCTCGCTCAGGCCCGCGTCCTTGAAGGTCCGGAGGGCGGGTTCGGCGTGCCGATCCAACACGGTGCCCCGCAGCCCTGGATGAGCGTGGAGCAACCCGGCGAGGAGGGTGCCGTTTCCTCCGCCCACATCGACGACGGTCCCGAGGCTGCCCCAGTCGTACGCTTTGGCGATCTCATGAATTCGGCGTTCCATGCCCCTGGCCATGACGAGGTCGAAGGCCGTGCCCGAGGACGTATCCCGAGTGAGGTCATCCCAGAAGCTCGTGCCGTACTGGGCCGAGTAGGCGACCTTGCCGGTACGCGCGACGTCCAGCAGACGTGTGAAGGTCAGTTCGGCTCGTCCGGCCACGGTGTTCAGGTCGAGCCACGGCGGGTTGGCCGCCTTCCCGCTCTCGACGAGCATGTCCTCTCCGATACGGGTGAGGCCGAACTCTCCTCTTTCGTTCCGCGTCAGGACACCGACGGTCACCAGGTGGAGGAGGATGCGTTCCAGGACATCGGCGTCGGTGCCCGTGTCCGCCGCCAGAACCTCTGCGGTCAGCCGCCCTACGTCGATCTTCTGCGCAATTCTCAGTGTGATGGCGACTCTGATGGCCATGGGGGTGACCAGATCCGAGAGTTCCCTCAGAGTCCTTCCGGATTCCAAGTTCTTCGCAGCTGTTTCGGCCGTGGCCTCGAAGGTTGCCATGATCGGTCTCCTGTGAATTCAGCGGCGGGAGGGGGTGACTGGAGTCGGTGGAGGATGCGAACGGTTCTTGCTGGGCTGAGTCGGCTGGGTCGGCCTCTGGAAGCGAGACGCGCTCCGATGGCAGAGCCTCTGCCGAAACCAGTGAAGAGCATGTCGGGGGCCATATCTCCGCCCAAATCCTGGGTGATGGTCGGCATGCCGGCGGATAGTTGGCTGGCGATGACGAAGTCCATGGCAGCGCCGATACCGATCAGGATCAGTAGCCGTCATGCGATGAGCGTCTGCTTGATGTCGGTGGGGAGGAGGTCAGCATCGGCTCCTGGACTGGTTGCGCGGGCTGCGTGCGGACCGCGTGCCGGCGCACCGTGTCGGTAAATGTTGCTGCTTCATGCCTGTCAGCTCTTCATCAGGTCGTTTTCCATCAATGTTTTCCTGACATGCCCGAAGATACGGTAGAGGGCGTCGCAGTGAACTGACTTGCGTGTAAAGCCATCTTCCTTCGAGTATCGAGAGGTGATACGGCCACCTCCGCAGATGTCAACGAATTCGCAGCTCTTGCATTCGTCGGGGATGAACTTCTGCTGGTTGATGCAGAGCTGAAAGAATTCATGGTTGTAGAGCTTGTCGATGCTGTCCTGGTAGATACTGACGCCGAGTTCGCTCATACCGTCTGCGCAGGCACGGAAGTTGTCCGTGGGCTGCAAGGATCCGTCCGTTTCAAGTACGGCGACTCGGACCGGAGCGAAGCCGAACTGATCGCTGAAGGACGGCAGACCGGCCACGGCTCGGGTGATATCGGCAAACAGGCCGATGTCCACACGCTCGTTGTCTTCGGCCACCCAGGCGTCGAAGAACTCCACGAGTACGTCTCCGTACGTGCGGCCGTCGGTGCGTGCGGCCGGCGGCAGGACGTAGTTGTTCTCGGGGAGCAGAATGTTGATCAGCTCGACACCCAGTGAACGCAGGTGCCGGTAGGTGTCTCCTCCGTGCTCGTCCGGGTTGAGGACGGTGATGGTTCCGACGTTCAGCCCTTTGTCCGCCCATTTCAAGGCAGTGCGCAGACCCCGCACGGCGCGGTCGTAGCTGCCATGGCCGGCGAGGTCGACGCGGGCCGAGTCGTGAAGTTCGCGGCTGCCATCAATACTGATGCCCAGGTGAACGTTGTATCGGGCCAGCAGTTCGGCCCACTCGTCGTTGAGGGTGACTCCGTTCGTGGTGCACTTGCGAATCGTGCGGATCCCCGCTGCATCGATCTTGTCGAACTGCTCCATCATCCAGAGGTAATCGTCCTTTTTCTGCAGCAGCGGCTCACCGCCGTGCAGCGTCAGGTGGATGGTGCCGATTTCGTGAGTCCGGCAGTGATCAATGACCTTGGGCACGAACGCATCGATGGCGCGGCGCGGGAGGTACCGCGGGCGCTTCTCGAAAGAGCTGTCCTGGCCGTGGTAGAAGTAGCAATAGGTGCAGTCCAGATTGCACCACTCAACTGTCTTGATGATGAACGTGTCGATTCCCGTGCGTGACGCCACCGTAATCTCCTGAATTGAGGCAGAAGGGGGCCGGCCGGCCCGCACTGGAGAACGGTGCAGATTTTCCAGCGTGGACCGGTCGGCCTTTAGGTCACTTCACCTTGCTCGAAAACGACCAGGCGGTGATGACCTCGGTGGTGTCCTTCAGGGCAGCACGCAGAACCGACATGATGCCTCCTCGGCTGATAGTAGGTAGGTGGCAGGTGAACCGACCAATCGGTCAGCCCTATTGGGAATCATGCATCATGAGTGGGATTCCTGAGCGGCTTAACGCTTCAGTGGCTTGGATCAATCGGAACGTGACTGAATCTCCTGCCCTCCTTCGGTGCGTTCATTGCCGGACTCGCAGTGGGTCCGCATGACAGCTGACCGCTGAATGAGTTCCCGATTTTCCGGTATTGGTCGGTATGAGGGGTTGGAATTAAGCCGACATCGATATGAAATAGCCACTTGAGGATGCGCGAGGTGTGCTAGTTGCTGGCTCTGTGCCGTGAAGTCGAGGCCATCGAGGTCTTCGACCTGGTCATGGGCGACATCTTCCGCGGTTCCACCGTCCGGATGGCCAGGCAGAGGATGCGCACCCTCAAGGACCCGGACGCCGCGATCGGACTGCGCAAAGCTTGGTCGGCCATCTGCGCCACCGCGGATTTTGGGGCGATGTGCGTGCCATGCTCGACGCCATGGGCGTTGGCCCGGTCCATGCGGCGGCCGGCCTCGTCAAGCTTCTCGTCCAGCAGCTCGACCACGGCGCCGAGCAGGTCTTCGTCGCCCGCTGCGACACCATTACCCGCTTCCTGTCTGCCCTTCTTAAGACATTTGCGTTCAAGGCGACTCCGGCCCACGGCCGATGCTGCACGTGATCGACTTCGGGAAGCTCCTCGAGGGCTGGCGTCGCCCCATCCAGGCATGGGGGTTCCTCGCCGCGGTCCTCCTTTCTCCGTCCGGCGGCGCCTGGTCTTCTCGCCCTGCCGATGCCTGTGGGCAACGTGGAGAAGCGTGTGCTGATCGTCGCGCCTGCTGGAACCCTGCGCGCGACGCTGCACCGGCACGAGGTGTTTGTGCCAGGTCTGCGCATGTGGGGCGCCTCAACGTCCGCCTGCTTGGCGATGCTGCCTGGGGGCGGCCCGCACCAGGGTGTACGACGAGCAGGTCAACCGGAGCAGGATGCTCAAGCAGCAGGTGTTCGGACTCACCGACTTCGCCCCTCTGTAAAAGTGCGTCCTGCTCTCACCGTGATCGCAATGTCAGTGGCCGGTGTGAGGATCCTGGTGCAGTTGCACGAGGAGGGGATTCGCATGGGTACCTGGGCACCGGCCCTTTCGGCAACGACACGGCCGCGGACTTCGCCCATGCCCTCGACGACGCCGAACCCGAGGAACGTGAGGCACTGATCCGTGGCGTTCTCACGCGCACTGTCGACGCCACCGGCTGGCTTGTCGAAGGAGAAGAAGCGGTGGCCGCAGCCGCGCTGACAGCGGCGCAATGCCCCGGTGGCGATCCGGTTGACACGCCTTGCGGCCCCGAAGAACCCATGCCCGTCTTCTCCGACGATCTCCGGGAGCTCGCGGACCAGGCCCTCGCCAAGGTCATGAGCGACGAGGCCGGTCCGGCCTCGAACTGGGTCGATCCGGAAGCCTGGAAGCAGTGGCAGGCCAACCTCAACCGCCTTCGCGCAGTCCTGGCTCCGCCGGAACTGTCCATCCCGCTGTTCGATGCCGAGCCATGACAGGGCATTCCTGTCACCGGGTCTGAGCCGGATGACGCCGTTCTGCTCCTCGCACCGGGTGTCGGAAGGCGGACGGGCCGGTGCGGGCAGCAACTGTCGCTGCCCGCACCGGCCCTGTGGTGCTGGAGTGCGCCGGATCAGTAGGCGGAGTTGACGTTGTCGATGGAGCCGTAGCGGTGGGCGGCGTAGTTGCAGGCGGCGGTGATGTTGGCGACCGGGTCGGTGATGTTGTGGGGGGTGCCGGGGACGTGGTAGGCCCTGAAAGTGGGGTCGATGACCTGGAGGAGCCCCTTGGAGGGGGTGCCCTTCTTGGCATTGACGTCCCAGTTGTTCTGGGCGTTGGGGTTGCCGCCGGACTCGCGCATGATGTTGCGCTTGATGCCCTCGTAGCTGCCGGGGATGCCCTTGGCCCTCATGATCTTCAGGGACTGCTTGATCCAGCCGTCGAGGTTGTTGGCGTAAACGGCCTTGCCCTGCGCGCTGCGGTTGTTCTGGGCGGAGGCGGTGACCGCGGAGGAGGACCGCACCTGGGTTGCCTCGGCGGCCTGTGCGGGTGAGGGCATCAGGGTGAGGGCAGCGGCTGCGGCGCCGGTGGTGGCGAGGCCGGTGACGGCGAGGGTGCGCAGACGGGCGAAGCGGCTGGTGCGGGTGATCGCGGTCATGCGGAAGAAACTCTCCGGTGGGGGACAGGTCGTCGGGTGCCGGCCGCGGTCGGTGGCGGTGGCGTACGGGGCGGGCCCCGTGCTGCGTGGCCTTGGCGGACGGGGCCGACGGGATCCGCCGGTCCGCCGCGTGGCCGGAGCAACGACAGCATGGTTAGCGGCGGGCGGGACGGGGCGCAAAGATGTGACGTACTACCCGACTACGGAGAAATGTCTGAAATATATTGCTATGGGGATTTTCTTTGCTGTTCGGGGTGGTCTGGCCTCTACGGCGCTCGTTAGGAAGTGATCTGGCTCCTATGGCGGGTGTCACACCGGCAGGTCCCTGTCGGGGCGTCGACCGGGGCCCACGCGATCGCCATCGGCCGGGTTCGGGACGGTCCGGACGAGGGTCCAGGCGAGGGGTATACGGGCGGAGGGCTATCCCCGGGGAAAAGAGCGGAACGCAAGCGCCCCGCATCGGGGCGACCGGTGCGGGGCGCGCTGTCGTAGGAGATCTCAGGCCCGGGCGGCGTACGAGACGAAGCGGTGCCATGCGGCGGGGGAGAGGGTGAGCCGCGGGCCGTGCCTGTCCTTGGAGTCCCGGACATGGACCGTGGCGGGAGTGAGGGCGATTTCGACGCAGGCGTCGCCGTCGGAGCCGCTGTGACTGCTCTTGAACCACGTCAGGTCGGACGTGCTGCTCATGGCGCTCCTTGTGGCAGGAGAGGTCTCAGGCCCGGGCGGCGTACGAGACGAAGCGGTGCCATGCGGCGAGGGAGAGGGTGAGCCGCGGGCCGTGCCTGTCCTTGGAGTCCCGGACATGGACCGCCTCGGCGACTGTTGGTTCCCGCCGGGCTATGGCCACCTCGACGCAGTCGCCGTCTCCGCCGCTGCTGTAACTGCTCTTGAACCAAGCCAGGTCATCGATGCTCATGGCACTCCTCGCAGCCGTCGCAACAGGCTCACGGAGTCTTCGAGGGTGAGAGCCTGTGAGCGCATCCTGGCATACCGCATTTGCAGGACGCTGACCTCCTTGGCATTGGACACGAACAGACCGCCACGCTGGCCTTCGTTGTACGCGAACCACCGGTTTTCCGGGGTCTCGAGCAGCTGCATCGGACCGTCGAGTCCGGCGTGGTTCTCCTGCACTTGAGGCATCACCTGTACCTCGACGTTCCGCAGTTCCGCCAACTCCAGTACGTGGTCGATCAGCTCCTGTGTCACGTCCACCCCGCCCGTGCGCCGCAGGAACAGGTGCTCCTCCAGGATGAAGCCGAACGTCGTGTTCGGCCGTTCCCACAGGAGTTTTTGCCGCTTCGCTCGTGCCGCCCACTGGGCCTCGATCTGTTCATCGCTCAGCGGCGGCAGTTGGTTCACGAACAGCGTGCGCGCATACGCCTCCGTCTGCAACAGGCCCGGCACGACCCGGCACTCGTAGGTGCACAGGTTGATCGCCGTCGTCTCCAGCCGCGCCCACTGCCGGAACCACGCCGCCAACCCCGGCTGCCTGGTCAGATGTTCCGCTGCCTTCCGCAGCGCGCCCGTGTTGCCCAGGGCCTGTTCCGCCCGTTCCACGAAGGCCGCGTCCGGCATACGCCGGCCCAGCTCCACGGAGGCCACCGTGTGAGGGGAGAAGCGGACCAGCTCGCCCAGTTCCGCCCGGGTCAGTCCGGCGTGCTCGCGTAACGCCTGGACGACCGCGCCGAACGTCCGCAGGCTGTCCGAGTACCCGGGCTCACCACCCGTCCCCGTCCCCACCGTGTCGTCCGCCGCCATTGGCAACCTCCCGCACCCCTGTCCCACCACACACATTGAGCACGCCCATGCTTACGGACCGTCATGTGTACCGTCCAGTCCGCAACCGCGTACGCTGTCGCGGCGTACACGGCTTCTGCCTGGTCAAAGCCCCTGTCGCGGCGCCAGATTGGGCCCATGACCGCACCATCCGCGCCTCAACGGCCGGTTACCGTACGTATGTTCACCCAGCGTTTTAGCTCCACCCCGCTCGGCGCCCGCCTCGCCCGGCACCTCGCCCTCGCCCAACTGCACACCTGGGGCATCCCGTACGGCACCCCGCTCTCCGAGGCCGCCGCCACGATCGTCGGCGAGCTGGCGGCCAACGCCGTGACCCATGGCCGCGTACCGGGCCGGGACTTCGAGCTGCGCCTGACGCACACCCCGGACGTCCTGCTGCGCATCGAGGTGTCCGACACCCGCGGCGAACGCCGGCCGCCGGGACCCGCCGATCTGGTGCTGTCACCGTCCCCCCTCGACGAGGCGGGCCGGGGGCTGTTCCTCGTCGACGCGCTCGCCGACCGGTGGGAGGTGCTGGCCCGTACGTCCCCGGGTGCGACGCTGCCCGGGAAGACGGTCCGGGCCGAGCTGGACCTGCCGTCCGCGTGACGCGCACCGCGCCGAGCCCTGGGGCGGTGGGGTGCCCGACCGGGCTCAGCGGCGGCCCGAGCGCGGCTTCCGTCCGCGGCGGGCCAGTGCCGCGCGGACCGCGGGCTCGCCGCGGGTCGCGGCGAGCAGGAGCCCCACCGCGTACAGGGCGGCGATCAGCGCGCTGCCGCCGTAGGAGAACAACGGCAGGGGGACGCCCGCGACGGGCACCAGCCCGAGAACCCCGCCGATGTTGATGCCGGCCTGGACCGCGAACCAGGTGACGATGCCGCCCGCCGTCAGGCGGACGAACGGGTCTCTGCCGCGGCCGGCGATCCGCAGGCCGCCCGCGCACAGCGCCGCGAACAGGACCAGTACGGACAGGGTGCCGACCAGCCCGAGTTCCTCCCCGGTGACGGCGAAGATGAAGTCGGTGTGCGGCTCGGGCAGCTCGCCCCACTTCTCGATGCTCGCGCCGATCC
Source organism: Streptomyces thermoalcalitolerans (assembly GCF_039525155.1). Lineage (NCBI taxonomy): Bacteria > Bacillati > Actinomycetota > Actinomycetes > Kitasatosporales > Streptomycetaceae > Streptomyces > Streptomyces thermoalcalitolerans. The sequence continues at coordinate 65,579 of NZ_BAAAHG010000015.1, read as the reverse complement.
CGTTACCGAACAGGCCGCCCGTCGACAGCGCGTACAGGCCGTGCACCACCTGCCAGCACTGGTCGCCCGGGCCGGGGTCGCCCGCGCCGAGACAGGCGAACCGGGACATACGGTGCGGGCTGGTGGTGATCAGCACGGCGGCGAGCAGTCCCGCGCCCGCCAGGGCGGCCCCGAACAGCCGCAGCGGCGCACCGGCCAGCCACAGCAGGCCGAACAGCACCGCCCACAGGACGACCGCGGTTCCCATGTCGCCGCCGAGCATCATCAGCCCCGACAGCAGCAGCGCGCCGGGCACCAGCGGCACCAGCAGATGCTTCCACTGGCTCAGCAGCCTGTGCCGCTGCTTGCGGGCCAGCAGGTCCGCCCCCCACACGATGAACGCGGCCTTGGCGAACTCGCTGGGTTGCAGCACGAACGGGCCGCCCAGGGCGAGCCAGTTGGTCTGGCCGTTGACGGTCCGCCCCAGCCCCGGCACCTGCACCAGTGCCAGCAGCAGTACGGATCCGCCCAGCAGGGGATAGGCCAGCAACCGGTGCTTCTCCACCGGTATCCGGGCGGCCGACAGGGCCAGCGCCGTGCCGATCCCCGCGGCCATGAGCTGCTGCCGCAGATAGAACGTCGGCGGCAGACCCTGGCGCAGGGCCTGGATCTGCGAGGAGGAGAACACCATCACCAGCCCCAGGCCCGCGAGCAGCACCGTGCTGCCCACCACCAGGTAGTAGGCGGTCAGCGGCCGGTCCCAGGCCCGCCGCAGCCGTGCCACGGCACGGCGCGGACGGCTCTCCGCGGGCGCGGCCACCCGCTTGGTGCGCCCTGCGGGCGGCCGGACCGCCGCCGTCCCGGCCCGTCCGACGTGTTCGACCCGCCGGCGTCCCCGCGTCGCCGCGGTGCCCCGGGCACCCGGCACACGCTTCCCCGTGTGAGCACTCCGTGAATCGCGTCCGTGCGTCTTCGCGGACGGGCGTACTCGACCGTCCGGCGCACGTCGCTTCGACGCCGGTGACATCCCCATCCCGTCAGCGGTGCGGGCCCCGCCGGCGCCGGAGGCGGGCGGGGCGGCGTTCCGGATCCTCCCGGCCGTCCCGCGCGCGGCGTACGGCAAGGACGGTGTCGGCACCTTGTCCCACGCCGGCCATCCTCTCCGGTGACATCCTCAACTCGCCAATCGAGCAAGCCTGGTGGGGACCATGATCACATGTCGCGCCCGGTCCTGCGGGCGGATACGGGCCGCTCCCGGTGTCGATACGGCGACGTATCGATACACCCACGTACCAGTACACTCGCGTACCAATGGGCGTACGCCGCGAAGGAGCGGGCATCGAGGCCGTCCCCGGCGTGAGTGAGGAGCAGAGCGATGACGTCGCAGGCCGTGGACGGGCCGGGAACGGCTGTCGCCTCGCGCCGCTCTGGGCTCACGCCCGAGCGTGAGCAGGAGTTCTTCGACGCGGTGCTCGAGCGGATCCACACGCGCGGCCACGACTCACGGCCCAGGCCGCCGTCCGAGGGATGACCGGACGGTGACCTGACCGCGCCGCACCGTGGGGACGGGGGCGGCGCACCCCGGCCGGGTGGGGCGCCCCGAAGCGGAGGGACGCCTCACCCGGTCCACGCAGGGCCCACCCGGTCCACGCGGGGCCCGTCCGGCCGGCTCAGACGGCCAGGTCGTTGCCGCTGCCCGCCGCTTTGATGCCCCGGGTGATCTCGTCGATCACGGACTGCTTCTCCCCCACGTCCACGCCGAAGCGGACGACGACCATCTGCCGTGTGTCCGCCGGAGAGGGGAAGGCCAGCGACTCCACATACCCGTCGGTGCCCTTGCGGGTGATGGCCTTCCAGCGGACCAGGTAGCCCTTCTGCCCGGCCACCGTCACCTCCTTGGAGGCCAGCACCTCGTGCGAGATGATCCCGCCGTAGGAAGTGCCGCCGTAGGACTCCTCGGCGTTCGCCGCGATGTCGGCCTTGGCCACCTCCTCCGCCGTACGGCCCCGGGTGCCCAGCGCGATCGCGGGCGCCGAGTAGGCGCCGCCCTTGGTGCAGCTCTGGTCGGTGTCGCCGGGGCACGCGTAGGAGTCGCCGGAGGTGACCTGGGCGCCCATCGTGAGCCGCCGGCCGTACCAGCCGTCGGGGATGGGCAGGCTGATGCCGTTGAGCACGTCGGTCACCGAACCGCTGGTGATCTTCGGTGCCTCCCGCCGGTCGTCCGGCGCCTCCCGCCGGTCGCCGTCGGACCCGTCGGATCCGTCGGACCCGCCGGAGTCCCCGGGGCCGTCCGGGGCGTCGTCCCGGTCGCCCGGCCCCTGCTGCGACTCGGCCGCCCGGCTGTCGCCGCCGTCGCCCGCGCTCAGCGCGTATATGCCGACGCCGATGCTCGCCAGCAGTGCCGTGGCCGCCGCGACGGCGACGCCGATCCGCAGACCGTGGCGCGAACCCTGGTGCGGGGGAGCCGGCGGCGGGCCCGGGAAAGGGGGATGTCCCGGGTGCCCCGGGTATTCCGCATGGCCGGTGTGCCCCGGGTGCCCGGGGTGCCCGGGGTGCCCGGGGTGTCCGGGAGGGTGCCCCGGACGTTCCGGGTACGGTCCGGCGGCCGGCGGCTGCGCCGGGGGACCCCACGCGGCCGCTGCTCCTGCCGGACGGGTCCGGTCCGTCCACGCCTTGCCGTCCCACCAGCGCTCGGTGGCGGGGCCGTCACTTGTCTGCCCCGGGTCGGGGTACCACCCGGGAGGAGTCGCCTGCGTCATGCCCCCACCGTATGAGGCATGGGTGAGAACCCGCTGAAAGGACCCTCCGCTTCCGCTGCCGTCCCGCGGCCCGTCCCCGCCGTACGCGTGTTGACTTCTCGCGTCCGCTCGCACTGGTCGTGGGACCGCCGAGTCGTCCTCCTGTACCGCAGGTCACCCGTCACGGCAACAGGTATGAAGACCCTCTCCACTTTGACCTTTCGACGGCTACGCTCGAAGTCTGCACGCCGTCGGGCGACTTGGGAGGTAGCGGGATGACGGAGGTACGGCCGGGCACGGCCGCCTCGGCTTCCTTGTGGGAGCGCGACGAGGAAATCGCCACCGTCCAGCGTGCGGTCGACGCCCTGTGCGCCGACCGTTCGTCCTCAGGAGAGTTACTGGTCTTCCAGGGCGAGGCCGGACTGGGCAAGACCGCCCTGCTGGCCGAGACCCGGCGCATCGCCGAACAACGCGGCTGCACCGTGTGGTCGGCGCGCGGCGGCGAGACCCTCCAGTCCGTCCCCTTCAACGTCGTACGGCAGCTGTTGCAGCCGGCGCTGATCTCGCTGATGCCCGAGGAGGCCCGCGAGTACCTCGGCGACTGGTACGACATCGCCGGCCCCGCCCTCGGTATCGCGGAGCCCGGGGAGCGGCGGGCCGACCCGCAGGGCGTGTGCGACGGTCTGGTCGCCGCGGTCCGGCGGCTGGCCAGGCGCGAATGGCCGCTGGTGCTGCTGATCGACGACGCCCACTGGGCCGACGAGGAGACCCTGCGCTGGCTCGCCGCGTTCGTCGAACGCCTCGACGACCTGTCCGTGCTGATCGTCGTCACCCGCCGGCTCGGGGAGGCGCACGGGGCCGGTGCCCGGAGCCTGGAAGCAGTCGTCGCCGCCGCGGATGTCAGAGATCTGAGTGCCCTCACCCCGGAGGCCACCGCCGGACTCACCCGCGCCACCCTCGGCCCGCACGCCGACGCCCCGTTCTGCCGGGAGGTGTGGGCCGTCACCGGCGGAAACCCCTACGAGACCGTCGAACTCCTCGCCAAGGTGCGCGACAGCGAGATCGAGCCGGTCGAGGCCCATGCCGGCGAACTGCGTGCCCTGAACCGCTCCGCCCGAGGCGGCGGCCTCGTCGCCCGCCTCGAGGAACTCGGCATCGACGCCACCCGCTTCGCCTGGGCCGCCGCCATCCTGGGCACCGGCATCTCCGTGGACCTCGTCGCCCGGCTCGCCACCATGAGCCGTGAGGACGCCGTACGCTGCGCCCGGCTGCTGCGCGAGGCCCGCATCCTCACCGAACCCGACCCGGCGACGGCGCAAAGCGGCGCCGGTGAGCTGGAGTTCGTGCACCCGCTGATCGCCACCGCCGTCTACAACTCCATACCGGACGCCCTGCGCACCGCCATGCACGGCATCGCCGCCCAGGTCGTCACCGACTCCGGACTCGGCGCCGCCGCGGCCTCCCGGCACCTCCTCCAGGTCCACCCGGACGACGACGAGGAACTCGTCGAACAGCTGCGCCAGGCGGCCCGGGAACACCTCGCCGTCGGCGCTCCCGAAGCGGCCCGCCGCTGCCTGGAGCGGGCCCTGCTGGAGCCTCCGGCCCCCGAGGTGCACGCGCATGTGCTCTACGAACTGGGCTGCGCCACCCTCCTGACCGCACCCGCCACCACCGTCGAGCACCTCCAGCGGGCGATGAGCATGCCCGGCCTGGACCGTGCCACCCGCGTGGACGCCGTGTGGCGGCTGTCCCAGGCCCTGCTCCACAACAACCAGCTGGAGGAGGCCGTCCGCATGGTGGAGGCGGAGGCCGCCCGCCATGAACCCGGGCCCATCCGGCTGCGGCTGCAGGCCGTGCAGTACATGTGGGAGAGCCTGCACGCCGGTGAGCCGATCTCGCCGAACCGCTCCGAGCGGCTCGCCGAACTCGCCGCGGGCTGCACCGGACGCGACAATCCCGAGCGTGCCCTGCTGATCCTGCGCGGCTTCGACGTCATGACCCGCGGCGAGAGCGCCGAGGAGGTCGTCGAACTGTGCGACCGCGCCCTCGTCAACGGCCGCCTCGCCCCCGGGACTCGGCTGGACCGACCCCGAGTGGGGCATCGAGCTGCTGCTGATGCTCACCGCCGCCTACGCCTACACCGACCGTCTCGACCGGGCCGAGGCCCTGTGCACCGAGGCCGTGCGCACCTACGAGACCGCGGGCTGGAGCGGCGGCCACCTCGCCCTCGCGCACGCCTACATCGGCCTCGCCCACCGCAGGCGCGGCCGGCTGCGGGAGGCGGAGGAGGCCCTGCGCGAGTCCCTGCGCCTGGCCGAACGGGTCGGCCGCGGGCTGCCCATGTACTGGACCGTGAGCTGCAACCTGGTCGACACCCTGCTCGCCCGCGGCCATGTCGCGGAAGCCTGGGAGGCCGCCGAGCGGTGCGGTTTCGCCCCGCCCTACCCGTCCACCATCATCATTCCCGACCCGCGCAGTGTGCGCGGCCGGCTGCTGCTCGCCCTCGGCCGCACCAAGGAAGGCATCGGCGAACTGGAGGCGGCCGAGAAGGCGGCCGCCGTCCGCGGTCACCACAACCCGGTCACGGTGCCCTGGGCGACCGACCTGGCCCGTGCCCTCGCCACCGAGGACCCCGACCGGGCCGGCCGGCTCGCCGCCGAGGTCCGCCGCCGGGCCGAGCGGTTCGGCACCGACACCGCGATCGGGGAGGCCCTGCGCTGCGCCGCCGCCCTGGAGACCGGCCAGCGCAAGGTCCGCCTGCTCGCCCAGGCCGTCACCTATCTGGAGGCCTCTCCCTGCCAGTACGAGCACGCCGCCGCGCGCGTCGAGTACGGCATCGCCGCCCACTCGGCCGCCGAACTCGAGCGGGGCCTGGCCCTGGCCCGCTCCTGCGGTGCGGACGGTCTGGTGACCCAGGCCCGGAACGCTCTGAACGCGGAGCACGGACTGCGGCAGTCCGCATACTGAGCGGATGGTCATCTTCTGAGCAGCCGGCCGTCTTCCGGGCAGCCGGCCGTCTTCCGGGCAGCCGACCGTCTTTCGAGCAGCCGGCTGTCTTCCGAGCAGTCGGTGCAGTCGGTGCAGCCGGTCGACTGCCGGGGCGCCGGCCGTCCGCTGCGCCGCCGTCCGCCGTACGGCCCGCACAGCCCGCACGGCCGGCCACGGCTCGTACCGGGCCGCCGGGGTCCCGGGCTGCGGCTCCCGGGTCGTCGGGGTCAGTCCTCGCCGGGTTCGCCGGGCTCGCCGGGCTCCTCCGCCAGCACCCGCTGGGCCACCGCGAACGCCGAGTTGGCCGCCGGGACCCCGCAGTACACGGCGCACTGCAGCAGCACCGCGCCGATCTCCTCCACCGTGAGCCCGTTGCGGCGGGCCGCCCGCACATGCAGGGCCAGCTCGTCGTGGTGGCCGCCCGCGACGAGCGCCGTCAGGGTGATCATGCTGCGCTCGCGGCGGGTCAGCGTCGGATCGGTCCAGATCTCACCCCAGGCACAGAGGGAGACGAAGTCCTGGAAACGGGCCGTGAAGGGGGTCTGCCGGGCCTGCGCCCGGTCCACGTACGCATCGCCGAGCACCTCGCGCCGTACCTCCATGCCCCGCCGGGGAACACCGTCGAAGTGGGCGCGCAGCGCCGCCAGAACGGCCTGAGGGCACTGCGCGGGCGCCAGATGCGAGGCACCCGGAATCTCGACCAGCGTCGCGTCCGGCACCGCGTCCGCGATCTGCCGCAGATGCGCGGGCGGGGTCGCCGGGTCCTCCCGGCCCGCGACGAGCAGGGTGCGCACACCGATCTCCGGCAGACGGTCGGTCAGATCGAAGGCGGCCAGTGCGTCGCAGCAGGCGGCATACGCCTCCGGATCGGCCTCCCGGTGGGCGCGCACCAGCTCCGGCACGGTGAAGTCACCGGCGAACCACCGCGCCGGGGCGCTCTCGGCCAGCGGGCCCACCCCCTCCCGCCGGACCCGCTCGGCCCGCTCCCGCCAGGGCGCGGCACCGTTGAAGTGGGCCGAGGAGCAGATCACGGCGAGCGCGTCGAGGCGCTCGGGGTGGTGCACGGCCAGATGCAGCCCCACCGCACCGCCCAGCGACACCCCCGCGTACGCGAACCGCTCGATGCCGAGCGAGTCGGCGAGCGCCAGCACCAGACCGGCGAGGTCGCCGACGGTCGCCCCCGGACCGATCAGCCCGGCCGGCGAACCGCCGTGCCCCGGCAGGTCCCAGCGGACCACCCGGTGGGACACCGACAGCTCGGGGGCGACCTTGTCCCACAGCGCGTACGAGGTGCCCAGCGACGGCCCGAGCAGCAGCGGGGCGGCGGAAGCGGGGCCTTCGACGAGGTGATGCAGGGTCAACGTCGCTCCAGAGCACGGTCGGTGAGGGCGGCGGCAGCGCCCTCGTAACGGGCGGGATCGGTGAGCTCGTCCAGGTCGACGCCCTGCGACTCGGGCTGCTCGGCGAGGAGTTCGCCGAGGCCGCGGCCCTCGGTGAAGGAGCGCCGGGCGAGTTCGGTGAGCAGGGCCTTGGCACGGGCACGGCCGAGCACGGGCGCCAGCTCGGCCGACAGCCGCTCGGAGACGATCAGCCCCCGGGTGAGGTGGAGGTGCGCGCGCATCGCGTCCGCGTCCACCCGCAGCCCCTCGGTCAGTTCGACGGCGTCCCGGGCCGCGCCGCCGACCAGCCGCAGCAGCTCCCGCAGCGGCTCCCACTCGGCGTGCCAGGCACCGGGCGGCCGTTCGTCCTCCGCCGCCAGCGACCCGTACAGCGTGGCCGCGAGCTGCGGTGCGCGCCGGGCCGCGGCGGCGATCAGGGTGGACCGCACGGGGTTCGTCTTGTGCGGCATGGCCGACGAACCGCCGCCACCGCCCTCCGCGAGTTCGGCGATCTCCGTGCGGGACAGCACCAGCACATCCACCGCGACCTTGCCCAGCGCCCCGACGGCGAAGGCCAGGCACCCGGCGAGATCGGCGATCGGGGTGCGCAGCGTGTGCCAGGGCAGCAGCGGCTCGCACAGGCCCAGTTCCCGGGCGTACGCCGCGACCAGCGCGGTCGCGTCCTCGGCGCCGTACGCCGAGAAGGCCGCCAGCGTCCCCGCCGCACCGCCGAGCTGGACGGGCAGTGTGTCCCGCACCCGGGCGATCCGGTCCCGGGCGTCCAGCACCAGCGACCGCCACCCGGCCGCCTTCAGCCCGAAGGTCGTCGGCACCGCGTGCTGGGTCAGCGTCCGCCCCGGCATCACGGTGCCGCGATGCTCGGCGGCGGACCGGGCCAGCGCCTCCCCGACACGGTCCAGATCGGCCAGGACCAGGTCCAGGGTGCGCACGGCGACCAGCATCGTCGCCGTGTCCATGATGTCCTGGCTGGTCGCGCCCCGGTGGACATAGGGACCGTACTCCTCGCCCACCGCCCTGGTGAGGTCCTCCACCAGGGGGATGACGGGGTTCCCGCCGCCCCGGGCGCGCCGTGCGAGCGCGCTCGGACAGAAGCGGGCCGGATCCGCCGCCCGGGTCACCGCCTCGGCCGCCTGCGCCGGGGCGAGGCCGAGCGCGGCCTGGGCGCGGGTGAGGGCGGCCTCCGCGTCCAGCAGCGCCCGCAGATACGCGACGTCACTGGTCGCGGACGCGGCGGGGGAGTCCGCCCAGCCGGGGCCGAGCAGACCGGCGTCGGCCTCATCGGACAGGGGGCCGTCAGGAGGTGGTGTCACCGGAACTCCAGGAAGACCGTCTCGCCCTCGCCTTGAAGGCGGATGTCGAAACGGTATGCCCCGCTGTCCTCCCGCGCCGCGATCAGCGTGCCGCGCCGCTCCTCGTCCAGCCGGGCGAGCAGCGGGTCGGCGGCCAGCGCGTCCTCGTCGCCGGGCAGGTAGATACGGGTGAACAGGTGCACGAGCAGCCCGCGGGCGAAGACGCACACACTGAGATGGGGGGCGTTCTGCCCGCGTGCGCCGGGCCGCAGCGTCCGCACGTACCAGTGGCCGTCGGCGTCGGTCGGGACACGGCCGAAGCCGGTGAACTCCACGCCGTTGCGGCCGAGGAAGCCGCCGGAGGCCGGGTCGCGCCGCATCGAGCCGTCGACGGACGGCAGGGTGCCGTCCGGGGCCGGTCCCCACACCTCCAGCAGGGCGTCCGGCAGCGGCCGGCCCTCGCCGTCGAGGACGTACCCGTGCACGGTGATCGTGTCGGGGTGCCCCAGCGGTGCGATGTCCTCCCCGCCGGGGAAGGGGAGCGCATGGCCGTAGAAGGGGCCCACCGTCTGCGACGGGGTGGGCGGCACAGGCCCGGGGCCGCTGGTGTCGGTCCTCGTCATGGCAGATCAGCGCCCTTCCTCGATCCAGGTGGCGTGCGGGCCGTCCAGCACGATGTCCCAGCGGTAGCCCAGCGAGAACTCCGGCACCGACAGACTGTGGTCGTAGGCGGCGACCAGCCGCTGCCGGGCGGCGTCGTCCGTCACCGACTGCAGGATCGGGTCGTGCGGGAGGAGCGGGTCGTTCGGGAAGTACATCTGCGTCACGAGCCGCTGGGTGAACGCCCTGCCGAACACCGAGAAGTGGATGTGCGCCGGACGCCAGGCGTTGAGGTGGTTGCGCCACGGGTACGGGCCCGGCCGGATCGTGGTGAAGCGGTAGAAGCCGTCCGAGTCCGTCAGCGTACGGCCCACACCGGTGAAGTTGGGGTCCAGCGGGGCGTCGTGCTGCTCGCGCTGATGGGCGTAGCGGCCGGCGGCGTTGGCCTGCCAGATCTCGATGAGCTGACCGCGCACCGGCCGCCCGTCGCGGTCCAGCAGCCGCCCGGAGACGGTGATCCGCTCGCCGATCGGCTCACCGGTGTGCTGCCGGGTCAGGTCGTTGTCGGTCTCGGTGATGTCCCGTTCGCCGAAGGCGGGCGAGGACAGCTCGACCAGCTCCGGATTCCGGGTCACGTCGACGGCGACCAGCGGCTGTCGGGGGTGACGCAGCACCGAGGAGCGGTACGGCGCGTAGTCGCGGCGCGGGTGGTGCTCGACGGGGGCACCGTCGGCGCGGCGCTTCTCGTACGCGGCGCGTTCGGCCGCGATCTCCTGGTCGATGTCGTGCTGAGTGAGCGTCATGAGAGTTCCTCACGCTTCCTTGGGCGCCGGAGGACAGGAGCGAGGGCGGGGGTGAGGCCGAGGGCGGGATGGGGGACGGGGGACGGGGAGGAGGGCGGGGCGGACGCCCCTCACGTCAGGTTCTCCGCGACGGTCAGCTCGGCGTCGGTCCTGGCAACGATCTCGTCCGCGGTGACGCCGGGCGCGGTCTCGACGAGCAGCAGTCCCTCCCCGGTGACGTCGAGGACGCCGAGGTCGGTGATGATCCGGTCCACGCACGCCCTGCCGGTCAGCGGCAGCGTGCACTCCCGGCGGATCTTCGGCGTGCCGTCCTTGGCGGTGTGGGTCATCAGGACGATGACCGTGCGGGCGCCGTGGACGAGGTCCATGGCCCCGCCGATCCCGGTGATCATCCTGCCGGGAACGGCCCAGTTCGCCAGGTCGCCGCGCGCGGAGACCTCCAGGGCGCCGAGGACGGCGACGTCGACGTGGCCGCCGCGGATCATCGCGAACGACAGCGCCGAGTCGAAGAAGGAGGCGCCGGGCAGGACCGTGACGGTCTCCTTGCCGGCGTTGATCAGGTCCGGGTCGACGGCGTCCTCGGTGGGATAGGGGCCGGTGCCCAGGATGCCGTTCTCCGACTCCAGGACCACCTCCACCCCCTCGGGCAGATGGTTCGGGATCAGGGTCGGCAGGCCGATGCCGAGGTTGACGTACTGGCCGTCGCGCAGTTCGCGTGCGGCCCGGGCGGCCATCTCCTCCCGTGTCCAGGCCATCGGCCGCTCACCGTCCCTCGGGCCGGAGGCGTGGAGAGGACGGGGAGACCGTGCGCCGTTCGATCTTCTTGTCGGCCGCCTGCTCAGGGGTGAGGGCGACCACCCGCTGGACGAAGATGCCCGGCAGGTGCACCGCGTCCGGGTCGATCCCGCCGGGCTCGACCAGCTCCTCCACCTCGGCGATCGTGATGCGTCCGGCCATGGCGGCCAGCGGGTTGAAGTTCCGGGCGGACTTGCTGAAGACCAGATTGCCGTGCCGGTCGCCCTTCGCGGCGCGCACCAGGGCGAAGTCGGTGCGGATGCCGCGCTCCAGCACATACAGGGCGCCGTCGAACTCGCGGACCTCCTTCGGCGGCGAGGCGACGGCGACGCCACCGGAGCCGTCGTAGCGCCAGGGCAGCCCGCCCTCGGCGACCTGGGTGCCCACGCCGGCCGGGGTGTAGAACGCGGGGATCCCGGCGCCGCCGGCGCGCAGCCGCTCGGCCAGCGTGCCCTGGGGGATCAGCTCCACCTCCAGTTCGCCGGCCAGGTACTGCCGGGCGAACTCCTTGTTCGCGCCGATGTAGGAGCCGGTCACCCGTGCGATCCGCCCGGCCGCGAGCAGCACCGCGAGGCCGGACTCCATCGCACCGCAGTTGTTGGAGACCACCGACAGTCCGCCGACCCCGCGCTCGTACAGCGCCTGGATCAATACGTCCGGCACACCGCTGAGTCCGAAACCGCCCACCGCCAGCGACGCGCCGTGCGGCACATCGGCCACCGCCTCGCGGGCCGTGGCGACCACCTTGTCCATCGGAAGAAGCCTCGCCTCCGCCGAGTGCTCGGCATCCAGATGATCAGGGCACTGACTGTTTCATCGAGGTCTCTCACGCTGTCATTCGGACCGTGCACAGTCAAGACCTCGGTAAATCACCTGTTCAGTCGACGGTTCAGCGGCCCGAGGCTGCGGGGCGGCCATGGGTGGAGGAGATATTCTTCAGTGCACGTACGAAAAGGTCACGGGCGGAACGGCTGATCGACGCAAGGAGCGCGCATGGCCGCGGTGGACATCTCGACCCACCCCGGGCACCTGGCCCGACGGCTGCAGCAGGCGCACCACCTGCTGTGGAACACGATGGTCTCCGAGGAGATCACCTCGCCGCAGTTCGCGGTCCTGAACGCGCTCGTCGCCGAACCGGGGCTCGACCAGCGCACGGTGGGGGAGCGGGTGGGGCTGGACCGCTCCACCACCGCCGAGGTGATCGGCAGGCTCGGCCGCCGCGGTCTGCTCGACAAGATGCGTGACCCCCAGGACGGCCGCCGCTTCCTGCTGCGGCTGACCCCGGAGGGCGAACGCGTCCACCGGAAGCTCGTCGTGCGCACGGCCCGGATGAACCAGGTCTTCCTGGGGCCGCTCAGTCCGGAGGAGCAGGTCCTCTTCCTCGACCTCATCCGGCGTGTGACGGAGGCGGCCGAGGGGCTGCGCAACCCGGCGGAGCCCGTCGCCGCACGCTCCTGACGCACCGTTCACCGGCCGGTGAGGATCACCCAGACCTGACCCCGGGCGAAGTTCACGGGTGTGCCGTCGGCGGCCGTGAACTCGGTGCCGTCCGTCGCCCGTTCCCGCTTCCAGGTGACCTCGTAAATCCGTCCGTCGCGCAGCACCTGTGCCGGCCCGGAGCCCACGGTCTCGGTGTACGGGGTGGGGTTGCCCAGGGCGTCGTGCAGGTCCGACCTGCGCACCCTCACGTGCTGCACCACGACCGTCGCGGGCATCAGCGGCGTGCCGTCGGCGGTGACGGCCGGCTTGCCGTCCATCGCCACCTGCCAGCCGTGCCGTCGCGCGGACCAGGTGAAGGTGAACCGGGCCGCCGGGTAGTCGACCGTGTGCGAGGTCCTGGCACGGCCGCCGGCCGGGGCCGGGCCGTAGCGGAAGCCGGTGGGCAGCGCGTCCGCGCCCGGTGCGGCGGCCAGGAGCCGGCCCGGGCGCAGATAGAGATTGTGCGGGGCCGCCCGGCCGGCGGCCCGGAAGTAGGCGTCCGGTCTTCTCTCGGGCGTCTCGGCGGACAGCGGGGCCGTGTCGATCAGCGGCAGCAGTCTGCGCTGGGCGCCGGAGAAGGCGAGCACGGGGCGGTCGAACTGACGCAGCAGCTCCAGATCGGCCTCGCGTGCGCTGCGCACCGGCCCGATGACCGGGGGCAGCTTCGTGGCGTAGACGGCCAGCAGCCGGCTCAGTCCGCCCTCGACCTGTTCGGCGTACACGAGGTCGGCGGTGTCGAGGCCGGTCTGGGGGCGGGCCGGGGCCACATTGTCGATCTTGACGACGAGCACCGGGCCGGTGCGGTCCGGCTTCCGTGCCGGCGTGGACGGCGGGCTCTGGGTGCGGTCCCCCGCGCCGCGTCCGTCCTCGGAGGCGCCGTTGCCGCGGGCCGTGCATCCCACCGCCGGTGCCGACAGCAACAGGGCCGCCGTCACGGCATGCCGCATCAGCGACCTTCGTCCCACGTCCATCGTATGGCCCCCGTCCCTCTCCGTTTGCTCTGATTGTGAACTTAATCGTTCAAAGTTGGCCATACCCGATCGCTTTTGATCATGCGTGTCGGACTGGGCCGTTCGGCCCCCGCGGTTCGCCGGTTCGGGCTCGGGTACCCGGACGTGCGCGGGCGTGCAGGAGTGCGCAGGAGCGCGCGGAGCGCGGGACGCGCGCGGCAGAGGACGCGACGAGGAACGCGCCGGAGGACGCGCGACAAGGAACGCGGCAGAAGCACGCGGCAGGACACGCGGCAGGACACGCGGCAGAGCAGGCGGCAGAAGCACGCGGCAGAACACGCGGCAGAGAAGGAGCGCGGCGCGATGAAGGCAGTGACCTGGCAGGGCAAGCGCGAGGTGCGGGTGGAGGAGGTCCCCGACCCGAGGATCCAGGAGCCGACGGACGCCGTCATCCGGGTGACCTCGAGCGGCCTGTGCGGCTCGGACCTGCACCTGTACGAGGTGCTCACCCCGTTCATGACCCCCGGCGACATCCTCGGCCACGAGGCCATCGGCATCGTGGAGGAGGTGGGCTCACAGGTGCCGGACCTGAAGCCCGGCGACCGGGTGGTCATACCGTTCCAGATCGCCTGCGGCCACTGCTTCATGTGCTCCGCGGGCCTGCAGACCCAGTGCGAGACCACCCAGGTCACCAGCGAGGGGATGGGGGCCGCCCTGTTCGGCTACACCCGCCTGTACGGTGCGGTGCCGGGCGCCCAGGCCGAGTACCTGCGTGTGCCGCAGGCGCACTACGGCCCGATGAAGGTGCCCGAGGGACCGCCCGACGACCGGTTCGTCTACCTCTCCGACGTGCTGCCCACCGCCTGGCAGGCGGTCGCGTACGCCGATGTGCCGCGCGGCGGCACCGTGGCCGTGCTCGGCCTCGGCCCCATCGGCGACATGGCGTGCCGGATCGCCAAGGCACGCGGCGCCGAGAGGGTGTTCGGCGTGGATCTGGTCCCCGAGCGGCTCGCCCGGGCGCGCCGGTGGGGTGTGGAGACCTACGACCTGCGCGGCTTCCACCACGAGAAGGACCTGGTCGCCGCGATCCAGGACGAGACCGGCGGGCGCGGCCCCGACGCGGTGATCGACGCGGTCGGCACCGAGGCGCACGGCAGCGCGGTCGCCCGGCTCGTCCAGCAGACCGCCGCGATGATGCCGCGCGCCCTGAGCGGACCGCTCGCCGAACGCTTCAGCGTGGACCGGCTCGCCGCCCTCCACACCGCCATCGATCTGGTGCGCCGCGGCGGCACGATCTCCCTCTCCGGGATATACGGCGGCTCGGCCGACCCGTTGCCGCTGTTCACGCTCTTCGACAAGCAGATCCAGCTGCGGATGGGCCAGGCCAACGTCCGCCGCTGGAGCGACGAGATCATGCCCTGGCTGACGGACGAGGACCCGCTCGGCGTCGACGACTTCGCCACGCACCGCGTGCCGCTGTCGGACGCGCCGCACGCGTACGAGATGTTCCAGCGCAAGCAGGAGGGCGCCATCAAGGTGCTGATGAAGCCCTGAGACCGGGTGCGGCGTCGCGCGTCCGCCCGGGACGGACGCGACCACGGCCCGGCGCCCGCCCCGCCCGGCCGGGTGCCCCAAAACGCCGGACGAGGAGGAAGACGAGGAGGAAGACGAGGAGGGAAGGGAAGGACCCGGCCGCCTCCCGACGACGGCCGGGTCCTGGTGGTGTCAGCCCTGTGCTGCTCGGCCTCCTTCCTTCTCGGTCCGTGTCCTTTGGCCTTCCTCGGCTCCCGCGGCTCCCGCGGCTCCCGCGGTGCCTGCGGCTCCCGCGGCGCCTGCGGCTTCCGCGGTGCGCACGGCTTCCGTGACTCCTTTCGTGACTCCTACAGCTCCTTGATGCGGATGTCCCGGTAGGAGATCACATCCGTCGTGCTGTGCACCTGGAGTCCGATGTAGCCGGAGGCGAACCGCCGCCCGTCCGTGCCCGGGTCGTCCGAGCGGGGCGGGTAGAACTCCTGGCCGCCGACGTTCTCGAACTCGTTGATCAGCACACCGTTGCGGTAGACCGAGTAGTGCTGGCCGACCACGCGGATCTCGTAGTCGTTCCACGTGCCCTTCTCGGTGACACCGGCTCCGGCGAGCCCCACCCGGTCGAAGCCGTAGATCGAACCGGTCTTGTACATGTCCCCGTCGGGCCGGTCGAGCACCTGCACCTCGTGCCCGTACTTGATGGCGACCCACTCCGGCCGCGGCTCCTCCGGGTGGTCGTGGACCGCCGGGAACCGTACGAAGACACCGGAGTTGGCGTTGCCGTTGCCCGGGGCGTCGTCACGCCACTGGAGGCGGAGCGAGAAGTCGCCGTACTTGCGCTTGGGGAACCACAGCATGCCCATGCCGTCCCTCGTGGTGCCGCTGGTGAGGGAGCCGTCGGGGTTCAGGGTGAACGAACCGCCGCCCACGTGCTCCCACTGGGCGAAGGACTCCGCGGTGCCGTCGAAGATCGTGCGGTACCCGGTGTTCTGGCCGGGCTTGCCGATGCCGGACTGGCGGGCGGCCCGCTGAATGGCCCGGTACTCCCGCTGGTCGACGACCCCTTCCTTGAGCAGCCGGTCCAGGACCTCCTTCACATGCTTGAGGAACAGCGCCTGGGACGTCCACTCCTTCTCGTCCTCGATCAGCTCGTTGATCCGGCACCGGTTGTTGGTGACCCGGTTCGGCACACCCGAGTCGACCGTGCCGACGATCACCGTCAACCGCTCGTCGTACTCGGGGCAGTTGGGCGCGGGCACCCCGCCGCTCGCCACGACCGTGAAGCTCACGGTCCGCGGCTCGGACGTGTTGCCCGCCTTGTCGCTCGCCCGGTACGTCACGGTGTGACGGCCGGCCCGGTCGACGATCACCGGCGCGGTGTACGTCAGATAAGGACCGCCGTCGAGCGAGTACTCGATGGCCGCGACCCCGGAACCGCCCTCGTCGGTCGCGCTCACGGTCACCTTGGCGTGGCCGACGTACGCTCCGTCGGAGTTCCGCGTCCCGTCGACGGTCACCCCGGTCACCGGCGGGGTGGTGTCCTGCACGGGCGGGGCGACGACGGTGAACCGCACGCTCTTCTCCGGCGAGACGTTGCCCGCCTTGTCGGTGGCCCGGTAGCGCACGGTGTGCGTGCCGGGCTGATGCACCATCACCGGGCCGGTGTAGGGCTGCCAGGCGCCGGACCCGAGTGCGTACTCGATCGTGTTGACCCCGGAACCGGTGTCGGAGGCCGAGACGGTCACCGTCGCCATGCCGATGTAGGCACCGTCGGCGTTCCGCTCGCCGCTGACCGTCGCCGAGGTCTCCGGCGGTGTCGTGTCGTCCGACGGCGGGGCGACGACGGTGAACCGCACGCTCTTCTCCGGTGAGACGTTGCCCGCCTTGTCGGTGGCCCGGTAGTGGATCGTGTGGGTGCCCACCTGGTCCACGACGACGGGGGCGGTGTACGGCAGCCAGACGTCCGGGGCCGTGCCGAAGGCGTACTGGATGCGGTCGACCCCCGAGCCTCCGCTGTCGGTCGCCTCGATGGTCACGCTCGCCGAACCGACGTACTCGCCCTGCGCGTTGCGGATGCCCTCCACGGTCGCCGAGGTCTCCGGCGCCGTGGTGTCCGAGCCGTCTCCCTTGGTCACCACCAGCACACCCCGCATCTGTCCGTGGCCGGGAATGGTGCAGTAGTAGAGGTAGCGGCCCGGGGTGAGGACGACCTCGGCGGTGTGCCGGCCGCCCTGGGCGTCATTGGGGTTGGCGAGGATGTTGAGCTGGACGTCGCTGTTGTACTCCGGGTCGGAGGTCATGAAGGTCAGCGTGTGCGGCATCCCCGTGGTGTTGCCGGTCGCCGCGCTGTTCTCGAAGACGATCGTGGCCGGTCCCGCCACCGCGGTCTCGGGTGCCGAGAGGTACCGGTCGATGGGGTCGCCGGCGGTCCAGGTGAGCACCTGGGGGGCGGCCGTCCGCGCCGGAGCGCGGGTCTGTCCGACGGCGGACGCCGTCTGCAGGCCCAGCACCATCGCCAGGGCGGCCAGCAGGGCCGTCCACATTCTTCGTTGACGCAGTCGGTGTGTCACTGTGCGGTCCCCCTTGCCAGTTGGTCGGCGGCCGGCGTCGGCCCGCCGCCCGTGTAGGTGACGCGCCACAGCGCCGACTTGGAGTCCGAGGTGAAGAAACCGCGGCCGTAGTCGAGGACGTACAGCGCGCCGTCCGGACCGAACTTCCAGTCCATGAGGTTCTTGATGCCGTCGTTGCCGGTCGGAATGATCTTCTTCAGCGACTCCGAGTGCACCGGCAGCCCGCCCTCGTCCAGGGTCTTCGGATCCATCAGGACGGCGTTGCGCGGCTGGTCGGCGTCGTAGAAGTCGCCGACGAACCACTTCCCGTCCCAGTACGAGGGCCACTTGACCTCACTCGTGCTCGCCGCGTCGTACCGGTAGACCGGGCCGTTCATCGCGGCCTGCCCGCCGCCCTTGAGCCACGGCAGCCGGTAGGTGGCCTCCTCCTTGCGGTACGACGGGATCCCGTTGGCGTCGCGCGGGTAGTCCGGGGCGCCGCCCTGGGGCGAGTACCAGATGTTGTTGCCGGTGACCGGCGGGAGGTTGACCAGTCCGTCGTTGTTCGGGGACTCGTTCCTCGGGTGGTCGCAGTCGTACCAGCCCAGCGGCTTGGACGGGTCGGGCAGGTTGCGGTCGCGGTAGGGCTGCTTGTTGCCCATGCAGTACGGCCAGCCGTGGTTGCCCGCCTTGGTGATGGCGGCGAACGTGTCGTACTTGGCCGGACCCCAGACGGGCGAGGGCTCGCCCGCGTCCGGGCCGACCCAGCCCGCGTACAGGATGTCGGTCTTCTTGTCGACGAAGATGCGCGCCGGGTTCCTGACGCCCATCACATAGATCTCGCCGCGGGTCTTGCCGCCGCCCTCGGCGGTCTCCTTGCCGGTGAAGAGGTTGCCCTCGGGGATCGTGTAGGTGCCGTCGGGCTCCGGGTGGATGCGCAGGATCTTGCCGTTGAGGTTGTTGGTGTTGCCCGCGGTGCGGCGGGCGTCGGCGAAGGACACGCCCTTGTAGCTGGGCTGCGGGTTGTTGCCGGAGTAACCGCCGCTGAAACCGCTGGAGTTGGTGTCACCGGTGGCGATGTACAGATTGCCCTTGGAGTCCCAGGCCATCCCGCCGCCCGCGTGACAGCAGCTGTGCACCTGCACCGGCCACGTGAGCAGGACCTTCTCGCTGCTCAGATCCAGTTTCTGGGTGACGGGGTCGAGCGTGAAACGGGAGACGCGCCGCTCGGCCATGTGCGTCTCGCGGTCGACCCGGGAGTGGGGCGTGTAGTGCAGATACACCCAGCCGTTCTGCTCAAAGCGCGGGTCGAGCTCGATCCCGAGGAGACCCTCCTCGCTCTTGATGAGCTCGTCGCCGCCGCCCTTGTTGCCGAAGACCGTCAGCTCTCCGGCCAGGGTGACCTTCTTGGTCTTCGGGTCGTAGATGTGGATCTGCCCCTTGCCCTTGCCGATGTCCGGGTTGTTCCAGTCGGTGATCACCGGCTGGGAGGAGTCGGTGCCGCCGCGGCCGATGTAGAAGACGCGGCCGTCGGGGGCGGTGACCAGGCCGTGCGGCTCGCCGATCTGGTCGTTCTGCCCGGGCTTGTTGGGCGGGGTGAGACGTTCGGCCTTGTAGTGGGAGGTGATCGTCGCCTTGCAGTCGGCCTGCACCAGACGGGCGGTCCACAGCAGGGCGCCGCGCAGATGCTCGCGGAACTCCGTCTCGTCGTACGACGACACGGTGCCGCCCATGCCGGTGTAGAAGGAGCGGCCGCCGTCGTA
The DNA here is from genome assembly GCF_039525155.1 of Streptomyces thermoalcalitolerans. NCBI lineage: Bacteria > Bacillati > Actinomycetota > Actinomycetes > Kitasatosporales > Streptomycetaceae > Streptomyces > Streptomyces thermoalcalitolerans. The sequence continues at coordinate 46,719 of NZ_BAAAHG010000015.1, read as the reverse complement.
GTCACGGCACCAGCTGATCGGATGGTCCCAGCCGTTGGCGCTCGTCCCCGGCTGGTACGTCGACTCGCGCACCCGGGCCACGGTGTGCACCGTGCCGGACGGGTTCTCGACCCAGTTGAACCACTGGTCGAAACGCTTCCACTCCAGCGGCAGGTTCTTCGTCGCCGGGTTCTGCCGGTCGCCGACCTCGACGGTGGCCCGCTGGACGGTCTTCGGGCTGGAGGCGGCCGGGCGGGCGCCGATGAGACCGGTGAACCAGTCGGAGTACGGTTCGGCACGCGCCGCGTCATGGATGCCGACGAAACCGCCGCCCGCCTCCATGTAGGCCTCCAGGCCCGCCTCCTGGGCGGGGTCGAGGACGTCGCCGCCGCCGGTCAGGAAGACGATCGCGTTGTAGCGGCCGAGTCGCTTGGCGTCGGTGAAGACCGAGGCGTCGTCGGTGGCCTCGACCTTGAAACGCTCCCGCGCCGGTCCGGACAGCCCGATCCGCTCGATCGCCTCGATGCCGGCGTTCACCACCGGCGACTCCTCGCCGGGCGCGGCGGAACCGTAGAAGATCAGCACCTTCGCGTTCGAGCCGCCCGGTGGTGAGGCGATCGACATCGTGGTGGACGGCGTCCCGGGATCCGGGCGTGCGCTCGCGGCGGGGGCCGAGAGTAATCCGGCCGCCATGACCCCCGCGGCGACCGCGGCCGGCCAGATCCGTCTCGTCCGTCTCGTCCGCCGGGGCGTGGCCGGTGCCGGTGCCGGTGTCGGTGTTCTTCCGTGTATGGGCCGTTGGTGCGATGTGGACCGCATGTGGTCACCCACCCTCCTCGGTCACGGCAAACGTCAAGGAAGCTAGACCCCTTTGCGCGGTCCGCCAATAGGCACGGCCGGATTTCAACAAACTTTGTCCTGAGTGTGGATAAACGGCCGCAGGGTGGGTAGCTTCGCGGGGTCCGGTTAACTTCCGTACGGGACTGGGGAGTTGAGGCAGCGGCATGGACAGACGCGGTTTCAACCGGCGGGTGCTGCTGGGCGGTGCGGTCATGGCGACAACGTTGTCCCTGGCTCCTGAGGCGGTGGCCGAGGCCGCCGCCGCCAGTACGGCCGCCCTGCCGCGCACCGCGCCGGCCGGGGGCGAGGTGAAGCACATCAGGATGTACGCCGAGAAGCTCCCCGACGGGCAGATGGGCTACGGCCTCGAGAAGGGCAAGGCGACGATCCCCGGCCCGCTCATCGAACTCATCGAGGGCGACACCCTGCACATCGAGTTCGAGAACACCACGGACGTGGCCGTGAGCCTGCACGTCCACGGCCTGGACTACGAGATCTCCAGCGACGGCACCAGGCAGAGCCGGAGCCATGTGGAACCCGGCGAGACCCGCACCTACACCTGGCGCACCCACGCCCCCGGCCGCCGCAAGGACGGCACCTGGCGGGAGGGCAGCGCGGGCTACTGGCACTACCACGACCACGTCGTCGGCACCGACCACGGCACCGGCGGCGTCCGCAAGGGGCTGTACGGGGCGGTGATCGTCCGCCGCAAGGGCGACATCCTGCCGGACCGCACGCACACGATCGTCTTCAACGACATGCTCATCAACAACCGCTCGCCCTACACCGGCCCGGACTTCGAGGCCACGGTGGGCGACCGCGTCGAGTTCGTGATGATCACCCACGGCGAGTACTACCACACCTTCCACATGCACGGTCACCGCTGGGCCGACAACCGCACCGGCCTGCTGACCGGCCCCGACGATCCCAGCCGGATCATCGACACCAAGATCGTCGGTCCGGGGGACTCCTTCGGCTTCCAGGTGATCGCGGGGGAGGGGGTCGGCGCGGGCGCGTGGATGTACCACTGCCATGTGCAGAGCCACTCCGACATGGGCATGGTCGGCATGTTCCTGGTGAAGAAGCCGGACGGAACGATCCCGGGCTACAACCCGCACGACCCGGGCCACAAGCCGCACGAGCACTGACGGCCCGGCCGGTGCGGACCGGCGGATCCGGCCGCTCGGAACGCTCTCACGACCCGCTCCGCCCGGGGCTATGCTGACCGCAACCGCCGGGGGAGGAGACCAGAAGTGCCGGAGACAGCGTCGCGTCCCACGTTGGAGGCCGTGGCCGCGCGGGCCGGAGTGTCGCGCGCCACCGTGTCCCGGGTGGTGAACGGCGGGAACGGAGTCCGCAAGCCCCTGGCCGAACGAGTGCGCCGGGCCGTGGAGGAACTCGGGTACGTGCCGAACCAGGCGGCCCGCAGCCTGGTGACCAAGCGGAACGACGCCGTCGCCGTGATCATCGCCGAGCCGGAGACCCGGATCTTCGCCGACCCCTACTTCGGGCTGCAGCTGCGCGGCATCAGCAAGGAGCTGACGGCCCACGACACCCAGCTCGTCCTGCTGCTGACGGAGGGGCGCGACGACTACGCCCGGGTCGGGCGCTATCTGGCCGGCGGCCACGTCGACGGCGCCCTCGTCTTCTCGCTGCACCTCGACGACCCGCTGCCCGGGATGATCCAGCGCGCCGGGGTGCCGACGGTGTTCGGCGGACGGCCCGGCTGGAGCGACGGCACGCACAAGGTCGTCTACGTCGACAGCGACAACCGGGGCGGCGCTCGGGAGGCCGTACGGCATCTGGTCGGCCTCGGCCGGACCCGGATCGGGCACATCACCGGTGCCCTCGACCAGACCTCGGCGGTGGACCGGCTCGACGGCTACCGGGACGTCATGGGCGACGCCGACCCCCGGCTGGTCGTGGAGAGCGACTTCACCCCCGCGGGCGGCGAGCGCGCCATGCGCACCCTCCTCGACCGCTGCCCCGACCTCGACGCCGTGTTCGCCGCCAACGACCTCACCGCCTCCGGCGCCCTGCGCGTACTGCGCGAACGCGGGCTGCGGGTGCCCGAGGACGTCGCCGTGGTCGGCTTCGACGACATGCTGCCGGTGGCCGAGCAGACCGAGCCGCCGCTGACGACCGTCCGGCAGAACATCGAGGAGATGGGCCGGCTGATGGCCCGCCTGCTGCTGCGCGGACTGGACCGCGACGCCTCCGGCGAGACCGTGGACGACCTGCCGCACAGCGTGGTCCTGCCGACGACACTGGTACGGCGGGCCTCTGCCTAGAGACTGTCCGGCGGACCTGCCACCGGCTCATGTGCGGTTGACCGAGCCGGGTGTGGGGCGAGGCCACGATCGGCCGGTGCCTGGGAGTGCGTGGCCGCGCCCCGGCGGAGCTTCGAATGAGGCTTGCACTGCTGTGGGGCGGGCTGGAGGCATGGGATCATGCAGTTGACTCACCTTGGCCTGCCGGTGCGCGACGAACAGACCAGCCGGCGTTTTTACTGTGAGTACTTCGGGTTCGATCCGGCCAGTGCGCAGCGTTACGACGACGGCACGGTGATCATCCGCAACTCCGCCGGCTTCGATCTCGCTCTGCACGCGGTGCCGGGCGAGATCGGCCCGCTGCCCGATTTTCTGCATTTCGGCTTCCGGCTGTCCGAGCCGGCAGAGGTGCGGTCGCTGCTCGGCCGGCTCGCCGCCGACGGCGTTGAGATCATCGAGCAGTTCGACGAGTCCGGCCTCGTCTCCTTCAAGTGCCTGGATCCGGACGGCCACCGTGTCGAGGTGTACTGGGAGACGCCGGTGTCCGGGGAGTGATCCACCGGATCACGGACGGAGCCGGAGCCGTGTCGCGGCAACGGTGACGGTGCCCTGGAAGACACAGGCCCGTTGGCCGCTCGTTGGTCGTATCGGGTGGCCACGGCCCCAAAGCCCTTGAGGACGTTGATCGTCCGCTGCTCTTGTGAGCCTGCTCCTGTGCGCCGGGCGCTGCCGGAACGCCGTCAGGTCTGCTGGACGCGGATGACGGGTGCGTGGGTGATGGGGAAGTTCACCGAGCGGGCGATGAAGCACACGGCCGGCACATCGTCGTGCAGCGAGCGGGCTTTCTCCTCCATCGACGCGTCGGCGACGGTCACCTCGGGGCGCAGAACGACCTCGGTGATCCGGCCTCCGCCGCCGCTCTCGTCCATGGTCATGACACCGTGGGCGTGATCCTGGTAGTCGGTGACGACGACCCCGCCGACGGCACAGAGGTGGAGGTACCAGAGCATGTGGCACTGGGCGACGGAAGCCACGAGCAACCCCTCGGGGTTCCATCGTGCGGGGTCGCCGCGGAAAGCGGGATCCGAGGAGGCGGCGATCCCGGCCTTGCCGTCCGCCAGTACCTCATGATCCCGGCTGTAGGACCGGTAACTGTCCGTGCCTGATCCGAGGTTGCCCGTCCACTTCACCGTGACGTCATAGGTGTGGGATGCCCTCATGATCCGAGCCTATGGGTCACTCGGGGCGGTGCTGCGGGGTATGCCATGAGCCGGTGCTGGCGGGCGGAAGTGCGCGGAGGCGTCAGGCTGGTGGGTGGCACGTCGTCGGCGTGGCCGCCTCGACCGGCGAGGTGGAGCGCGAAGCCCCAGGTGTGCAGGACTCCGGTGAAGCGCAGCCGGCACATTCGAAGACGGACCTCAGTGTCCCGGCGGGCTCACCGGGATCTTCATAGGCCTTCCAGGGCAGTGGCCGCACAAGCGTGTGTCCTGCCGCGTGGAAGCGGCAGGACACACGAGGGGTGGAGGGCACGGGGCGGGCGGCAAGGCCCGCGGACCGGCGGGGGAGTCAGACGGTGACCACGTTGTCCCTCACCCGCATCCGCTCTCCCAGGAACCCGCCCAGGGCGGTGAGCAGGGACAGCCCGATCAGCAGCAGGACCACCGGCCAGGACGCCCCGTCGAAGGCCCCCAGCAGCGCGGACGCCAGGAAGGGCAGGAAGCCGGTGAGGGCGCCCGCGAGGTTGTAGGCCAGAGCCACACCGCTGTAGCGCAGGCGTGCCGGGAACAGCTCGGCGAGCAGCGCCCCGGAGACCGCGTAGGCGACGGAGAGTGCGCCGATGCCGACTGCCATGGCCAGCACGACCACCACGGGGTTCTTGGTCTCGACCAGCCAGAAGACGGGGAAGGCGAGCAGAGCGGTGAGCAGGCCGCCCCACACCGTGACCCGGCCGGGACCGAAACGCTCGGCCATCCGTCCCATGGCGAGGATCACCGCGATCTCGGTGACCGCCGCCACCAGCGTTCCGTTGACCATGAGGGAGCGCGACAGCCCCAGGGTGTCGGCACCGTAGCTGATCATGAACGTGGTCAGCAGATAGAACCCGCCGACGCCCAGGGTCGCCGAGGCCATCGCCACCAGCAGGCGCCCCCACGCCTGGCGGAAGACGTCCAGGGCCGGGACCTTGGCCCGCTCGTCCTGCTTGAGCATCTCGTCGAACAGCGGCGACTCCTCCACCTTGCGGCGGATGTAGACGGCGATGGCCAGCAACGGGAAGGCGGCCAGGAACGGCAGGCGCCAGCCCCAGGAGTCGAAGGTGTCGGACGGAAGGAGGAGCACCAGGGCGAAGGCCCCGGAGGAGAGCAGCGTGCCGACCGGCGAACCGACCTGCGGCAGCGCGGCATAGCGGCCCCGCTTCTCCGGCGGCGCGTGCTCCACGGCCAGGGTGACGGCGCCTCCCCACTCCCCACCGACGGCTATGCCCTGCAGCAGCCGCAGGAGCACCAGCAGCAGCGGCGCCGCGACACCGATGGCGGCATAGCTCGGCAGCACACCGATCAGGCCGGTCGCCACACCGATCATCACCACGGTGATCAGCAGGGCCGGCCGTCGCCCCACGCGGTCGCCCAGCCATCCGAAGGCGAGGGCGCCGATCGGCCGGGCCGCGAATCCGACTCCGAAGGTCGCGAAGGCCGCCAGGGTGGCCGCGGCGGGATCGAGCGTGGTGAAGTACAGCCGGTTGAAGACGAGGGCGGCGGCCGTGCCGAAGAGGAAGTAGTCGTACCACTCCAGTGCCGTGCCCACGAAGGCTGCGAAAGCGACCCGGGCGGCATCCTGGCCGGTGACGACGGCTGACGTCCTCGGAGGTGTGGCCCCTGGGGCGGTCTGCTCCGTCTTGCTCATGTCGTGCTCCTTGCATACGGCCGCGAAGAGGCGGTCGTGGGAAGAGGGCCGTTCACTGCGGTGAGGTCCTCGATCGTGTCGGCGCCGTGGACGCACGCACCGGCCACGAAGGTGGCCAGGACGTCGATGGCACCGATCCGATCGCTGTCGATACCGACGGGGTCGTCGGAAAGTATGACAAAATCGGCGTATTTGCCGGGGGTGAGGCTGCCGCGCCGGTCCTCGTCGTGGGAGGCCCACGCGGCGTCGAGGGTGTAGGCGCGCAGAGCCTGTTCCGCGGTCACCCGTTCGTCAGGGCCGAGGACGACGCCCGCCTGGCTCAGCCGCTCCACCATGGACTGCATGCCGAGCAGCGGGGCACCCGGGGCGACCGGCCGGTCGGAGCTTCCGGGCACCCGGAGCCCCCGGTCCAGGAACGAGCGGTGGCGGTACAGCCACGGAAGACGCGCGGGACCGAGCGCCTCGGCCATGGTGTCGCCCACGGCGTACAGGAAGTGGGCCTGCGGCACTGGTACCACGCCCAGTTCGGCATAGCGGTCCAGCTGGTCGGGGCGGACCACCCCCGAGTGCTCGATGCGGTGCCGTGCGTCGGGGCGGGGCAGGACGTGCTGCGCCTCGGCGAAGGCGTCCAGGGCCAAGTCGACGGCGCTGTCGCCGATGGCGTGGGCGGCTACCCGCCAGCCGGCCCGGTGCGCGTCGACGACGAGCCGGTGCATCTGCTCCGGTTCACCCTGGAGGACGCTCGAGGTGTGGTCGTGTCCGCAGAACGGCTCCGAGACGGCGGCCGTCCGGCCGATCAGCGATCCGTCCAGCCAGATCTTCATCGGGCCCAGCCGCAGCCAGTCGTCGCCGAAGCCGGAACGCAGCCCCAGGTCGATCCCGGTGGTGATGCCGTCGTCGGCGTGCGCGCGCAGCACGTGCAGATTGTCGGAGGCCACCATCAGCTCGACCCGGGTGCGCAGGGTGCCGCGCTCACGGGCCAGCTGATAGGCCGCGGCCTCGACGGGGCTGCGGCCGATGAGGCCGACCCCGATCCCGGCCTCCACCACATGGGTGAGCCCTTCGGAGGCGTAGACGGCGCTCGCCCTGCCGAGGGCGTCGGCCAGCTCGCTCACCGGATACGGCATCACCAGGTCGGTCACCAGGGCCTGGGCTCTTTCCTGGAGCAGTCCGGTCGGCACACCTTCCTTGTCGCGCACGACGACTCCGCCGTCGGGCGCGTCCGCGGTGCCGTCGAGGACACCGGCCCGCCGCAGCACCTCGCTGCTGACCACGCACATGTGCCCGGAGCGGTGCTTGAGCCACACCGGACGCCCGCCGCCCGCCCGGTCCAGGTCGGTGCGGTGCGGATGCGTGCCCATGACGGTGTCGTCGTAGCCGGAACCCACGATCCAGGCGTCGGCCGGGAGGGCGGCCGCCCGGCGGGCGACGGCGTCGTGGATCTGGGCCGGCGTGGTCGCCTCGCTCAGGTCGAGCTCGTCCAGGGACTGGCCGAACCAGGCCATGTGGTTGTGGGCGTCGCCGAATCCGGGGACGACGACCGCGTCGCGGCAGTCGAGCGTGGTGCGGGCGGGCAGGTGCCGCACCGCGTCGTCGAGGCCCACGATGCGCCCGGAGAGGACACCGAGGGTGTGGGCACGGGGGTGCCGGTCGTCCACGGTGCGGATGCGGGCGTTGAGCAGTTTGAGATCGAGCATGGGGAGCTTTCGAAGGGGCGGGAGGGGAACCCGGACGGTGGTGGTCAGGCCAGGTTCTGCAGCCGGGTCAGCGGCAGGTCGGCGGCGTGGTGGACGTCGATCGGACGTCCGTCGACCAGGACCGCGTCGGGTGTCGTGGGCACCTTGACGTCGGGGACGGCGGTGTTGGCGACCATGTCGCCCCGGGTCAGCCCCCGGCTGTCGCGCAGGGCCGTGTACCGGACCCCCTTCGGCAGCGCCTCGAAGGCGGCACGGTCGTCCAGGCACGCCTGGGAGACGAAGACCGTCGACAGCCGGCGCGGAGCCCCGCCCAGACCGCCGAAGTAGGGCTTCATCACCCGCGGCTGGGTCAGCCGGGTCGAGCCGGAGCCCGACCCGGACAGTCCCCAGGCCACGAACCCGGACTTGAGCACCAGTTCCGGCTGCGCGCCGAAGGTCACCGGACGCCACAGCACGATGTCGGCGAGACGGCCGGGCCGCAGCGAGCCGACATCGGCGGCCATGCCATGGGCGATTGCCGGATTCAGCGTGATCTTGGCCAGGTAGCGCAGCACCCGTTCGTTGTTGACGGTCCCGGGTCCCGTCTCCCCCGCCAGATGGGCCTGGACATGGGCGAGCTGCCAGGTGCGGCGCGCGGTCTCGGCGATACGGCCCATGCCCATGGAGTCGGAGTTGACGATGCTGATCGCGCCGAGGTCGTGCAGGGCGTTCTCGGCGGCGATGGCGTGCTCGCGCACCCGGCTCGCCGCGATGGACAGGTCGCTGTCGACCCCGTGGTGGCCGCGGTGCACCGTCAGCGTCATGGGCAGCAGCTCGGCGACGGTTGCCGGAGTCAGCGGCAGGGTCGGCGTGGTGGAGGAGGTGAGCACATGCGGCTGGGAGACGATCTCCAGTAGGTCGGGGTGACCACCGCCCCCCTCGACGTGGTAGGCGTGCACGGTGCGCCCGCGGGTGGCCGACAGCGTGTCGGCCAGGTAGCCGGACTCGTTGAGGGTGTCCGTGTGCAGGGCGACCGGCAGATCGGCCTGCTCGGCGACGCCCAGGCAGGTGTCGACGATCCGGGGGGTCGCCCCCCAGTCCTCATGGATCTTGAACCCGCCGGCTCCGGCGAGCACGGCGCGTTCCAGCAGCTCCTGCGAGGACGAGGAGCCCCGGGCCAGGAACGCCACGTTGACGGGGGCGTCGCGCCAGCCCTCGATGAGGCTGTGCAGGTTGTGGGCGGGGTTGGCGCCGACGTCCCACACTCCGCCGATGCCCATGCCCACCACGGAGGTGACACCGGCGGCGAGTGCCGCGGGGACCACTTCGGGGCTGGAGAGATGGACATGGGAGTCCACCACACCGGGGGTCGCGAGGAGACCCTCGCCCGTGATCATCGCGGTGTGGGAGTCGACGACGAGCTCCACACCGTCGGTGGTCTCCGGGTTTCCCGCCCGTCCCACGCCGACGATGCGGCCGTCCTTGACACCGATGTTCGTCTTGCGGATCCCGATCAGCGGGTCCATGACGACCACGCCCAGGATCACCAGGTCCAGCGCGCTGTCGCGCGGGGCCCGGTCGGCCACGAGCAGACCGTCTCGTGCCGTCTTGCCGCAGCCCCCGAGCAGTTCCTCGCCCGGCTCGGTGTCGTCGCCCTCGACCCGGACCCACAGATCGGTGTCGGCCAGCCGGATCCGGTCGCCGGTGGTCGGGCCGTACAGGGACGCGTACGTGTCCCGGGACATCCGGCTCATCGGTCTCCTCCTCGGTCTCCTCCGTGACCTCCCGTCCGCTCTCCTGCTTGCTCTCCTCCGCGTGCCACCGCGGTGACGGTCAGGGTCCGCCCGGGGGCGAACCGGAGGGATGTTCCGGCCGGAATGTCCAGCCGGTGGCCCCGGGCGGCCTCCCGGTCGAAGTCCAGGGCGGCGTTCGTCTCCTCCAGCGGGAAGTGGGAGGAGACCCAGATCTCCCGGGCACCGCGGTTGGTGATGTCCAGGGTGATGCGCGGGCGTCCGGGGGCGAGCTCGGTCTCGCCGCCGGCGACCAGCACCGCGCCGGGACCGGTGGCCTCGGCCGGCCCGAACGGCTCGGGAACGTGCACCAGGCTGGAGCCGTGCGGGAAGAGGGCTTCGATCTGGATGCTGGGAACCGCCTCCGCGACGCCCGGCAGCAGCCGGTCGCGCGGGACGATGCCGCCGGCGCGTTCGACGACGGTCTCGAGCGGAGTGCCGTCCCAGGCCATCTCGAGGATTTCGTCGCACACCAGGGCGATGGCCTCCGTGGCGCCGAGCAGTGCTCCACGCGCCAGCCGCCGACGTGCGAGTTCGGCTGCCGAGAACAGCGTCAGCCTCTCTTGTTCACGTGGGGTCAGATGCACAAGTCACTTCCCTGGAGATCAAGCGCGACCCAGGGGGTACGCGCGGGGGATGCACAGCACAATGCCGGGGAAACACGGTGCAAACAATGGTGAAAAGCCCCCGGAGTGAAGGGCTCATAATGTGCACATGCACAATCCGCCGCTCCCGGACCCCCTCGCTTCCGCCTCCCCGGCCCCGCTGGAGCCGGACGGCGCCACGCCGGTCTCCGCAGAGCTGCGCACCCTTGTTCGTGACTGCCTGGACGACCTGGACAGCCTGGTCGCCCGCTATGTCGCGGAGGTCTCCGCCTTCGAGGGATACGAGTCGACGGTCACCGCCGACGACCTGCGCGACACCGCGCGTGCCTGCTTCGAACTGCTCCTCCGGCTGATCGGTGGCCTGCCGCTGTCCGAGGAACTGCGCGAAGTCCCGGCACGGCTGGGCCGCCGCCGCGCCGACCAGGGCGTGCCGCTGGAGCAGCTTCTGCGGGCGGTGCGCATGGACTTCCGGGTGCTGTGGACCGCGATGACGGAGCGCACCGAGCCGGCCGACCTGCCGGAGCTGACGCGCGGCGCGGTACGGGTGTGGGAAGCCGTCGAGTTCCACACCGTCCAGGTGCACGCCGCCTATCTGGACCAGATCGCCGTGCTGGCCCGTGAGCGGGAGCGGGAGCGGACCGCCCTCATGGGCAGGCTGCTGTCGTCGGACGGCCGTGACCAGCGGCTTGTCACCCAGGTGGCGACCCTTCTCCAGGTGAGCACGCAGTCGGACTTCACCGTGGCGGTCGCGCCTCCCGGGTTCCAGCAGGGACTGCGCAGAGCGGTCTCGGCCCTGCCGTCCGGCCAGATCAGCCACCTGCAGCAGCACAACGGCATGCTGGTGCTCGTGGCCCGGCTCCCGCCCGGGGCGCACCACCCGGTGCCCTCCTGGCTGGACGGTGTACCGTGCGCGGTCGGCCCCGTGGCACGCGGACTGGCCCGCGTCCCCGACGCGGTCCGGATGGCCGAGGCGATCGCCGCGACCCTGGACGGCGAGGCGACGGGCCCCGTCACCCTGAGCGAGGCGTGGATGCCCGTGGCCGCGGCGCGTCTGGGCACGATGGCGGACGCGCTGGCCGACTCGGTGCTGTCCGGTCTGGACCCACTGCCCCCGCACGAGCGGGAGCGGCTGCTGACGGCCGTGGCCACGTACTGCGCAACCGGCTCCATCGCGGAAACCGCCCGTGTGCTGTACTGCCACCGCAACACCGTGCTCAACCGGCTGAACCGGTTCTCGGAACTCACCGGCTACCGGGCCACCAGCCCCGAGGAGGCGGCCACCGTCCTGTTCGCTCTGCACTGCGCCCGAAGCCGGGACGGCCAGGGCCCCTCCGGCGGATCCGGCAGGCCCCAGGACCTCACGTCCACGGCGAGGCGCCCCTGATCACCGCGAAGCGGGCGGCCCCGGGGTCGACGCGCTGGGCGACGCGGCCGACGCCCATGACGTCGGTCACCGGATGCTGCGTCACCAGATGCTGCGTCCGGGCCAGGAAGGCTCGCTGCTGACGGAGATTCAGCGGGTGGGCGCGCGGGCCTGCCGTTCACGTGCCCACGGGCACAGGTTCAAGTATGTGCGTTGCCGCCGTACGTGGTCGCCTTGGGCGCAACGGCTCCGTGCCCCACCGGTCTCTTCGAGGCGTCGGGTGGTGGTCTTGCCGTGGGAGCCGAGGGCACCCGCGACGACGGGGGCGGGCGGTTCGAGGAGGTGCTGCCGGAGGGCGGCGTCGTGGACGGCGGGACCCCTGCCTCGTTCAGGAGCGCGGACACGTGGTCGGGGTGGTCGGCAGCAGCCCCGTGAGCGGCGCGTCTATGGCGCGTTGATCGAACGTTGTGCGCCGCCCGGCACGATCCCGGGCATGCACCTCGAGACGATCAGCCCGAACGACAGCAGCACCTGGCAGGACCAGGCCCTGTGCGCGCAGACCGGGGCCGACTTCTTCTTCCCCGGGCCGGGCAGCTCGGTGCGGGAGGCCAAGCGCATCTGCGCCATGTGCGAGATGCGCTCGGCCTGCCTGGAGTACGCCCTGGAGAACGACGAACGCTTCGGCATCTGGGGCGGCCTGTCCGAGCAGGAACGCCGGGCCTTGAAGCGCGCCGACGACTGACGGCCGGGATCAGGCCTCGGCCCGCGCCGCCATCCGCGCCTTGCGCGCCGCCAGTCTCTCGTCGAACTTCGCCGCCTTCGCGTTCAGGCCCTCCAGGAACAGACCCAGTTCCTCCTGCGCCTGCCGGCCCTCGGGGCCGAGACCGTCGATCCGCATGACCTTCAGAAAGCGCAGCACCGGCTGGAGCACGTCGTCGTGGTGGATGCGCAGGTTGTAGATCCCGCCGAGGGCCATCTGCGCCGCCGCCCGCTCGAAGCCCGGGATGCCGTGGCCCGGCATGCGGAAGTTCACCACGACGTCCCGTACCGCCCGCATGGTGAGGTCGGGTGCGATCTCGAAGGCCGCCTTGAGCAGGTTGCGGTAGAAGACCATGTGCAGGTTCTCGTCGGTCGCGATGCGCGCCAGCATGCGGTCGCAGACCGGATCGCCGGACTGGAACCCGGCGTTGCGGTGCGAGATGCGGGTGGCGAGCTCCTGGAAGGCGACATAGGCGACCGAGTGCAGCATCGAGTGCCGGTTGTCGGACACGAAGCCCTCGCTCATGTGCGCCATCCGGAACCGCTCCAGCTCGTCCGGGTCGACGGCGCGCGAGGTGAGCAGATAGTCGCGCATCACGATGCTGTGCCGGCCCTCCTCGGCCGTCCAGCGGTGCACCCAGGTGCCCCAGGCGCCGTCGCGGCCGAACAGCGTGGCGATCTCGTGGTGGTAGCTGGGCAGGTTGTCCTCGGTCAGCAGATTGACGACCAGGGCGATCCGGCCGATCTCCGTGACCTTGGACTGCTCCTTGTCCCAGGCCTCGCCGTCCTCGAACAGGCCCGGGAAGTTGCGGCCGTCGCTCCAGGGCACGTACTCGTGCGGCATCCAGTCCTTGGCGACCTTCAGATGCCGGTCGAGTTCCTTCTCGACCACTTCCTCCAGCGCGTACAACAGCCGCGTGTCGGTCCATGCGGAGGACGGGCTGCCGAGGTGAGGGGAGGAAAGCGTCACGGGAACTCCAGAGGGATGCGTGGGAGAGCGGCGACGGGCACGGCGACGGAACGGTCCGACGAGCGGTCCCGGAGCCAGGAACCTACGGAATCGTAGGCTACGAACCCGTAGGTTACGACTCCGTAGGTTAAGGTCGCCGTAAAGGAAGTCGATCGGGCCAGTGCCGTCCCGGGAGCCGGCGGACACGCGAACGGCCCCGGGATCCACGGATCCCGGGGCCGGACAGGTGTCGGGTCACGCCCTCAGGCGTACAGCTCCCGCAGCCGCACCGAGAGACAGGTCACACACCCTTCGAGCTTCTCGAACTCGCTGATGTCCACCACCACCGGCTCGAAGCCGAGGTCGGCCAGCAGCTCCGCCGTCTTCGGCGCGCTCGCCGCCATCAGCAGCTTCTCCCCGCCGAGCAGCACCACATGCCCGCCGGACTCCTCGGGCACCGGCAGGAAGCGCGGATACACCGACGGCATGTCCATCTTCGGGATGTGTCCGATGACCGTGCCGTCGGGCAGCGCCGTCACCGCCGACTTCAGATGCAGCACCTTGGTCACCGGCACGGTCACGATCCGCGCCCCGAGCGGCTCGAACACGGCCCGCAGCTGCCGTACACCGGCCGCGTTGGTACGCCCGCTGCGGCCGACGTAGATCGTGTCGCCGATCTTCAGCACATCGCCGCCGTCCAGCGTGCCCGGTTCCCAGATCCAGTTCACCGAGCAGCCCAGGCGCGCCACGGCCTCCTCGACCCCGGCGGTCTCCCCCCGCCGGGACTCGGCGCCGGGCCGGGTGATCAGGGCGACGTTCTTGTACATCACGACCGTGTCCTCGACGAACACCGCGTCGGGGCAGTCGTCGGCCGGCTCGACCTCGATCGTCTCCCAGCCGTGGGTGCGCAGCGCCGCCACGTACGCCTCCCACTGCCGCACCGCGAGGTCGACGTCCACCTTCTCCCGCTCGATGTGCGTCACCAGCCCTTCGGCGAGGCGCGGGCCGGGGCGACGGACGAGGGCCTTCTTGCTGGGCACGAGGGGCCTTTCGGATCGCGGGTGGTTCTCCTGGCGCGGGTGTGGTCGTTCCGGTCCGCCATGATGCGTCAATCGCCGGACGGGGCAAAAATCGAGGTCGTCTCCCTCAGTCTCCCCTCCTCCAGCCGCAGCCGGCGAGTGATGCCGATGGACTCGAGGAACGGCAGGTCGTGGCTGGCCACGATCAGCGCGCCCTGGTAGGACTCCAGGGCGGTCGTCAGCTGCCGCACGCTCGCCAGGTCCAGGTTGTTCGTGGGCTCGTCGAGCATCAGCAGTTGCGGCGCGGGCTCGGCCAGCAGCAGCGCGGCCAGTGCCGCCCGGAAGCGTTCGCCGCCGGACAGCGTCGCCGCCCGCTGGTCGGCGCGGGCGCCGCGGAACAGGAAGCGGGCCAGCCCGGCCCGGATCCGGTGGTTCGTGGTGCCCGGGGCGAGACGGGCCACGTTCTCGACGACGGTCAGCTCGTCGTCGAGGACGTCGAGGCGCTGCGGCAGGAACCGCAGGGGCACGTGCGCCACCGCCTCGCCCGACACCGGTGGCAGCTCCCCGGCGATGGTGCGCAGCAGCGTCGTCTTGCCGGCGCCGTTGCGTCCGGTCAGCGCGACGCGCTCCGGGCCGCGCAGCTGGAGGAAGCCGTCCACGCGTGCGCCGTACGCCGGCCGGAGGTCCCGCAGGGTGAGCACGTTCCGGCCCGGCGGTACGGCCGTGCGCGGCAGGTCGACGCGGATCTCGTCGTCGTCCCGTACCGCCTTCACGGCCTCGTCGAGCCGTTCTCTGGCCTCGGCGAGCCGCTGCTCGTGCAGGATGCGGTGCTTGCCCGCCGACTCCTGCGCCGACCGCTTACGGGCGGCCATGACGATCTTCGCCTCGCGTTTGTCGTCCCGCATCTTCTGGCCGTACCGCCTGCGGCGGGCCAGCTTGAGCCGGGCCTCGACCAGGTCGCGCTTCTGCCGGCGCACATCGGCCTCGGCGGCGCGCACCATGCGCTCGGCGGCCTCCTGCTCGACGGCGAGGGCCTTCTCGTACGCCGTGAAGTTGCCGCCGTACCAGGTGATCCCACCGGAGTGCAGGTCCGCGATCCGGTCGACCAGCTCCAGCAGTTCGCGGTCGTGGCTGACCACGACCAGCACGCCCTGCCAGGCGGAGACGGTCGCGTACAGCCGCCGGCGCGCGTACAGGTCGAGGTTGTTGGTCGGCTCGTCCAGCAGCAGGACGTCCGGACGGCGCAGCAGCAGCGCGGCCAGGCGCAGCAGCACCGCCTCGCCGCCGGACACCTCGCCGACGGTGCGGTCCAGGCCGGTGTGGCCGAGTCCGAGCTCATCGAGGGTGGCCAGGGCGCGCTCCTCCACGTCCCAGTCGTCGCCGACGGTCTCGAAGTGCTCCTCCGACGCATCGCCGGCCTCGAGGGCGCGCAGTGCGGCCCGCCGGGCGGCGATGCCGAGCGCCTCGTCGATGCGGAGCGCGGTGTTCAGCGTGATGTTCTGCGGGAGGTAGCCGATCTCGCCGGTGACGCGGACCGTGCCCCGGGTCGGGGTGAGCTCGCCCGCGATCAGCTTCAACAAGGTGGATTTCCCCGAGCCGTTGACCCCGACGAGCCCGGTCCGGCCGGGGCCGAAGGCGGCGTCCAGCCCGGAGAGGACGGGGCTGCCGTCGGGCCAGGTGAAGGAGAGGGAGGTGCAGGTGATGGATGAGGACGATGAGGACAGGGAAGACATGGGCGCCTTGCGGATGCGGAGTGCGGTCAGGGGCGGATACGCGGGAGACACCGCGGACGACCATGTCGAAGGCGGGAAGTCGAAGGCGGGAGCCCGCCGGGCACGGGAAAAGCCCTGGCCGGATTCCGGGAACGGCTCGGACGCCGAGGTCGCACACGACGCACACACCTGACCGGTGTGACGCGGTGTCTTACGGACCTCAGGCGTGCAACGGCCTTCTCCTCTCGGCGGCAACAGGACCGCTGCACACCGTAGGAAGGCCGGGGTGCGCTGTCAACGAATTTATGGCGTGGCCCCGGGGGGCCAGGAGGCGTGGACCCGGGGTCAGGAATTCAGGCGTGGAACCGAGTTCAAGCGTGGATCCGAGTCCGCCCGGCGCGGGCCGCTCGTCGACGAGGACGCCGCCGCATCCGCCGAGCCTGGGCGCCGGGAACGGGTCAGCCGTCGTCGCGCATCAACTGCGCCAGCTCCTGGTCCAGATCGAGCTGCAGATGCTCCAGGCCGACGGGCACCAGCTCGTCCGTGGCCTCGAGGAAGCGCCGTATCTCACCGCTGGGCACATGCACCACCGCGATGCCCTCCGGGGAGTGGAACTCCAGGGCGGTGCGGTCGTGGCCGTACGGCCGCACACGCACGTCGCCGTGCCCCTCGGACTCCTTCAGACCGGCCGTGAGCAGGTCACGGGCGAAGGTCCAGCAGACCTCCACCCCCTCGAGGGTGGCGGGGGCCGGGAAGGTCATACGGACGGCGAACGGATCGCGTCGGTCGTAGTGCAGCGTGACGGGGACGGTGCGCACCCGCGGCGCGGCGGCGACCAGACGCGCCTGTACGGTCTGCTCGATGACGGTGGACAACGCCTTGCTCCCTTGCGACGGCTGGACGGTGACGGCCGACCGGCCGTCCGGGTGGAGGGCCGGGCACTGAACCGGGCACTGGGGGAGACGGCGGAACCAGTGAATCCGTACGCATGCGGAACGAGTGACCTCCGTCACCATGTTCATGCGCACAAGCGACACGCCGATCGGGTCGCTCGACTGGATCACCCTGTATCGCCCGTTATGTCGAACAGATGAAGAATGCGGGTATCCGTTCCTTGCACAGAGAGGAAGTGAACGGCATGCCACGCGGTTCCAGCTCCAAACGCGAGCGCCAATACGAACACATCAAGCAGAGTGCGCAGGACCGGGGGGAGAGCGCCGGACGCGCCGCCGAGATCGCCGCACGCACGGTGAACAAGGAGCGTGCCCGCTCCGGTGAGTCCAGGACCGCCAGCCCTTCCTCGACCCGGGACATGTCCTCGGCCAGGCGGGGCGGACAGCGCTCGGGCCGGGGCTCGGGGGGACCCACCTACGACCAGCTCTACCAGGAGGCCAAGCGGCGCAACATCCACGGCCGCTCGGACATGAACAAGCAGCAGCTGCGGCAGGCGCTGGGCATGGGCTGACCCGTCCTGCCGTCCTCGGCACCCGGGGCGTACGCTCGTCCTCACGATGACGACGACCGTGGACATTCCCGCCGGGTGGCCCACCACCGAGGAGCAGGCCCGCGCCGTTCAGGACGAGTTGCGCGGGAAGGTGGTGCTGGACGAGCCGGGGCCGCCGCCCGGGACGGGACACGTCACGGGCGTGGATGTCGCCTACGACGATGATCGGGACGTCGTGGCGGCAGCGGCCGTCGTCCTGGACGCGGCCACCCTGCGAGTCGTCGCCGAGGCCACGGCCGTCGGGCGGATCTCCTTCCCGTACGTCCCGGGCCTGCTGGCCTTCCGCGAGATTCCCACCGTGCTGGCCGCGCTGAGCGCCCTGCCCTGCCCGCCCGGCACGGTGGTCTGCGACGGCTACGGCCTGGCCCATCCGCGCCGCTTCGGTCTGGCCAGCCATCTGGGCGTGCTGACCGGACTGCCGACGATCGGCGTCGCGAAGAACCCCTTCACCTTCACCTACGACGACCCGGACATCCCGCGTGGCAGCTCCTCCCCGCTCCTGGACGGCCAGGAGGAGGTCGGCCGGGCCCTGCGCACCCGGGACGGCGTCAAACCGGTCTTCGTCTCCGTCGGCCACCGGGTGACCCTGGCCGACGCCTGCGCCCACACCCTCGCCCTCACCCCGGCCTACCGCCTCCCCGAGACGACCCGCCGGGCGGACGCCCTGTGCCGCCGCGCCCTGCGCGAGGCGACGGCGGAAGCCCGGGACACCCGCTGAGGGCCGGGCATCCGCTTCCTTCCGGACCGTGGCCGGGGTCCGACAGCCCCGGGGATCAGTGATCGCCCCGGCAGGCCATGAGGCAGGCCACGTGACGTGGAAGACCGCATCCTTGCGGCGAGCGGCCGGCCGGTGGCGCTCCCGGCCGGCCGGACGGGCGGGGCGAGGAGGACCGTGGGGGAGAGCGATCCGCACATCCATGTCACGGCGAAGACGGGCCGTGACGACGGCGCCGTCCGCGATGTGCCGGCCTCCACGTTCGGTCTGGCGGGGCGACCTGCCGAGCCTCGTCCCCACCGGATGCGGAGTGCGCGTGCCCTGCGCGATACCTCGCCGGGCCCGGACAAGGTCACCTGCCTCGCCTGCCGGGAGCATGCCCGGCGCGAGCACCTGCGCCTCGCGGAGTGGGTCGAGCGTCCGGGCGTCATGCCGGGAGCGGCCATCAGCCCTGCCCAGGCGAAGCAGGCCGCAGTTCGGCATCGTGAGCTCGCGGGGGAGTTCGCCGAGCCGGAGGACTGAACCGGAAGACCGAGCCGGAGAGCTGAACCAGAGGGCTGAACCGGAGAGCTGGGCCGGAAGGATTGAGTCAGAAAAGCTGAACCGGAGGGGCTGGACCGGAGGGGCTGAACCAGAAGGGCTGAGCCCCCTTACCGGTCTCAGGGGCTCAGCGATCGTCCTGGTCGGCCGTGAGCCGTGACAACGCCCGCGTCCCGGAGGAACCCCGGATTCCTCCGGAGGGTCACACGGTCGCCGCCGTGCGGAAGGTGAGGCCCGCCCGGCGCAGGCGGGTGATGAGGGCGTCGCCCATGGCCACGGCGGTGGTGACCTGGCCGGCCGTCGGCGGGAGGTCGTCCAGGGCGAGGGACAGGGCCGACTCGGCGAACATCTTCGCCGTCTCGCCGTACCCGGGGTCGCCGCCCGCGACCTCGGTCAGCACCCGCCGCCCGCCGCCTTCGCCCACGAACCGCACGGAGAACCAGCTCCTGGCCCGCCGCTCGGCGCTCGGCCCCTGACCGGGTTGCAGCCTGCCGGACAACCAGCGCCTGACGGGCGGAAGTTGGGCGGCGGCCACGACCGCGCCGACGGCCGCGACGCCCCCGACGGCGACGGGCAGATGCCGGACGGCCGCGTAGTGGCGGTAGCGGAAGTCGGGGCCGTAGCGCTCCAGCATGCGTGCGGAACGCCGCACGATCTGCGGATCGACGGTCGGCAGGGGCAGCACCCAGGCGCCGATCTCCCCGGCGAAGCGGGGCGCGCCCGTCGGCGTGGACGCCCGTCTGCTCGGCATCCGCGGCTCGTGCCGCGCCCGGTCCCGCGCGGCGGCCCGCATCCGCAGCGGGCGTGCGAACTGGTTGAGGGCCGAGGCGAGCGTCCCGCCCGAAAGGGCGCCGTCCGCCCGGACGAACCCGTCCACGGTCAGCGGCACGCCCTCCGGCAGCTGCTGGACGGTGAAGTACACGCCCAGGTCGTGCGGGACGGAGTCGAACCCGCAGGCGTGCACCAGCCGCGCCCCCGTCTCACGCGCGCGCGTGTCGTGCCGGACGTACACCAGGTCGACGAACTCGGGCTCACCGCACAGGTCCAGATAGTCCGTGCCGCTGTCCGCGCAGGCGGCGACCAGCTCCTCGCCGTGGAGCACATAGGGGCCCACGGTGGTGGCCAGCACCCGCGTGCGCCGGGCGAGTTCGCGCAGGGAGGCCGGGTCGGACGCGTCCGCGCGCAGCACTCCGACGGACGAACCGCCGGGCAGTCGTTCGCGCAGCGCGTGCAGCCGCTCCTCGCCGCGGCCGGCGATCGCCCAGCGCAGCCTCTCGGGGGCGTGCGCGGCCAGGTATTCGGCGGTGAGCGTCCCCACGAAGCCGGTGGCTCCGAAGAGCACGATGTCGTACGGACGCTCCGTCTTTTTCAGCCTGCTCATGACACCACTCGCTCTCCGCAGCCCGCGCCGCTGTCGCTGGCCGAGGCTAGCGTGAGGAGTGCGGGGTCCGACGGCGAGAGGTGCCGGCGCGGCCACCGGGCAGAACATGGCCAAGCGCTTGCTCGCTCAGGGCTTGTCCCTGCTGGAGCGCGTTCTTAGCATCATTGGTGTTACATCGGTTGTGTCACAGCGAGGGGGCTGGATGACAACGGCTCGGGCGGCGGGGCGGCACGGACCCCTCACCGGCGTGCGCGTGGTCGAGCTGGCCGGCATCGGCCCCGGCCCGTTCGCCGCCATGCTGCTGGCCGACCTGGGCGCCGACGTCGTCCGGGTGGACCGCCCCGGCGGCGCCGCCCTCGGCATCGACCCCGCCCGCGACCTCACCAACCGCAACAAGCGCTCCGTGGTCGTCGACCTGAAGTCCCCGGACGGCCCCGCCCGCGTCCTCGATCTCGCCGAGCGCGCCGACATCCTCATCGAGGGCTACCGGCCCGGCGTCGCCGAGCGCCTCGGCGTCGGCCCCGAGGCGTGCCACGCCCGCAACCCCCGCCTCGTCTACGGCCGGATGACCGGCTGGGGCCAGGACGGCCCGCTCGCCCCGCGCGCGGGACACGACATCACCTACATCGCCGTCACCGGCACCCTCGGCATGATCGGCGACCCCGACGGGCCCCCGGCCGTCCCCGCCAACCTCCTCGGCGACTACGCGGGCGGCTCCCTCTACCTCGTCGTCGGCGTCCTCGCCGCCCTGCACCACGCACGCGCGACCGGCACCGGCCAGGTCGTGGACGCGGCCATCGTCGACGGCGCGGCCCATCTGTCCGCGATGATCCACGGCATGCTCGCCGCCGGCGCCTGGCAGGACCGCCGCGGCTCCAATCTCCTGGACGGCGGCTGCCCGTACTACGGCACCTACGAGACCGCCGACGGCCGGTACATGGCGGTCGGTGCCCTCGAACCGCAGTTCTACGACGAGTTCCTGACCCTGCTCGGCCTGGAGGAGCACGCCGGCACCCGAACGGACCCCGCCCGTTGGGGTGAACTCCGGGAGGCGGTCGCCGCCCGCTTCAAGTCCCGCACCCAGGCCGAGTGGACGGCCGTCTTCGAGGGCTCCGACGCGTGCGTGGCCCCCGTGCTGTCGCTGCGCGAGGCCCCGCACCACCCGCACCTGGCCGCCCGCGGCACCTTCACCGACCACGCCGGCCTCACCCAGCCGGCCCCCGCCCCCCGTTTCTCCGCCACCCCCACCGCCGTCCGCGGCGGCCCCGCCCGGCCCGGCGCCGACACGGCCTGTGTGGCCCGCGACTGGGACCTGCCCGCCCTCCTCGAGGGCGCTCAGGACGACGACCCCCACCGTCCTCAGGACGAAACCCCTCACCGAAAGGCTGGCCAGTGAGCACCGAAGCGTATGTGTACGACGCGATCCGCACCCCGCGCGGGCGCGGCAAGGCCACCGGCGCCCTGCACGGCACGAAGCCCGTCGACCTGGTGGTCGGCCTCATCCACGAGATCCGCGGCCGCTTCCCCGGCCTGGACCCGGCCGCGATCGACGACATCGTGCTCGGCGTCGTCAGCCCGATCGGCGACCAGGGCTCCGACATCGCCCGCATCGCCGCGATCGCCGCCGGACTGCCCGAGACGGTGGCCGGTGTGCAGGAGAACCGCTTCTGCGCCTCGGGCCTGGAGGCCGTCAACCTGGCCGCCGCCAAGGTGCGTTCCGGCTGGGAGGACCTGGTCCTCGCGGGCGGCGTGGAGTCGATGTCCCGGGTCCCGATGGCCTCCGACGGCGGCGCCTGGTTCAACGACCCGATGACCAACCTCGCCGTCGACTTCGTGCCCCAGGGCATCAGCGCCGACCTGATCGCCACCCTCGAGGGCTTCTCCCGGCGGGACGTCGACGAGTACGCGGCCCTGTCCCAGGAGCGCGCGGCCACCGCCTGGAAGGAGGGCCGCTTCGACCGCTCCGTCGTGCCGGTGAAGGACCGCAACGGACTGGTCGTCCTCGACCGCGACGAGCACATGCGCCCCGGCACCACCGCCGACTCCCTCGCCGCCCTCAAGCCGTCCTTCGCGGACATCGGCGAGCTCGGCGGCTTCGACGCCGTGGCCCTGCAGAAGTACCACTGGCTGGAGAAGATCGACCACGTCCATCACGCGGGCAACTCCTCCGGCATCGTGGACGGCGCCTCGCTCGTCGTCATCGGCTCCCAGGAGGCCGGCGAGCGCCACGGCCTCACCCCGCGCGCCCGGATCGTCTCCGCCGCCGTCTCCGGCTCCGAGCCCACCATCATGCTCACCGGCCCCGCCCCCGCCACCCGCAAGGCGCTCGCCAAGGCCGGCCTGACCGTCGACGACATCGACCTCGTCGAGATCAACGAGGCCTTCGCCGCGGTCGTGCTGCGCTTCGTGAAGGACATGGGCCTGTCCCTGGACAAGGTCAACGTCAACGGCGGCGCCATCGCACTCGGCCACCCGCTCGGCGCCACCGGCGCGATGCTCCTCGGCACGCTCGTCGACGAACTGGAGCGCCAGGACAAGCGCTACGGCCTCGTCACGCTGTGCGTGGGCGGCGGCATGGGCATCGCCACCGTCGTCGAGCGCGTCTGACCCGTCCCAGCGGCGCCTTTTGATCTCAGACTTCACCGGAGGCCTCTGACATGACCGAGAGCACCACCATCCGCTGGGAACAGGACGACACCGGCGTCGTCACCCTCGTCCTGGACGACCCCGGCCAGTCCGCGAACACCATGAACCAGGCGTTCCGTGACTCCTTCGCCGCCGTCGTGGACCGGCTGGAGGCCGAGAAGGACGGCATTCGCGGCGTCATCCTCACCTCCGCCAAGAAGACCTTCTTCGCCGGCGGCGACCTGCGCGACCTGATCCGGGCCACCCCCGAGACCGCCCAGGAGCTCTTCGACGGCAGCCTCGCCCTCAAGCGGAACATGCGCCGCCTGGAGACCCTGGGCAAGCCGGTCGTCGCCGCCATCAACGGCGCGGCCCTGGGCGGCGGGTACGAACTCGCCCTGGCCTGCCACCACCGCATCGCCCTCGACGCCCCCGGCACGAGGATCGGCTGCCCGGAGGTGACCCTCGGCCTGCTCCCCGGAGGGGGCGGCATCGTCCGCACCGTACGGCTGCTGGGCATCGCCGACGCCCTGCTGAAGGTGCTGCTGCAGGGGCAGCAGTACACCGCGCGCCGCGCCCAGGAGCACGGCCTGGTCCACGAGGTGGCCACCAGCCGGGACGAACTGCTGGCCAAGGCCCGCGCGTTCATCGACGCCCACCCCGAGTCGCAGCAGCCCTGGGACAGGCCTGGTCACCGCATCCCGGGCGGCACCCCGGCCGACCCCAAGTTCGCCGCCAACCTGCCCGCCTTCCCGGCCAATCTGCGCAAGCAGACGAACGGCGCCCCGTACCCGGCCCCGCGCAACATCCTCGCCGCGGCCGTCGAGGGCGCCCAGGTCGACTTCGAGACCGCCCAGGTCATCGAGACCCGCTACTTCGTGGAGCTGGCCACCGGGCAGACCGCGAAGAACATGATCCAGGCGTTCTTCTTCGACCTCCAGGCCGTCAACTCCGGCGCCAGTCGCCCCCAGGGCGTCGAGCCCCGCCAGGTCCGCAAGGTGGCGGTCCTCGGCGCCGGCATGATGGGCGCGGGCATCGCCTACGCGTGCGCCCGCGCGGGGCTGGAGGTCGTCCTGAAGGACGTGTCCCTGGAGAACGCCGTCAAGGGCAAGGGCTACTCCGAGAAGCTGTGCGCCCGGGCCGTCGCCAAGGGCCGTACCAGCCAGGAGAAGGCGGACGCACTGCTGGCCCGCATCACCCCCACCGCCGAGGTCGCCGACCTCGCCGGCTGCGACGCGGTGATCGAGGCCGTCTTCGAGGACCTGACCCTCAAGCACAAGGTGTTCCAGGAGATCGAGCAGGTCGTCGCCCCCGACGCGCTGCTGTGCTCCAACACCTCCACCCTGCCCATCACCACGCTCGCCGAGGGCGTGGAGCGCCAGGCCGACTTCCTCGGGCTGCACTTCTTCTCACCCGTCGACAAGATGCCGCTGGTCGAGATCATCAAGGGCCGGCGCACCGGCGACGAGGCACTGGCCCGCGCCTTCGACCTGGTCCGGCAGATCAACAAGACCCCGATCGTCGTCAACGACTCGCGCGGGTTCTTCACCTCCCGGGTGATCGGCCACTTCCTCAACGAGGGCGTGGCGATGGTCGGCGAGGGCATCGAGCCGGCCTCCGTCGAACAGGCGGCGGCCCAGGCCGGCTACCCGGCCAAGGTGCTGTCCCTGATGGACGAACTGACGCTCACCCTGCCCCGCAGGATCCGGGACGAGGCGAAGCGGGCCGTCGAGGAGGCGGGCGGCACCTGGTCCCCGCACCCCGCCGAGGCGGTCATCGACCGCATGGTGGACGAGTTCGGCCGCACGGGACGCAGCGGCGGCGCGGGCTTCTACGAGTACGACGAGGACGGCAGGCGGACCAGGCTGTGGCCGGGGCTGCGGGAGCACTTCACCAGGCCGGGGCACCAGATCCCGTTCCGGGACATGCAGGAGCGCATGCTCTTCTCCGAGGCGCTGGATGCGGTCAGGCTCCTGGAGGAGGGCGTGCTGACCTCCGTCGCCGACGCCAACATCGGCTCCATTCTCGGAATCGGCTTCCCGGGCTGGACCGGCGGTGTGCTGCAGTACATCAACGGCTACGAGGGCGGCCTGCCGGGCTTCGTGGCACGCGCGCGTGAACTCGCCGAGCGCTACGGCGAGCGGTTCACCCCGCCGGCCCTGCTGCTGGAGAAGGCAAAGAAGGGGGAGACGTTCACCGACGCGCGCTGAGGCACGGCCCGGCCCCCGGACGGGTACGGCCCGGCCCTCAGCCGGAGGGCGTGTCCCGGGGGCCCGCTCCCCGGGACTCCTCCGGCCGGCCGGCGCCGATCCACTCGCGCAGCTCCTGCCTGAGCGAGCGCTGGAAGGTGGTGAGCAGCGCCTGCACCACCAGAGGGTGCATATGGGCGGACAGGGACTTCACGTCCTCCGTGTCCCGTTCGGCGACCGCGTCGCGCAGCAGCTCCGACAGCTCGTGGGCCGCCGCGCGCGCGTGCTCGATCAGCACCGTGCGCGCGGCGAGGATCGTCTTCTGGGACAGCGGCACGTCGAGCAGCCGCACGCCGAGCCGCAGCAGCCCGGAGTCGACGCGGAAGGCGTCCCCGTCGGCCGTGACCACGTTCATCGCCGCCAGCCGCTCCACGTCCTCGTCGCTCAGCGCCCGCCCGGCCCGTCGCTCCAGCTCGGGCCGGGTGAGCGTCTCCACCGTCTCGGGGGCCCAGGAGGCGACCACCGCCCGCTGGACGGCCAGGTCGTGCGGGCTGAGGTCCGGCGGCAGCTGCCGCAGATGACGCTCGATCGCGGCCAGCGTCATGCCCTGCAGCTGCATCTCCTCGATCAGCGCCAGACGCGCCAGGTGCTCCGGCCCGTAGTGACCCACCCGGCGCGGACCGATCACCGGGGGCGGCAGCAGGCCCCTGCTGCTGTAGAAGCGGACCGTGCGCACCGTGACACCGGCCCGCGCGGCCAGTTCGTCGATCGTGAGGGGCGGCTCGTCGGCGTCGGTCGTCATGCGCAGCAGTATCACTGTTCCACTGCGACACGTATAGAAACCGGGCCGGAGAGGCTGTGACCAGCACGAACGTGCAACCAGGTGGTGGACGGCGTTGTGGACCGACCGTTGACCGCCGTGTCAGTGACCGGTTCGGATTCTCCCCACCGGCGGTCACCTGACGGAGAGTTGTCCGGCCGCGCTCCCGTCACCTTCCGTGCCCCCAGGATCGGGGGAGCATGCCGGTGATCGGTGTCCGATGAGTCCGACGAGGCAGTGGCCGCCGGCACGCGCAGAAGCGGCCCGACCGGGCCCGCGGCAATGCGTGCACCGGCCCGGGGGTCCGGCCGGCAGTGTCGCGTCACCGCAGTTGACGGAATGCCTGGTCGGCGTCGGCCACGGCCTCGGGGTGGACGTCGTGGGCGGTTCGGCCGTCGGCGATCTTCTGCCAGTTGGCCCGGGCGAGTACCCGCTGGACCGCGAGTACCTGGGCGGCCCGCACGCGTGCCTGGATGCCTTCGCCGAGGGCGCCCGCCAGCGCTTCCTCGTCCTCGAGCATGTACTGCGTGAGCCGTCCCGCGAGGCTCGGCGTGCTGAACACCAGCCGGTGGAACGCCACCACCTCGGGGTGGTCGTTGAGGCCGGTGACGGGGTCGCGCCGCTCGAGGCCGGCCCGGAAGTGCCGGTGCAGCGCGGTCACCGGCTCGACGCCGGGCTCGCGGTCACGCACTACGCGCGCCGCCTCGCCCAGATGGTCCGCGAACCGGTGCAGCACCAGGTCTTCCTTGGTGGGGAAGTACCGGAAGAGGGTCGGCTTGGAGACCTCGGCCGCCGCGGCGATGTCGTTGACCGAGACGCGGTCGAAGCCGCGCTCCAGGAACAGCGAGATGGCCGCGTCGGCGATGGCGTGGCGCGTCCGCGCCTTCTTGCGGGCCCGTAGCCCCGTCGGCTCGCTCACCTGACCAGAATAACATTCGTGACCGAGTTGCTTTTTTAACCGAGTAACGTTTTCATGGGCGGCGTGCATCAGACAGACATTCCTCCCGTGCTCGTCACCGGGGCCACCGGCCGGATCGGCCGCCTGGTCATCGACCGACTCCTCGACGCGGGCGTGCCGGTCCGTGCCCTCACCCGCCGCTCCGAGGCTGCGGCGACGCTGCCGGCCGATGCCGAGGTCTTCACCGGCGACCTCACCGTGCCCGAATCGCTCGCCCCGGCGCTGAACGGCGCCGGTGCGGTCTTCCTCGTCTGGACCGCCCCGCCGCAGACCGCCGCGGCAGTCGTCGAGCGGATGGCAGCCCATGTACGGCGGATCGTCTTCCTCTCCTCCCCGCACCGGACGCCGCACCCCTTCTTCCAGCAGCCCAATCCCATGGCGGCGATGCACGCCGGCATCGAGCGGCTCATCGCGGCCACCGGAGTCGAGTCGACGATCATCCGGCCGGGGATGCTCGCGTCGAACTCGCTGGCCTGGTGGGGGCCCGCGATCCGGGCCGGCGAGGTCGTCCGGTGGCCTTACGGCGCTGCCGAGACGGCGCCGGTCGACGACCGCGACGTCGCAGCCGTCGCAGCGCGCACGCTCTACAAGGACGGATACACCGAAGGCGACTACGTCCTCACAGGCCCCGAGCCGCTGACCCAGGCCGCGCAGGTGCACATCATCGGTGACGTCCTGGGGCGCCGGATCACGTTCGAGGAGATGACGCCGGACGAGTTCCGGAGCCTGTCCGAGGGCACGGCACCCGACTCGGTCATCGACATGCTGCTCGCCGCATGGAACGCGGCGGTCGGACAGCCCGCGTACGTCACCACCGCGGTGGCCGACATCCTCGGGACGGCACCGCGGACGTTTCGCCAGTGGGCCACCGATCACGCCACCGCATTCACGGAGGGTCCGGAGGGGCCGCCAACCTCGTCGACCGCGACCTGAGTACGCGCCGGCAGCCCCGGACCGCCGTCGTCCCGGCCTCCGCGGCCTGTTCGAACCGGGCTGCTCGAGCCGGGCTGCTCGACGGGCGAGGAACCGGATGTGAGCGACGGCGAGTTCCAGTTGCCCGGTCGGAACGACGACACGTCCGGCCCCTCCGTGATGGGGAGGAGAACGGCCGCCCGGAGCGCGAGCGGGTTCGGCATCACCCTCGATCGCGAGGGACAACGGCGGTGCGCCCCCCGGGCGCACAAAGCAGCAGCTCAGGGCTTGTTGTCAGAGGTGGCCCCTACGGTGGCGCCATGTCGACGATCACGTACGTCCGGGGTGACGCCACCGCGCCGTCGGGCGAGGGCACCAAGGTGATCGCCCATGTCTGCAACGACGCCGGCGGCTGGGGGAAGGGCTTTGTGTCGGCCCTCTCCCGGCGCTGGCCCGAACCGGAGGCCGACTACCGCGCCTGGTACCGCGACCGCGCGGAGAACGACTTCGGCCTGGGCGCCGTCCGGCTCGTCCGGGTCGAGCCGTCCCTGTGGGTGGCCAACATGGTCGGCCAGCACGGCATACGGCGGACCACCACCAAGAAGGCCCCCGTGCGGTACGAGGCGATCGGCACGGCCCTGGGCCGGCTCGCCGACCGGGCGGCCGATCTCGGCGCGTCCGTGCACATGCCCCGCATCGGCTGCGGCCTGGCCGGGGGCAGCTGGGAGCGGATCGAGCCGCTGATACGACGGCGGCTGGTGGAGCGGGGGATCGCGGTGACCGTGTACGACCACGACGAGTGAGGCCGGACGGCCAGGGGCGGGGCGGCCGCCCCGCCCCTGGCCGTCCGGCTGCCGCTCGAACGCCGGCCGTGCACTCCGGCCGAGAGCCGGTCATATGACCGGTGTGCCATCCCGGAGGTACAGCGGTCGTCCTGTGGCCTGGGCGTTCAGCGCGTACTCGAACCGGCGGCGGACCCGGCCCCGCAGCAGCGCGCCGGCGTCGGCATCCGTCACGAACGCGGCCTCGGACAGCTCGTCGTCGCGTGGCTGCAGTCGGTCGGCCTGGGCCTGGTCCAGGACGCCGCCGTCGAAGATGAACGCGATCTGGTCGTCCCAGGGCCCGTGCGGGGCGACCCAGTCCACCACCAGCAGGCGCAGCAGGGTGACATGAACGCCAAGTTCCTCGAGCAGCTCCCGCCGTACGGTGTCCTCCGGCGGTTCGTTGGCCTCCGCCATCCCGCCGGGCAGGTCCCACCCGGGCTTGTAGGTGGGATTGACGATGAGCACGCGCCCGGACGGGTCCCGCAGCAGCACATCGGCCGCAACCCGCTTGCGGGCCTGCTTGGCATTGCCCTCCGCCAGATAGGCGTTCCAGGCGGCGGTGTCGGTGGGGTCGGGTACCGTGCGGCTCATCTGGTGGTGCCTTCCCGGTGCGGTGGGATCACATCGGCCAGCAGGAGCATTCTGGCGCGGTGTGCATCGTCGAACCGTGTCAGGTATTCCCGGACCGGTGGGTACCCCCGGTGCGGCTCCAACAACAGGCGCAGATCGTCGAGCTGTTGCAACACCCGGACCGACCCCAGAGTCGGGCTCGTGCTCAGCAGGTCGTGCCCGACGTGCACCGCAGCGTCCAGGTCCCCGCGGCGCACGTGGATGTCCACCAGGGTGATCCGGCTCAGGGCCAGTGACCGTGCCCGCCCTGCCTCCCGCAGCGTCACAGCCTGTTCCGCGTGCGTGAGCGCCTGGTCGTACTGCCCCAGGTCGCGCAGGATCAGCGCCGCCTCACTGGCCATTGCGGCGGCATCGAACGGGCTCAGCCACGGATGATCGGCGTCGGCCGACGCCTCCAGATCACCGCGCGCGGCTTCCAGCGCACGAACGGCCGGTGTCCGCTGAGCTGCCACCGCCAGGGCTCGCGCCTGCATCGTGTGCAGCCGCGCCGTCAGCGCCGGAATCCGAGGCCCCTGTGCTGCCAGCTCCAGCCCGGTTCGTGCCCAGCCCACTGCTGTGGCGGCGTCCCCTGTCTCGCGGGCGAGATGGCTGTTGCTCGCGGCGACGTGTGCGGCCAACGACATGTCACCAGAGGCCCGGGCCAGAGTCAGCGCGCGGGCGAAGTGCCGCGCGGCGCAGTCGTTGTGGCCGGAGTCGTGGGCCATCCAGCCGGCCATCTCGGTGAGCGCGGCTGCGGCGGTGAACACCTGTGGCCCACTTCCGAGGCCGACCAGCCGGGGTGCCACCTGTTCCGACAAATGCCGTACCACAGCCCCATACAAGCGGCTCCCGCCGGTCTGCCGGTCAGCAGTGCGGAAATGATCCATCGCCACCAGGTCGTCACTGTCCGGCGGCGGATGGCCCACCCGCTGATGCTCCACGGTCGTCGGTACGGGTTCCCACGGTCGGCGTGCCAGCCCCAGCAGATGCCCGGGGACATGGAAAGCGTCGGCGATCTGCTCGAACAGGGCCAGCTTCTCCACCCTGCTCTTGCCGTTCATGTAGTCGTACACGCGTCCCTGCGTGATGTTGACGGCAGCAGCGATCCGCCGCGTACTCACGCCGCGCGCATTGAGCATCCGGAACAGTGCGCCCATGTCCCGCTCGGCGCACGCCCGCAGCAGCCGTTCATCGCCGAGGAGACCAGAGACGACCTCACGCGGGTCCGGTGACAGACCGCCCATCTGCAACTCCCCCGAGTAGCCAATGGGTCGATGCTACGGCCAACACCCCGGAGAAGACTCCGTGTTGGAGTCACCTGCTGGAGTCCCCCCGCCCGCCTTCCCGGGTGTTGACTGACTACCGGCCATCGGGGAGTGAACCGGTGAACGCCCTCGGAGACGCCCTGTCCGCAGGTGTTTCCTCGAGGTATGCGGGCGGGGCCACTACCCCCGCCCGGTCACCGGTCCCGGACGGCACCACTCCCGCGACTCATTCCCGAGAGGAGCGGAAACGGCCCTGCGCGTCACGACAGGAGCGCGCAGGGCCCGGGGCCGGCGCTGGTCATCCGCCGGTCTCCGAGGGCCGTCCGCCCACTCCTCCCGGGCGGACGGCTCCACAAGGCCCCCTGCCGGGGCCGGGCTTCACCGGACCAGCCCCGGCAGGGTCCAGGTCCACAGCCCACCAACAGCGACGGAGGTACATGTGACCACGGAAACCCCGGCGATTCCGTTCGGAGCCCGTGCCGAGCGTGAGCCCTACACCATCGATGTGGACGGCTCCACCTTCCGGTACGACCCACAGCGGCAGGTGAATGTCATGACCGACGGCTCGCTTCTCGCGCACTCCGCGCTGCGGGCGTCGTGCACCAACACCAACTGGGACAGCAAGAACGACGACACGTCCGACCCCTACATGATCCGGTGACGACGTGGTGACTCGTCTTCCAGCTCGTCTTCCCGCCGGATCCGTACTTGTCGTCACCGAGGAGATGGACCCCACCGCAGATCTCGTCGTGGACGAGCTGACGCGGCGCGGGGCGCCAGTCATGCGGTTCAACCCGGGTGACTTCCCCCAGCGGGTCACGCTCACCGCCGATCACCACGGCGGCCCCTGGTCCGGAACCCTCAGGGACGAACACCGGTCGGTACGGCTGGAGGAGGTGAGGGCCGTCTACTACAGGCGGCCCCGCCTTCCCTCCGTCGCCGACACCATCCCCGAACCGCATCGCACATGGGCCAACGACCAGGCGCTGGCCGGTCTTTTCGGCATCCTCTACGCCCTCCCCGTCTGGTGGCTGCACCGGCCCGAGGACGACGGCCCCGCATCCCACAAGCCCGGCCAACTCCCCGTCGCCGCCGCCCTCGGCCTGCGCACTCCCCGATCCCTGATCACGAACCAGCCGGACGCCGCACGGGCGTTCTGTGCATCCGTCGGCGGCCCGGTGATCTGCAAGCCCCTCATGGGCGGTCCTCTGCGTCATGCCGACGGTCGCCGCACCGGCGTACCCACTCATCTGATCGACCCGGGCGACATCGACAGCAGCGTCGCCCTGACCGCGCACCTGTTCCAGGAGTGGATCCCCAAGCAGCATGAGGTACGGCTGACCGTCGTCGGCCGCCGCATGTTCGCTGCCGAGATCCACGCGGGCAGTGACGCCGCCCGTGTCGATTGGCGCAGCGACTACGACGCACTCACGTACAAGGTGTGTGAAGTTCCGGACACCGTCCGCAGGGGTGTGCTGGGCTGGCTCGGCCACTTCCGGTTGAACTTCGGGGCGTTCGACTTCGCCGTCACTCCTTCCGGTGACTGGGTGCTGTTCGAGTGCAACCCGTCCGGGGAGTGGTCGTGGATCCAGAAGGAGACCGGCCTCCCGATCGCCGCCGCCGTCGCCGAACACCTCACAGAAGGAACCCGTACATGACTGCGACCGTGGACGACACCGCGGAAGCGCGACGCCTTCGCGTCGCCCTCGCCGATGCCCTCGCCGAGAAAGGAGACCTCACCGACCCGGCATGGCGGAAGGTGTTCGAGGCGGTACCCCGGCACCTGTTCGTTCCCGCATTCTTCACCGGCCCGGGTGAGCCGGTCACCGCGGCCGATCCCGACTGGCTCAGGACCGTCTACACGGATGATGTCCTGGTCACACAGATGACCGACGGTGTCGCCACCTCGTCCTCAACAGCCCCCGGTCTCATGCTGACCATGCTTCACGCCCTGGACGTCACCGCCGGTGCGAGTGTCCTGGAGGTCGCCACCGGCACCGGCTACAACGCCGCCCTTCTCGCCGAACGCCTTGGTCCCGCGGGCCGCCTCACCACGATCGAGGTGGACCCCGATCTCGCACGGACCGCCGAGGAGCGGCTGAGGGCCTGCGGCTACACCCCGCTCGTCCTCGCCGGAGACGGCCGTGCCGGACACCCCGATGGTGCCCCCTACGACAGGCTCATCGCCACCTGTGGCTTCCACCGCCTGCCGTATACGTGGGTGGAACAGGTCCGGCCCGGCGGGGTGATCGTCACGCCCCTGGGATCCGGCACGGTGCGCCTGGACGTCGGCGACGGCATCGCATCGGGCAGCTTCCTGCCCACCCCCTCCTGTTTCATGGGCGTCCGCTCCGCCGGCGAGACCGGGACCGCGCCGTACCCGGGCGACCCGGAAACCGCCGGCCGACGCCCGACCGGCCTGGACCCGTCCGCGGTCTCGTGGACCAATGCCTTCCCCTTCCTGGTCTCCCTCGTGCTGCCCGGTGTCGCCACGTCCACCGATCTGGACGACGACCGGCGCGTCACCGGCTGCCGCCTGTGGACTCCTGACGGATCCTGGGCACGGGTGGACGACGGCACCGTCCGCCAGTTTGGGCCCCGTCGTCTGTGGGACGCCGTGGAGGCCGCACACGGCTGGTGGGAGGAGAACGGCCGCCCGGAGCGCGAGCGGTTCGGCATCGTCCTCGACCGCGAGGGACAACGGCTGTGGCTGGATGAGCCCGGCCACCTCGTGCCGGACTTCACCTGACCCGTACGGCACGGCGCTCGCTCACAGTCCGGGAGCGGGCGCTGTGGGTGGAGCGGGGGATCGCGGTGACCGTGTACGACCACGACGGGTGAGGCCGGGCGGCCGGGGCGGGGCGACCGCCCCGGCCGCCCGGCTGCCGGTCACCCGGTGTGCACGTCGTTCGTGGCCTGGATCTTCTTCCACGACTTCGGCTGCGCGGGAGCCGGGGCCTTCGCCAGGGACGCCGCCCGTGCCGCGGGAGCCGGCGGCTTCGACGGCTGGAACAGCCAGGTGTCGAAGAGCGCGGCCAGCGGCTTGCCTGAGACCTGCTCGGCGTACTTCTGGAAGTCGGCCACGGACGCGTTGCCGTAGGCGTGCTGCCGGGGCCAGCCCTTCAGCAGGGTGAAGAACGCCTTGTCGCCGATCTCGTTGCGCAGCGCCTGGACGGCGAGCGCACCCCGGTCGTAGACCGCGACGTGGAACTGCTTGTCCGGGCCCGGGTCACCCGGCTTCACCGTCCAGAAGGGGTCGTCGGCGGGGTGCGAGGCGTACACGTAGTCCGCCAGCTGCTGTGCCGTGCCCTCGCCCTCGTGCTCGGACCACAGCCACTGGGCGTAGCGCGCGAAGCCCTCGTTGAGCCAGATGTCCTTCCAGCCCTTGACGGACACGCTGTCGCCGTACCACTGGTGGGCCAGCTCGTGCACGACGACGGAGGTGTTGGAGCCGTTCGCGAACTGCCTCGGGCTGTAGTACACCCGGGACTGCGTCTCCAGCGCGTACCCGGCCTTCGTGTTCGGGACGTAGCCCCCGGCCGTGCTGAACGGATACGGCCCGAAGTAGCCGGTCAGCCAGTCGAGGATCTCACCGGTGCGCTCCACGCTCGCCCGTGCCGCCCCGTCGTTGTCGCCGAGGTCCTTGCTGTAGGCGTTGATGACCGGGACGCCGCTCTCCGACGTACCGGTGGTGATGTCGAACCTGCCGAGCGCGAGCGTGGCCAGATAGGTCGCCTGCGGCTTGTTCTCGCGCCAGTTCCAGCGGGTCCAGCCCAGCTTGGAGCTGGTCGACTGCAAGGTGCCGTTGGAGATCGCCTGCGTGCCGTCCGGCACCGCCACCGACACGTCGTAGGTGGCCTTGTCGAGCGGGTGGTCGTTGCTCGGGAACCACCACCAGGCCGCCTCGGGTTCGTCCGCCGCGACCCCGCCGTCCGGGGTGCGCTGCCAGGCGGTGAAACCGTAGGCGCTCTTCGCCGACGGCACCCCGCTGTAGCGGACGACCACCGTCATCGGCGTGTCCTTGGCCAGCGGGGTTCTCGGGGTGACCACCAGCTCGTGCTGACGGGCGGTGGTGAACTCCGCCTTCGCGCCGTTGACCCGCACCTCGCTGACATCCAGCAGGAAGTCCAGGTTGAAACGGGAGAGATCCTGCGTGGCCCGTGCCGAGATCGTCGCCGTACCCGACAGCTCGTCCGTCTCGGGCTGGTAGGTCAGCCTGAGGTCGTAATGAGAGACGTCGTAGCCGCCGTTGCCGTAGTCGGGGTAGTAGGGGTCACCGATCCCCGGTGTGCCGGGGGAGTGGGTCGCGGCCGATGCCGGGATCGCCAGCAGCAGGGTGGCCGCCGCCAGTGCGCCCGGCGCGATGATCCTGCGGTGCACGTCAGCTCCAAGTCGTAGGGGCACGTGGTCTGTTCGGACCTTATTGAGCTTTCACCCCCTTGAGCATGTCCATGACCATCTTGTTCATGCGATCGCCATACGGCCGTCACGCACCCGGCCGGACGCGCTGCAGGCCCAGAAGTTCTCATCACCAACCGCTACGACCGTCGCATACCGGACGCAGTGTGCGTGACCCGCCACCCGGGGGCACAGCCGAAAAGGTGACAGGGCGTCAGGCATACCCCCCGCAAGAGGAACCGATACGGGCCTTACACTCGGGCACCGTTGTCCGACGGAGCGAAACCGCGGACCGGAAGGGAAGGTCATCCATGTTCCAAGACGCCCCCATCTACCACCAACTCATCGCCGAGCGCGGTGACGTACCCGCACGCGTACGTGACGCGGCGGCGGACATACGCAGGCGTCTGGAGGATGTGATGCGCACAGGGCAGCCACAGGCCGCCTTCGACCCCGGTCCGCCACCCCCGGACGCGGCCCCACGGCCGTCCGGCGCGACGCTGCCGCCCGGACAGCAGGCACCTGGACCACGGCCGTCCGGACCGCAGTCGCCTGGACAGCTGCCGTCCGGCCAGCAGCCGTCTGGACCGCTGCCGCCCGGACCGCAGGCACCTGGACCACGGCCATCCGGACCGCAGGCGCCCGGACAGCTGCCGTCCAGCCAGCAGCCGCCGCGCTGACGGACCGTCGGACACATCTCACGACACGGCCCCGGACTCGCCGGACGACAGTGCGGCGAGCCCGGGGCCGTCGGGTCGGCGGAGTTCGTTGCCGATGTGTTCGCCTCACTGCCGCGGCGGGATCAGCGGCGGTGGGGCGCATGTTGTCTGCGAGGTCTGATGCTGGACGGCCGGCGCGTGTCGGTCCAGCCGATGGCCGAACGGCTGCCGGACGAGCAGCATGCAGGCTCTGCAGCAGTTCGTGAACCAGTCGCCGTGGGATTGGCTGCCGGTGCGGCGGCGGATCGCCCAGCGGCCGGCCGAGGCGATCACGCCCGAGGCATGGGTGGTCGACGATGCCGCGGGCGAGCCCTGAGAGGCCTTTTCTGTTGGTGTGATCGTTCATTGAGCCGTGCATGACGGATCTGGTCGAGCGGTTGGTGCCGGACGAGTTGTAGGCGCCACCGACCGAAATGGTGTGTCGCTGTCGCTGGGCATCTCCGGTGCCGACCTGCACGACAGCCAGGCACTCGAGCCGCTCGTGCGCGGTATCCGCCCCGTCCGCTCCCAATGCGGCCTGCGCCACCGGTGCCCGGCCAAGCTCCACGCCGACAAGAACTACGATGCGGCCACCTGCGGAAATGACTGCGCAAGCGCGGCATCCAGCACCGCATCGCCCGCAAGGGCACCGAGTCCTCCACGCGGCTCGGCCAACACCGGTGGGTTGTCGGGAGAACGGTGTCCTGGCTCGCCGGATGCCGGAGGCTCCACCGCCGCTACGAACGCAAGGCCGAACACTTCCTCGCTTTCGTCGACAGCGCCGCAGCCCTCATCAGCTGTCGCCGACTCGCCAACTGAAACGGCGTCCAAGTCCGGAGAACCCACAGCAGCACTGGACAGTGACCCTGCTGAGCCGTCACTCCAGTCCCCAACCCGCGGTTGCGGAGAAGGAACGCCACAACTGATCGGTGGTCGGCGCATGGACTATCCGTGGACTACCAACAGTGCTCCCACCGCGAGGAGGGCTCCGACCATCACCGCTGCTCATAGCTGGAGCGGCCTCCGGAGCCGTGTGCCAGCCCACCGCCCGGTGACCGCTGACATCCACTAGTGACATCAACAGTGGCGGACGCAGACAGATCCTCCTGGTGCCGCACGGACGGCGCTCATCACCGAGGCAGGCCCGGACAACGGCAGCCCAGTCCCTTGATCGAACTCCTAAAGCGGTGGTCACATGGCAGCACCGCCAGCAGCAATGACGGCAACGCCCCTCAGTGGCCCAGCACGGTGGCGGCGTAGGGCGATCGGGCCGCCCGGCCAAGGCTTGCACGCCGCTCTTCTGAGCACCTTGGCCAAGGCCCGGACTACGGCATCAAGAAGGTGCTGAGAGTTTTCCGGCTGGCAGTGGAACTGCTCGGGGTGGTTTGGGTGTTTGGGCTGTATGAGCAGGGATTGTGTCCCTAGGCTGGTCATCCTGAGCCGCGACTGATGGGGGATCATGTGAGCGCTGAGATCGTTCAGTTGGTGCAGCAGGCGGCACCGTATCTCTCGACTGCAGTGAGTGCGTACGGGGTGGCGGTGTTCTCCCGGGCGGAGAACGCAGCCGTGGATGCCACAGCGAATCTGGGGCGGCGAATCCTGCAGGCGGTGTGGCGCCGCCGGGACGAGCGGGGGCGGGCGGAGCTGGAGGCCGCGGTCCAGGACGCGGCCGAAGCGCCGGAGGATGAGGATGCGGCGGCCGCGGTGCGCCAGCAGATCAAGCGCGCCTTGCGTGAGGATGCCGAGTTGCGGGCCGAGCTGGCCCGGCTGCTGCCCGCTTCTGGTGAGACGGTGCATGTGACGGCCTCGGGTGAGCGGTCGATTGCCGCCAAGACCATCACCACGGCCATCACCGGAGACCACACGACGATCCAGCCATGACCAACAGCAGCATGCCCAGGGACATGGGACCGCAGGCGACAGGTGTCCGATCCATGGCGGTGGGCGGCAATGTCGGTGTGGCGATCACTGGGGATGGCGCCCGGGTGGTGATGCTGCCGACCGAGGCGGTGCGCTGGGCCCGGGAGGTGGAGGCGCCGCCGGGGGCTGTGAACCTGCCTGGGTCCGCATCCGGGCAGTTCGTCGGACGCCAGGACGAGCTGGCCAAGCTGCGTCGGCTGTTGACGGATCAGGGGGAGGCCGCGGTCACCCAGGTCTCCGGGGTGCGGGCGGTCCACGGGCTGGGTGGGATCGGCAAGAGCACGCTCGCCCTGCACTACGCCCACGCCTATCGGCATACGTACATGCTGGTGTGGTGGATCAACGCCTCCAGCAGCGAGCAGATCGTCACCGGCCTGGCCGGCCTCGCCATGCGGCTGTGCCCGCAGTGGGCGGCCACGGTGGGTGTGCAGGAGCGGGCGGCGTGGGCGATCCTGTGGCTGCAGTGGCATCCCGGCTGGCTGCTCATCTTCGACAACGTCGAAGATCCTGCCGACCTGCGCCACTATCTGGGCACGCTGCCGGACGGACACCATCTGGCCACCAGCCGCATCGCCACCGGCTGGCACAAAATCGCCCCCACCATGGCTCTCGGCCTGCTCGATCCTGAGGCGGCCGTGGATCTGCTGTGCACCCTTGCCTTCGGCCCAGAACACACCCCTACATCGAAGCAGCGCAGCGATGCCGCGGCTCTGGCTGCCGATCTTGGTCATCTGCCGCTGGCGCTGGAGCAGGCGGGTGCCTACCTGTACGAAACCGGCACCTCGCTGGCCGACTACCGGCAGATGCTCGGGCAGGTCATGGACACCGCCGCGGGCGGGATCGACCCTGAGCGCACCATCGCCCGGATCTGGCGCCACACCCTGGCCGCCGTCGAACGCCGCAACCCGCGGGCCGTCACCCTGCTGAACGCCATGGCCTGGCTCGCGCCCGACGACATCCCCCGCAGCCTGCTCGCTCCGCTCTGCCCCGACCCGCTCGCTCTCGGCGAGGCCCTGGGCGCGCTGCACGCCTACAACATGATCTCGTTCAGCGCCGACCGGCAGAGCGTCAGCGTCCACCGCCTGGTGCAGACCGTCCTGCGTTACCAGCCCGCCAGCTCCGACGGCTACCCACCGGGTCGGCAGGAGGCCGAACACCTCATCCAGCACGCCACACCCGACGAGGACACCGACACCTCTCAGTGGGAACGGCTTCTGCCCCATGTGATCGCCGTCGCCGAATCCACACCGCCCCACTGTCCGGCATCGACCGCCACCGCCGACGTCTACCACGCCGCCGCAGACTACCTGGACCGCCAGGGACGCGATGCCCACACCATCCCCCTGTACGAGGCCGCCCTCGCCCAGTGCGAGCAGGTCCTGGGCGACACCCACCCCGACACCCTGACCAGCCGCAACAACCTCGCCGGCGCCTACGAGTCGGTGGGGGACCTGGAGCGGGCCATCCCGCTGTACGAGGCCACCCTCGCCCAGTGCGAGCAGGTGCTGGGCGACACCCACCCCGACACCCTGACCAGCCGCAACAACCTCGCCTACGCCTACCAGGCGGTGGGGGACCTGGAGCGGGCCATCCCGCTGTACGAGACCACCCTCGCCCAGCGCGAGCAGGTCCTCGGCGACACCCACCCCCAGACCCTGACCAGCCGCAACAACCTTGCTCGTGCCCACCGAGCCGCCCAAGCCGTACAGCAGAGAAGTACCGCAACCTCATCGCCCGCAGTTGACCCTCAGCAGTCGTCTACGACCGATTGACCAGCCCAGCCTCTTTAATGGCCGCCCAGCCGAGAGTTCGGGACGAAGAGGTCGTGCCAAAACCGTGCCAGATCGTGCGGGGAACCACGGGGAACGGCGGGGACCAGGTCGCCGGTCGATAAGTCCCCGTAGCTGCTCCATCACAGGTCAGCCCAGCAACCGCCCATAGATAACCCGAGCTTCCCAAGCTGATGTTGTCCACCGGCCTGCCGCTTCGTCCGGGCTGCGGCGCTGGGGCGCCGGTCCCAGCCGATCGGCAGGCCGGGGAACTCACCAGCGTGCGCCAGGGCAGCGAAGAACCCCTTGTGCTCGAATCGCACCCAGCCGGTGCCCGAGAAGCGATTCAGGCCGCAGGCGCTTCATGCCTGGTGGTCATGGGCGATCCAACCACCGTGCCCCGTAGCTCTGCTTCCAGTCCTGCCTTGATCAGC
This sequence comes from Streptomyces thermoalcalitolerans, assembly GCF_039525155.1. Classification (NCBI taxonomy): domain Bacteria; kingdom Bacillati; phylum Actinomycetota; class Actinomycetes; order Kitasatosporales; family Streptomycetaceae; genus Streptomyces; species Streptomyces thermoalcalitolerans. Next base: position 7,295 of record NZ_BAAAHG010000015.1, on the reverse strand, counting down.
TTGGCCAGCAGTTCAGCTGCTTCGGGGCGTACGGTCCCGAGCTGCACCAAGCCGTCACCAAAGACGTTCACGTCGGCCGCCAGGCCGGGAAAGTCGGAGTCCAGCCCGAGTAGCACCAGCTGGTCGGCCAAAATGCCAGCGCTTCGTCGTGCTCGGTTCCAGCCGCGGACGTAGGGCGCACCGGGCAACAAGTCCTCTGCGCGTTTGGCCACCACTCCTCGCCGGTCGGTCATGCTGTCAGGTCCTTCCCTTGGGTTCATTGGCGGTGGTCGGTGCGTGCCCGAGGTCGCCACGGTCCGGGCCGAAGCCACTTGCCAGCGCCAGGCGGAGAAGTTCTGCGAGGCGTTCGGCCGTGTCGGGGGCCACCCGGCCCAGTTCGACGAGGCCATGTCCGAAGGCGTTCAAGTCCGCGCGCAGGTACGGAAAGTCCTTTTCCAAGCCTGCGCATACAAGGGCGTCCCGCAGTGCGGTGGTCGCGTTCCGGGCCGCGTACCATCCGTCGCTGTCGAGAGGCGACCACGTGGCAGCATCGCGCCCACTGGTCAGCTCATCCCGCATCGGTGGTCGTTTCCTCGGGGAGCGCAACGACCGCCGCGTACGGCGTCGGGTACTGCTCGTCGAAGCGGTCGATCCTCGCCAGAAGCTCCGCGGAGGCCACCAGCGCGGTCGCGAGGGCGACCGGCCTCAGCGAGTTGGCCGCCGGCCGTCGCATCGGCGCGCGGAGCCACTGGTAGCGGTCGCCGGACAGCGGAATGGGGCCAGGCACTACGACGGCGGAGCCTTCACCGAGGTAGCGGTACGGCGGCGGGGAGGATGTTTCGCGTTCAAGGTAGTGCGTGAAGGTCTCGCGGCTCTGCGAGCCGAGGAAGAATCCGACGCGCTGCGCCTTGCGGTCGATGAGGGAAGGCCCGAACGGCAAGCCACTGCGCAGGAGCCGGTCGAACATCTCCAGGCCGAGGCGCTGTTCCACGCTCACTACGTCGAAGAGGCGGCCCGTCGCCAGCAGGCAGGGCATCCGCGGGTCGTCCGCCCAAACCTGTAGGCACTGTGCCGGATCGTCCGCCGCCTGAGACAGCCATTCCATGCCCCGCCTGGTCATCCTCTGCACGTCGTCTCACCTTCAGTCGGACTGCGGCGGCCCCGATGCCGCCGTATGTCCAGACTCACGGTCCGGCCCCTGGCCAGGGCAGATGACGAGGGGTGACAGGGGATGACGCGTCCACGCATGGCACGTCATCCCCCGCCCTCCCCATTTCTTGCAGGCGATCTCCGGTTATTTCCTACACGGAGCGCTGACCAGCGCGTACATTCAGTGACAGAATCCCTCGAGCTGTCGCACCGGCATCGTGCAGGGAGTGAAGAGCCGCCTTGAAGCCGACCAGTGTCCGCTTACGTGAGGCTCGCATGAGCCGGGGCTGGAGTCAGCCACGACTGGTGAGGGAGCTTCGCCGGTTCGCCGCCCAGCGCGGCCACCAGCTCCCGTCGGATGCCAGCGTGAAGCGACGTATTGCCAGTTGGGAAAACGGTCACAGCACCCCGGACGATTTCTACGGCCCGCTTCTGTGTGACGCTTTCGGCACCAGCGCGGTCGAGCTTGGATTGAGGCGCGGGGAGCCCAAGGACGTCGCTCGGCTCGATGCTGCCTGTCCCGCCAGCCCGGACGATGCCATCCGGACAGTTGGCCAGCTGTGGCGTGCTGATCTGAACCGGTACGACCCGTTGCTCACGGCGGAGCCGTCCGAGCCCGCATGGAACGAGGCATCCCTTCGGTGGTTGGTTGCGCCCGAGCCGGGCATCCCGCGGCCGCGTACCGAGGGCGTCCGGGTCGGTCTCGGCGACGTGGCAGCCGTGAAGACCACGACGGACATGTTCGCTCAGCTTGACGATCAGTTCGGCGGGGATCATGCGCGTCACTCGGTGATCCAGTACCTCAACAACGATGTGGCTCCGCTCCTGCGGGGCCGGTACACCGAGCAGGTGGGCCGAGCCTTGTTCTCTGCCGTGGCAGAAGCGACCCTCCTTGCCGGCTGGATGTCCTACGACGCCTGTCACCACGGACTCGCCCAGCGGTACTTCCTCCAGGCCCTCCGGCTCGCCCAGGACGCCAACGACCGCCGACTCGCGGGCAGCATCCTGTCAGCGATGAGCCATCAGGCGACTTTTCTGGGGCGGTACCCCCAGGCAGTTACTCTCGCCCGTGCCGCTCTCATGGGCATCTCTCCGGTAGCCACGCCGACATTGCGTGCACAGTTCCACGCGATGGAGGCCCGTGCCCTTGCGCGTACCGGCGACGTCGTTGCCTGCGAGGCTGCTCTGAGCGTGGCGACCAAGGCTCTCGAAAGCCGGAACAACGAGGACGAGCCGGAGTGGATCAGCTACTTCGACGAAGTCGAGCTTGCCGCCGAGGCCGCCCACTGTTTCCGTGACGTCAACAGCGCCCGTCGAGCCGTCGCCCACGCCGAGAACGCCATGAGCGGCAGCCACGTGCGAAGCGACTTCTTCGCCACCATGGTCCTGGCCGACGCCCACTTGCGGGCCGGGGACGTCGAGGAAGCATGCCGCGTAGCACTCGACGCGCTGGATCTCGGAGAACAGCTCAAGTCGGCGCGATGCATCAGCTACCTCGCGGAGTTCCGCCGAAACCTCAGCACGGTCGGCAAAAGCAGCGCAGCGCGTGAGTTTGCAGAGCAGGCCCGCGAACACAGGTTGTGGATCGCTGCGGAGCAGTGGGGCTGACCAAGAGCTACTGACCTCAGCAGAGGACGACCGCCCCTCTTAGAAGGGACTCCACTCCTCACGTCCCTCGCCTGTCCGCAGGGAGCGGACCCGCCGGGCGAACTCGGCGGCGGAGCGCTCGCTCACGCCGACCTGGTGGCCGAGCCACGCCACCATCATCAGCTCTCGCAGGTCGGCCAGCGTCTCGTATCCGGGCCAGTTCATGAGGTCGAACCCGTATCGGTGGACGAACTCGGCGTACCCCGCTTGGGTGTGCCAGCCGTACCGGTCGTAGAAGAGCGCTGTCTGGATCAGGTCCCACTCACGCGGAGCGAGAGCGAATCCGTCGAGGTCGATAAGGACAGCATGACCGTCCCGGTGGCGGAGGATGTTTCCGATACTGGCATCTCCGTGGATCATCCCGAAGGGAAGCACGAAGTCCAGTCGGTCGTACTCCTTGGCGAGCTTGGCCGCCCGTTCCTCCAGAAAGGACCGGTCCTCCTCGGAGACGGCATTCAGACCGTCCAGTGAGGCCGAGAGCTTGGCCATGGGATTGAAGTACGGAAGGCCCAGTGACGTGGGTTCCTCCAGCCAGTGCAGCCGGCGGAGCAAGTCAGCCAGCTCACCGACCGTCGCGTACTCCTCGCGCTCCTGAACGCTCTCCCAGAAGGTCACCACCAGGCCGCGCACGACGACGGGCTGAGCAATCCCGGCCGGCACCCGAGTGGCCGGAAAGTCGACCATCTGCAGCCAACGGGCCACGCCTACGGCGCGCTCCATCTCCGGCAGCACACTGGGGTCACGAGCGATGCGGACAATGATCGGTAAGGACGCCAGCCGGTACACAGCATTGGAGCCGAGCCGCAGCAGCTCCGCCCCGTCGGCATCCAGTCCGGCTGTCTCACACGCCTTGCGCAGGACAGCTGCCACGCCCTCCGCCGTGAACTCCGTACCGCCGCCGACCGGTTCCCCGCCGCTGCCCGAGATCATGCCTCCGACGATACGGCGCAGCCACACCCCTGGACAGGGCATCCACGTAATAGGGGCGTAATGATCTTGAGAGGAGCGACACCCCTACCCCGCTTCCTCGCAGGTCAGCGTGCCCGACACCCTGTGCGTTCATCTGGTCTCCGGAGCCGTGTGCGCAGGTTCGAATCCTGCCGGGGCACCGCACATCAGGTGCCCAAAGACCCTGTCACCAGCGGAAACGCCGGGGCCGGCAGGGTCGGTGAACACTGTCGCGAAGCTGATGGCCGAGCTCTGGTCGGCCGGCCGGAGGGCAAGCGTCACCAGTCGCCGACCAGGCCGGCCGACCCGGACTTCGTCCGCCGGGACGTCACCGCGGAAGAACCGGGCCTTGTCCTGGCAGACGAGACAGGGGGACCTTACGGGCGAACGGCTGCACCGATGGTGACCGAAACCCACTGCCGAATCGCGGTCTCCTTCAGTTCCCCATTACCTGGCAGGTAATTGAGGGCCCTCAGGCTCATCGTTACGGTCGCGAGGTGAAACAGCGCTTCTCGCGAGCGGGGGTTATTCGGTTGAAAGGGTGCCGACGCATCAATGACGGGGATTTCGAGGGCGTCGATCCGTCCGGCACTGCCCGGCTGCGGTGGTACCCCGGTGGTCCTCCGCTGCCGGCGCCGCCCGCCGATTTCCTCCGCATCGTTTTCCACCCAGAAGGGCCGGTCCCCTCTCTCACCGATCCCGGACTGGTGAGGGGCCACATACTGTGGTCGCTGCGGCAGGGGCGTGCCCTCACCTCGGATCGACGGCCGCGATGGCTGGAGGCCGATCTGCGCGGCTGTTCGATGATGGCCGGTGAGGCTCCCATCCCGGCCGGTGCGGCGCCACCCCAGTGCCCGTCGGTCGGACTGTGGTGGAACGGGCACCGCCTGGACTTCCTCCGTGTGGTCACGTCCTTCGGCGGACGGCCCGGCAGTCCCTCGCCCCGCCTCGACCGTGGCTCACTCGACCGAATCGCCCTGGAGTCATTCCTGCCCGCGGACGTCACGACCGGGCCGTCCCCGACTCCCGGGGCACGTACTGGCGGGCCGCTCCCGTCTCTTCGCATCCGCTCAGCGCACGCCCTGGACAACGGCATGCGTACAACGAAAGGAAGGCACCATGACATCACCCCGGACCGCGGACACCGCACCGGTGAGGAACAGCGCCCGCCCTGACGGATTGCTGCGCCTGGCCCTGGCGGTCGACGTGGTTCTCACCGGCGTCAACGGCCTCGGCTATCTCGCACTGGCCACCGTCCTGGACTCGGTCCTGGGAGTGGAGCGTTCGGTGCAGTACCCCATCGGCGCGTTCCTCACGGTGTACGCGCTGTGGCTCCTGTCCGTCCTCAGGCGGGAGCCCATCAGCCGTGGCGCCGTCGGCGTCGTGATCACCCTGAACGCCCTGTGGGCCGTGGCCAGCATCCTGACGGCCGTCACCGACGCACTGAGCGGCACGGCTGTCGGCACGGCGTGGATCGTGCTGCAGGGTCTGGTCGTGGGCGCCATGGGGGCCGTCCAGTACGTGGGTCTGCGTCGTATTTGACGTGCTGTGCCCCGGCGGTCAGAGGCACAGCACGTCATCCCCCGCGAGGAACCGGACCACCGTCGTGCCGGGCGGTGGTCCGGTTCCTCTTCTGCGTGTGCCCGGGTGGGCCGGACGGCCGCCTGCCGCTCGGCCAGGGCGCGGCGTCCCATGGCGAAGTCCTCGGCGTCGGCGGGGTCCGCCGAGCCGCGTTCCAGTTTGCGTTCAAATGTCAGGAGCCTGAAGGCGTTGTCCAGTATGGCGGATGTCTTGACCGTATGGATGTGCATTGCAGATGCCATCTCACGGTCGGCAATGTACGAGGAGTAGTCCGGAAAACTTGGCCGGGATGCATGCGATGCTTCACAACCCGCTTACTCGGAGACCCGGGTAGGGGATTCCACGGTTCGGGTCTTCCTTCCGGGATTCAGCGTCCTTGGAAGGCGGAGAGAGGCCGCGGACACAGGCGGCGCAGCCAGGGGCGTGCGACGTGCTCGAGCTCGATTCCGGCAGCGCGGGCTGATGCCTTCCTGATACGGAACCGACCTGGTCGAAGGGCGCTGTATCGCAGCGTCGCCTCTTCGAACGGACTGGGCCCGTCAAAACCCCGAAGGCATTTCCATCCATCCTGGAATGGTGAGATCCGGATACGCGAAGCGCAGCGTTTCAGCCATGTCGCGGGCGTCTTCCCGTTCGGTTTCCGGATGCGGATCACCGGACGGCCTAGTATGAGCAAATGCGGAGGCAAATCAGATCCCAGGGCATCGGGCCGATGCTCCGGGAGTGGCGCAAGAGGCGCAACCTGAGCCAACTTGCGCTCGCACTTCAGGCGAACATATCCAGCCGCCATCTCAGCTTCGTCGAGACAGGGCGCGCGGTGCCCAGCCGGGAACTCGTGCTCCGGCTCGCCGAGCAGCTCGACGTGCCCATGCGTCAGCGCAACTCCTTACTGATGGCCGCGGGTTACGCGCCCGCCTACGAGGAGACGCCCATCAGCGAGGCGCAGATGGACCGGGCCAACGAGGCCATCAACCGCCTGTTGGCGGGGCACGACCCGTACCCCGCTGTGGTCCTCGACTCGGCCTCGAACCTGCGACGGGCCAACAGGTCCGCCATGGCGCTCCTGGACGGCGTTTCCGCGGAGTTGCTGAGGCCGCCGGTCAACGTCATGCGGCTGGCCCTGCACCCGGAGGGGCTGGCCCCCAGAATCCTCAACTTCGCCGAATGGCGCATGCATCTGCTCGGCAGGCTGCGCCGGGACGCCGCGTTCACCAACGACGAGTGCCTGCTGTCCCTTTACGACGAGGTCAGCGCCTACCGGTATCCCCAGGGCATGGCCGACCCGGAACAGAGCGTCGATCCGGAGCACGCGGACGGCCGGCAGATCGCGATTCCCCTGCGCATCAAGGCGCTGGGAAGCGAGCTCAGTTTCTTCAGCGCCCTGACCATGTTCGCGGCACCCGTCGACATCACCTTGGCCGAACTGACCATTGAGACGTTCTATCCCGCCGACACACGCACGGCGACGGTTCTGCATTCCTACTACCAGGCCGTGAACAAGGACGAGTCGGCGCCCGGTGAGCTCGTCGGGCACTGGACGGCTTCCTGACGGGAGCGCTCCGCTGACTGGCGCCGGCCTGTCCTGTCCGCCGGTTCGTGCGGGCATACGGTTACGCCACATGCTCCGGGCCTTTCCCGGGCAGCAGTTGGACGGCCAGGGCCAGTGTCACCGCGAGGGCGATCGGATGCACGAGGCCAGATGCACGAGGCCGGCGTCCACGACACACCGGGCCGGACGCGGCCTGCCGGTCGGGGGCAGCGGGGCGTTGCGGTGGGACACGAGGGCCTCCTGCGGTCGGGCGTGGATGTCGCAGTCCACACCGACCCCAGAAGGCCCTCACCCGTTCAGGCACCCGGCCCGTGTGTCACCAACGTCCCGGGACGGCACACCTAGTTCTTCGGACCCAGCAGGCCCGCGCGGCGCAGGGCGTCGGCCATCGCGCTGTTCACGGGCGCGGGGGCCTGGCGCGAGCCGCCGCGGCCCTGGCGCT